>JBDTTF010000016.1:0-55904 GCA_039930765.1 Gemmatimonadota bacterium | reverse complement strand
CGAGAGACGAGAGACGAGAGACGAGAGACGAGAGACGAGAAAGATTCGAAGGTTCAATTTAGTTTCGGCCGCCTGTCCGCCGGTCAGACGTGTTCGAGCAGTAACTCCAGCCGGTGCCGCAGGTCTCCCAGCGCCTTGGACTTGAACGCCGACTTGGTTTCTTCCAGGACCTGGACCGCCTCCCGCACCGCCGAGACCAGTTGGGCGCCGCGGGGACAATTCATCAACTGGCAGGGATTCTCGTCCACGGCGCGGCCGGACAGGGCCCGCCCCAGCTGATCGAGATCGACCAGCGATCCCATCACGTTTCGGAGGGTCAGCGAAAGAAAGACGTCCACCGCCGGTGCAGCCATCGGTGCGCCGGGGCGGTGCACGCTCGACACATTCTCGAATTCCCGGCGCCAGTCCTTGAGCCGGCGCTCGGCGCTCTCGAGCGCCCGGTAGGAACGGAACCGCGAGACCGAACTCTCGACCCGGGTAAGCAGGGCCGGGAACTCGACCGGCTTGACCAGGTACGCCGCCACCGGCAGCTCGATGCAGGCCACCGCCGAGCGGACCGACGGAAAGCCGGTCAGCACGATGACGGGCAGCCCGCCGCTGGTCTCGGCGATCTTGCGCACCAGGTCCAGATTGGAATTGCCCGGCATTTCGAGATCGGTGATCAGCAGGTCGAATTCGCCGGTCTCCACCTGTTGCAGGGCGGAGGGGCCATCGGGGACGGTGACGCATTCGTAGCCTTCACGCCGGAGCAGGTCGGCGGTGGCATTCAGGAATGTCGGCTCGTCGTCGGCCAGCAGGATGCGGCCGCGGGAAGTGGCGGCGGGAGCAACGGTTTTCAGTGGAGCGGTCACGACACACCTCGAATGCGCTTGGACGTAATGGGAACCCTGACCACGAACTCGGCACCGCCCTCGGGCGGATCGACAATTTCGATGGTGCCGCCCACCGCCTGCACCGACCGGCGGACCAGCGACAGGCCGATCCCCATGCCGCCGGTAGTCACTTCACGGCTCTTGGTGCTGATGAACGGTTCGAAGATCCGCTGACGCGAATCGGCCGGCACGCCCTGGCCCTGGTCGCGGACACTCAGGACAAATGCCCCATCCTCGAGACCGGCCCGCACCGTCACCGTGCCGCCTTGCGGAGAGGCCTCGACGGCATTCTGAACCAGATTGTAGACCGACTGGCGCAGCACCGACTCGGGGATCGGCACCCGGGCTGGCACGGCGCCGATATCGGCCTCGATGTTCACCTGCGAGGCGCGGTTGACCTGCTTCAGAAAGGCGACCGCGTCATCGATCACCACCCGGACACCGGTATGCCCCGAATCCGGCGCAGTTTCGGGGCGGTAGGTCTCATACAGCTGCCGGGTCACGTCGGCAATCCGGGCGATTTCCCGCTCGACCGCCCCGACGTATGAATAGTGAGGGTGATCCTTTGGTATCGCGTCCCGGACCAGCAGAAAGGCGCTCTGGATCCCGGCCAGCGGGTTGTTGATCTCGTGTGCCACCCGGGCCGCGATGCGGCCCATGGTGGTCAGGGTTTCCACCTCGCGCAACTCCGCCTCGGCCTGGCGCCGCTGGGTAATGTCACGGCCCTCGGCAAACAGCTGCACGACCTGGCCATCGGGGCTCCTGATCGGCTTGACCGAGAAATCCATCACCAGGGTCTCACCGGCCGAATTCACGATCTCGATCTCATCGGCCACGACCTCGCCCAGCTTGGCCTGCTCGCAGGCGGCGCGGGCCCACTGGCGCCCGGCGTCCCCGGACCACCAGTGGCCGTCGGCGAAATGGGTGCCCCGGAGGGTACCGACCGTCGAATCCTTGCCCAGCAGTCCGAGGGCGGACGGATTGGCTTCAATCAGCTCGCAATTCATGTCGAGCAGGGCGCGGAACTGGTAGTCGCTGTCGAACGCCGCGCGGAACCGGAGTTCGCTGTTTTCCCGCTCCTCTTCGGAGCGCCGTCGGGCGCTGACATCGCCGCTGACTCCGTGCATCCGCAGGGGAGTGCCATACACCCCGCGCTCCGCCACCCGGCCGCGATCGACCCGCCAGATCCAGTCGCCGTCCGCGCCGGCCAGGCGATACTGAGCCTCGAAGGCCGCGGTGCGGCCGTCGAGGTGGGCATTGAGCAGGGTTTCGACCTGGGCCCGGTCCTCGGCGTGGATCAGCGAGGTCCACCGGCCCACCCGCTCTTCCTGTCCGTCGACCGCGGTGGAACGAATAGCGGGGCCGATCGAGGCGCGGCTGGGGATTTCCCAGGACCACGCCCGGTCGGTGGCGCCACCCAGCGCAAGTTGCAGCCTGGCTTTTTCGGTGGTTTGCCGGCTGTCGAACACGATCCGGGTCAGTTGCATCGTCACCGGCAGCAGTCCGCTGACGACCAGGCCAAAGGTCAACAGCAGCCAGGGTAGATCCGAGCCGGCCCGTTCCCGGGTTTCGGGTGTGGGCCAGACCGACAAGTCCCACTGCATGTCATCGATCGGCATGGTGGACTTGAGGGAATACTCGGCATAGGCGGGGAGCCACGGCGCCGAGGCCGCCAGCACCCGGCCGCGCCACGCCACCGAGCGATGATAGCCGTCGACCGTATCGCCCAGCAGCGGCTGGAGCAGCAGGGTGGGCTGGACCAGGCCCACGATGAAGCCCTCGCAGTTGCCAAGGTCACACCGGGGCACCACAACCGCGACCGTCCCGGCCGTGTCCACCAGCGAGAAATGACGGATGTTCCCGAGGGCCGGTGCATCGCCGGTGTGACCGGCAATCTGACGCGACAGCTGCAGTCCGACCACCAGCGAATCCGGCGGCGGGCGGATCATGGCCACACTCTTGCCGCCGGGGCTGACGAACGAAACGCTTAGCAGGCCCGGCACCGACTGCACCACGCCGTCGACGAAGCGGGACCAGCCCAGGGTTCCGACCGCGCCTGCGTTGGATGCATTGGTAATGCTGTGCAGCGCCTGGTCCACCCGGTTGAGGCTCTCGGTGACCCTGGCGCTGAACCGCCGGCTGGTGTCGGCCAGCTGGGTCTTGCTCATGGTGCGTTCGGACAGCAGGAACGCCCACCACAGCAGCATGACCGTGACGAATACTGCCAGCCCGCTGGCCGTGGCGGCCCACTCGGGAATCGTCGATGGGCCCCAGTCGTGGCTCCAGGCCATCATGGTCAGCCCGAGGCCCACGACCAGGAAGGCAAACGCCACCTGGGGTGGCGAGCCCACGACCGGGCCGAAATTCACCAGCGAGGCCAGGCCGATCATCTGGCCGAGCAGCACGGCCAGATTGATGGCGGCCACGGTGACGCCGATGATGCCGATGACGAACGACAGGACTGCGCTGTTGGGCCTGGCCGCGAGGAAGGCCACGGCCGCCGCCACCAGCAGCACCGTAAAGGCCGACGCGAAGGACACCGGAATGGCAGACACACCGGGCGGGAGCAACGCGGCGCCGGGCTGGCGAATCAGGGACTCGATACCGACCCCAATCCCGGTGACCAGCTGGAACAGCGCGGCGATGATGAGGGTGGTGGCCACCGCAGCGCCGGCGAGCGCGGCGCTGTACAGTCCGCGCCCCAGGGCAATGGCGCCGATCCCGAGTGCCAGGAGCGCCAGGGCGGTCAACGGCGCGATGGGCGCGAGGCTCACCATCGGCTGAATCAGTTCGCGGATCCCGAGCACCCATCCACCGGTACCTGCCAGGCCCACGACCACCATCAGCCACCCCTGGATGATCCAGGTGCGGTCCCATGCCTTCACGCGGCCTGGCATTTCGTCCGGAATAATCACTCGGTCAGGCATCAGCTCTCTGCGAGGATTCCCCGCCACAGGCAGCAACCGGAAACGACAAAAAGGCACGGCGTTCCACCCGCGGTCATCGACAGGGGAACTCGCTCGTGCCTTCAACGGGCGGCATCGACCACCTGCCCTCGCCAAGGCGATCCGGCCGGACCGGATCCGATATGCGACGTGGTATAGTGATTTGCTGCCTTCAGATTAGTGCTGCATCTCACAGTGCGCAAGCGTTTATGGCCGACGTTCCGGGTGGATGAAGTGAAATTGGGACTTGCGTCAGTCCGGGCAAGTTTGTAAAGTCAGTGCAGCAGGGTAGCGGCACACCGTTACCCACCTTGTCGGGTGAGGCGTGTGGCTCACCAGTCGAAGGCGCCTCCCGTGATCTGGCTGACGGGTCGGTGCCTTTTTTATTGCCCGATGGTCCGGGCCTCAATACGGGATGGCTCACGCACAGTGAGCTGCCCTGTCGCACGGAGCGAGTGGCTCCGCGAGACGAGGGCGTGAATCGGTTCCTCCGGTTGGAGGGGTCGAGGTCGCGCCCTCTTTTTTTATGGTCGCAGTCAGGCCAGGAAATGGAGAAGTTCTCATGAATAGCGACACCATCCAGGGCAACTGGAAGCAGTTCAAGGGCAAGGTGCAGACCCGCTGGGGCAAGCTGACCAATGACAATCTGGACGTCATTGCCGGCAAGTCGGAGCAGCTGGTCGGCAAGGTCCAGGAAGCCTACGGCATCAGCCGCGATGAAGCGGAAAAGCAGGTCAAGGAGTTCCAGAAGGCCAACCACGATTACCAGTTCGACCGGTAGTCAAGAGGCCTGCAGCATGTCTGACTGGATGAATCAGGTCGGAGCTCACACCGTGCGTCAGCACAGGCCGGCGGGCATTTCCGCGCGGGAACTGCTGTTCGCCAGGGGCTTCGACCTGGTCCATTCGGCCCAGGTGACGGGGCGGTCAGCGCCGCTTCCCGCCGGGCGCACCACTGGGCCAGTGACTCCGCAGTTCACCCGACGGCCTTCGGAAGCCGATGACTTCCTGGTGTCGGTGCTGCGTGAGGACTGGCCCATGGGCAAGGAGCAGTGCCGGCTTCGCGTGACCCATTCCGCGGGCGTCGTCGGATCCCTCACCGCGGTGGTCAGCGGGCCGCCGGTGCCGCTAGTCATCAGGCTTGCATGCGGCGAGGGCTCCATCCCCTATCGGTTTTTGCCGGTGTGGGTCGATCTCGAACTTCGGGTGGGAGGGCAGGCACCGGGAACGATGGCGCTGACCCGGTTCCCACTGCAGCCGGGATCGGCCTACACGATCGTGATCGCGGCGTCAGGATCGGGCGTGCCCGAAGTGGCCGACTGGTCCGAGGATTTCGAACATGCGGAATAGTGGCCGGAACAATAGGCCCGGACGACTCATCCCCGATGCGTCCGCCATACCGTCACTCATCCGGTCTCCCCGGCTGGTGGGTGGCGGGGCCTATTCCGCCCCCCTTCGCTCCGGGGCCGTGGGGCCCGGAGTGCTTTTTCCTGAACCGGAGATGTCTGCATGAAACGGAGTTCGGTTGCGTTCGTGGCCCTGGCCCTGCTGGCGGCTCCTGTCGTGGCTCACGCTCAGTTCGGCATCAAGGCCGGTGTTGCCTTCGGCAATATTTCGAACAAGGGCGTGCTGCCCGGTGACCTCAAGGGCCGGAGCGGTTTCGCCGGCGGCCTCTCGCTGGAGTCCGCCCCCGCGCTCATCGGGTTCGGCGTTGAGGGGTTATTCTCGCAGGAGGGCCTGACCAGCGCGGCGACAGAGAGCAGCCTCAAGCTGAGCTACATCAGCGTGCCGGCCTACCTCCGGGTCATGATCCCGACCCCGGCCATCAAGCCCTTTGCCTACCTTGGCCCTCAGGTCTCGTTCGAGGTCAAGTGCGATAACGGCAGCGGCGATTGCGGCGGCGACCACAAGAAGACGGTCTTCGCGGGTGTGATTGGTGCCGGTGTCCGCTTCGGTGGCAGCACCTCCACCGGGTTCTCGGTTGAAGGGCGCTACGTCTACGGCCTCACCGATCTGAATCCGTCCACGGTAACCAGTTCGGAGAGCTACAAAACCCGCACGTTCCTGCTGCTCGCCGGGTTCCACTTCTAGAGAGGACCGATCCATGCTGCGCTACGCACTGATTTTCCTGGTCATCGCCATCGTCGCCGCCGTGTTCGGCTTTGGTGGCATCGCCGGCACGGCCGTCGGCATTGCCAAGATCCTGTTCTGGGTCTTCCTGATCCTGTTCCTGGTCTCGATGATCATGGGCCGCGGCAAGTCCACCACCGCGATCTAGCGAAGGTGTCCACGCCGGCCTCTCCCCGGGGCCGGTAGCACTTCAATCCGGCACCCAAGCCGGAATGAAGGGCGGCGGAACGCCGGAAGGCTCTCGAGTCTTCCGGCGTCCCTCGTTTCCCCCGTTATGTGCCTGGAAACACACCTCCCGAGACCTGGGCGGCCATACCCAGGTCCCCGGCGTCGGCGGCGCTGGCCAGTGACCATTTGCCGGAGGTGAGCCTGCTCGATCTTGGACTGCCCGGGATGGACGGCTACGAGATCTGCCGCACCCTCCGACAGCGGGGAATGAAGGAAATCCAGATCATTGCCATGACGGGGTACGGCCAGGACCGGGACCGCCAGCTCTCGGCCGCGGCCGGTTTCGATGTGCCCACCGTCAAGCCGGTCGACATCAGCGACCTGCGGAAGATCATGGACGCGCGGTAATCGTCAGCCGGCCGGATGGCGCAGGAACGACTCTCCCTGCGGAGAGAGCACCACTCGACGGGTGCCCCGGATCATCCGGGCATACCGGATGGCCACCAGCCGCTGCAGGACGGCCGAGCCCAGCGCGCCGGCCAGGTGGGTGCGCCGCTCGCTCCAATCGAGGCAGGGACGGCAGAGCCGCCGCCGTGACTCAGCCAGGCTGGACAGATCGATGCCTCGGCGTCCGCACCAGGCCCTCCCCTTGGCAGTCAGCTCCATCTCGTCATCGGTGCCGCCGACCAGGTGCCCCGCCCTCAATCGCTCGAGAAAGTGGACCGCCACCTCGCCGGCGAGGTGGTCATAGCAGGTCCGGGCGTGCCGCAATTCGGCCGAATCAGGACCGGTAGTGATCTGACGAGCCACCGACCTTGGGGCGATTCTCATCAGGCTCTCGATCGCGGCGGCCACGTCGGGACCGGCCAGCCTGAAGTAGCGGTGGCGCCCCTGCCTGACCTCCGTGATCAGCCCCGCTCGGCGCAACCGGGCCAGGTGGCTTGAGGTGGTGGATGGGGTGACTGCCCCGGCCATTGCCAGCTCAGTGGCGGTGTGCGCCCGGCCATCCATGAGAGCGGTCAGTATCCGGCCCCGGGTAGGGTCCCCGACCAGACGGGCGATGGCGGCGATATCCGGGCTGTTCGGCATACTTTGATGGTAAACAAAGCATAATGAGCAGTCCAGCTCCAGGTTTGGTGCTCCCCGCTGCCGAGGTGATTGTGAAAGACCTGACCATCGAGCTGGACAACCGCCCCGGCGCGCTGGCCGCCATGGGCGAGGCCCTGGGAGCGGCGGGCGTCAGCATCGAAGGCGGCGGGGCCTGGGTCGCGAACGGCGGGGGTGTCGCCCATTTCCTGTTTCGCGATCCGGTGGCGGCGCGACAGGCCCTCACGGCGGTGGGGATCAAGGTGGTGGCCGAGCACGAGGTGGTGGTCCAGCGGCTGCTTCAGGGAGTGCCGGGGCAGCTGGGCAAGCTGACCCGGCGGATGGCGGAGGCCGGGGTGAATATCACGGTCCTGTACAGCGATCACGAGCACCGGCTGATCCTGGTGGTCGATGATGCGGTCAGGGCCAGGGCCGTGGCCGAGGCCTGGACCCTGGAACAGACCGGGGCGGCCTGATCAATCGGCCAGCAGGGCGCCGACTCCCTTCAGGTGCTCGGCCCGGTTGCAGATCACTTTGAGCGCGCCGAGGATGGGGACCGCCAGAAAGGCGCCGGGTACTCCCCACATGAACCAGCCTGCCACCACCGCGATCAGGATCGGCACCGGATTCAGCTTCAGGCCTTTGCCATACACCACCGGGCTGACCAGGTTGTTCTGCAGACTGGTGATCAGCAGGTAGAGTCCGGGAGCGAGCAGGGCATGGGAGACGTTGTTCGACACTGACAACCCGACCAGCGTCAGCAGCAGCACCACGGTCAGTCCGCCGGCGTACGGGATGAACTCGAACACGGCGCACATGATGCCCCAGACCACCGGAGACGGCATCCCGACGGCCCACATGGCAAGGCCGACCAGTGTTCCCTGGCCCAGGTTGATGAGCAGTGTCGTAAAGAAGTAGCGCGAGATGACATGCTGAATCTCGTCCATGGTGTCCACCATCCGCTGGCCGGCCTCCGGATTGGGGGCCATCCTGAGCAATCGCTTGCGCCAGGTCCGCCCCCCGGCCAGCAGGAAGAAGAGCAGCAGCAGCATCGTCACACCGGTACTGATGATTTCGGTGGTGGTGCCGAATGCGGCGCTGAGGATCGGGCTGAAGTCCGGCGGCGCCGGCGCCTGCGACACCTGGACCACGGTCGGTAGCGCCACCGACGGCGTGTCGGCATTGCCGAGTGCCGGACTGACCGGTCCCACCGCCTGGGTGGTGGGCCCGGCGGCAGGCTGGATGGCGTTGCTGATCCAGTCGAATTTGTGCCGCAGGCTTCGCAGTTTCTTGCCGGCCGAGGCGGCGGCCTTGGGCGCCCTGGCCATCCACTGCTGGGCTGGGTCGGACAGTGCCGTGCCGGCGGCAATCAGGATGGCCAGCGAGCCGAGCAGCAGGATGGAGGCGCCGACGGGGGCGGGGATTCGCAGCCGTTCCATCCGACGGATGATCGGGCGCAGCACCGCGGCAAAGACGGAAGCCAGCGCGATCGGTACGAAGACGGGGCGGCCCAGTGTCAGGATCGCGATGACCGCGGCACCGGCGGTAATGGAGGCCGCGATGGCAGTGACCCGTGGAAGATTCATTCGATTGCCGTCCGATCTATGAATGTCATGCCGCCCCGGCCAGCCGGACGCAGCGATCCGTGCCCAAAGGTGGCCCGGTGGAGGGCTGGATCAAAGCGCGGCTCGCCGGCACTACCTTCCCGCCGGGCAGGGGCCCGCTTCCGGGGCACCGTTGCCCCTTTTCATCAACCCGGATCAGAGCATGACTGTCGGACTGGTGCTGGCGGCGCTGGCAGTGCTGGTCTTCCTGGTGGCCAACCTCCGGGCGGGCCAGAAGTCCATCGAGCATGAGATCGAGCATCTCTACGGAGTCGAGGATCCGGCCTTTGCCCGCTCGATGAGTGTGCTGCTCGGACCGGCGCTGGTCGGGGGCAACCGGGTCACCTCCCTCTACAACGGCGACCAGATCTTCCCCGCCATGCTGGAGGCCCTCGGCTCGGCCCGCCGCACCATCACCTTCGAGACCTATATCTACTGGTCGGGTAGTATCGGCCGGGCCTTTGCCGATGCGCTGATCGACCGGGCCCGGTCCGGAGTCCGGGTGCACGTCATCCTGGATTGGGTCGGCAGTGGGAAGATGGACCGGGAGATCATCGCCGCCATGACGGCCGCGGGGGTGCAGATCATCAAGTATCACCGGCCCCGCTGGTACACGCTGGGCCGGCTTAACAACCGGACCCATCGCAAACTGCTGGTGGTCGATGGGGTGGTGGGCTTCACCGGTGGGGTCGGGATTGCCGATCTCTGGGAGGGGCACGCCCAGGATCCGGAGCACTGGCGGGATTCCCATTTCAAGCTCGAAGGACCGGCGGTGGCCCAGATGCAGGCCGCGTTCATGGACAACTGGATCGAGGAGCGGGCCGAACTGCTCCATGGCGACGAATACTTCCCGGCCATCGAGCCCCGCGGCACCCAGGTGGCCCAGCTGTTCAAGAGCGCCACCAGCGAGGCGAGCGAGAGCGTCCGGCTGATGTACCTGCTCTCGGTGGCTGCCGCGACCCGCACCGTCCGCCTGGCCAACGCCTATTTCGTTCCCGACGATCTTTCGGTCACCACCCTGGTGTCCGCCGCCCGGCGCGGAGTCCGGATCGAAATCATCGTCCCTGGCCGCCACACCGACACCGCCCTGGTGCGGCGTGCATCCCGCTCCCGCTGGGGGCCGCTGCTCGAGGCCGGGATATCGATCTACGAATTCCAGCCCACGATGTACCACGTCAAGGTCATGGTGGTGGACGAGATCTGGTCGTCGGTGGGCTCGACCAACTTCGACAGCCGCTCATTCCGGCTCAATGACGAGGCCAACCTCAATATCCTCGACCGGGAGTTTGCCGCCGTCGAAATCGAGGCGTTCGAGCGTGACAAGGCCCGGTCGCGCCAGCTGACACTCGAAGCCTGGCACCGCCGGCCGGTGGCCGAGCGCATCGTGGAATGGCTGGCCGGACTGCTCCGGGTCCAGCTCTAGGCATTGGATGCACCGCGGGCCGGAGCATGGCTCCGGCCCGCGTATTCCCTCCCGCCTGCCCTGTCCCGCTAGATGTGCTTCTTGCTGATATCGGGTGCATCAACCCCGAGCGCGGTGGCCAGGTCGATCAGGTGCTCCTGCTCCTGGACCAGGATCTCGCGAATGTGTTCCGCCATCGCGAACTCTCCCATCTCCTCGCACTGCCGGACCCGTTCCCGGTAGTTCTGAATGGTCTTGAACTCGTTCTCGAGGTCGAACCGGAGCATGGCCTTGGCGTCGTCGGAGGTGCGGACCGGCGCCGGCACCGCGGTCGGAGCGCCACCGAGATAATCGATCTGCTTGCAGATGGTGATGGCGTGGGCCAGCTCCTCCGAAGCGTGAACCTCGAGTTCCTTGGCGATCGACATATACGCCGCGCCCTTGATGACCTGGGAATAGACGACGTAGGCAATGACCGCCTGGTATTCCCGGGCCAGGTCCTCATTCAGCAATTCGATCAGCCGGGCGCGGGTCATCGGCGCTTCGGCGGCGGTGTCATTGTCCGGCTTGCTCCTGGTGGTCACGTTCGCTCCTCCTGGTGTCATGGTGTCCGCGGCGCCCGCCGCGAGCTGCACTGGTACTGCCATTTCCAAGGTACTGCCCTGCCTGCGTTCCCGCCTTACGGCCCCGCTCGCGGCACCAGCCCCATTCCGGTCAGGAATCGGCGGGCCAGCGGATACTCTTCCGTCCTGGGTCCTCCACTCATCCGGAGCGTCCCGGTAAACTCGCCGGTCCGCTGCCGTCCCAGCATCCGCCCGGCCACCGGATCGAACAGGAAGAATCCGTTGTCGAAGCCGGTCTGATGGTTGGTCACCGTCCGGCCCGGCGCCGACCCCGGGCCGGCGGCATCGAGGGTCTGCATGCTGGCGCCCACGACGATCAGGCAGGGTATGCCGTTGACGATGGTATCGCGTGACACATTGAAGTTCGTGATCGCCCGGCGGGTGAATTTGAGGCCGCCGGCCGCCGATCCGGTCTGGCTCACCGTATCCACCCATGCCACTCCAACCGCCAGCGGCTTGGCGGGCAGCACCAGGAAAAAATCGTCGAACTCGGTGGCCAGATCCACGATCCGGGTTACCGCTTCCGGCAATGGCGGCGCCGAAATGGTCTGGGCCAGTCCCCGATCGCTGACCGTGACGAGGAATGGACGGTTAAGCGCCGAGTCGGTGGTTGGGGAAATCGGTCCCTTGTCCGTCCTGAGCAGCACCGTGAGAGCGGTAAAGGCGGCCGTGGCGGCTCCGCGGGCGCCGAAGATCAGGCGCACCGTCGATTCGGACAACGTGACCGCTGTGACCGGCCCTTGCGGCGTGGTGAGCACGCTCGAGTCGCGGTTCTGGGCGTGGTACACCAGGGTGTCACCGGCGCGAAAATGGTAGCGGGTCGGGGCCTGGCCCTCGACCATCGCGGGGATCCACAGGCCAATCAGCAGCAGCGCCGTACCGGGTCGGATCAAGTCAGTGGGCCCTGGAGCGCGACTCGGCTCCGGTCTGGGTGGCATTCACCGCGGCGTGGACAAAGGCGTGGACCAGTGGCGGCAAGGTGCCCGCCAGCGCGGCGCGCTCGGGCTGGAACAAAGTGGCCACAAAAAAAGGGTGCTCGTCGAGCTCGACCACCCGGACCTCGCCGCCATCGTCGCGGCCGGTCACCCGGAGCGGGCCGGCATCGAGGCGGCTGGCATACATCGGATTGAGGCCGTAGCGGCAGTGGTACCCCTCTGTGGCCTGGAGCGCTCCGTATGCCCGGGCCACGCAGGAGCCGGGGGTGAAATGGATGATGCCACTCTGCTCCACCAGCGAGCAGGCCAGCGGGCTGATGACCGGATTCACGGCGTCCGGCTCGGTTTCCGCATGGGCGGTGACGCTGAGGCGCCACTGCGACTCGGCATACTCGAGCAGCGCGTGCTGAAATCCGCCGCAGGTGCCCAGGAAGGGGAGTTGGGTCAGCCGGGCATGCCGGATCGCGGACATGGCACCGATGGCACTGGCGTAGGGGCTGCCCGGTACGCACCAGACGCCGGCCATTTCATCGAGGGCCGACAGCGACTCGGCGAGATCAGTAGTCGGGATCCAGCGCCACTCGAGGGGCAACCCTTCCTTCCGGCCCGTCAGCTCGAGGGCCAGCGGAATGGCGCGGTGGGCGGTGATGGCCGGGTCGTGATCACCGATCAGGGCGATGGTCAGCATGGTCGTGACCGGAGCGGCGGACGGATCGGCGCGGGCTGCGAATGCCGGATCGACATGGGGATCAACGGGTCAGTGAGGGCTGTCGGTCTTCCAGAAGTCGATACCGCCCGCCTGCTGGCCCACATCGACGCTGGCGATGCGGGAAAGCGCGTTCAGGTCGATAATATCCACCGTCCCCGGCTCTGATCCCACCCCTTCGAGGGTGACAAAGGCGTAGCGGTCATCCGGCGAGATCACCAGGCCGCTGGGCACCCGGCGGCTGGTCGGGATCCGGGCCAGCTCCTTGCCGCTCACCGCATCGATGACCGACACCGACTTGCCCCGCTTGTTGGTACCCACGATCAGCCGGCCGTCGTGGCTGGCGGCCAGGTTGTAGACCCCTTCTCCGGCCGGGATGCGGCGCCGCATGGTCCAGCTGGCCACGTCGATCTCGACCAGGTCGCTGGCCTTGTTGCACGCCACCCAGACCGTCTGGCCATCGATCGACGGCTGGGCCCAGGTTGGCGAGCAGCTGACATCGCCCGGCTTGGGCGGCGTCATGCCGTGGCCGCCCATGTCCATCGCGCCTGTGGTCATGGCACCGGGCGCACCGGTCATTCCCATCTCGTGGCCCTTGGCCAGCATGAAGTGCCGGTCCACGGCCATCCGGGCGGCGTCGATCTCGATCAGCTCATCGTTCATCATGCAGGCGGAGTACTGCTTGCTGCCGTCGGTCGACAGCCGTGAGCCATGCGGCATGACACAGGTCGGAATCCGCTTGACCTCGACCATCTGATCGGCGTAGACCACCGACACCGACGATGGAACCATGTCGCCATACAGGTTGAAATTCACCACCCAGACATAGTGCCCACCCGGTGCCACCTGCACGGTGGCCGGGAAGAGGCCGAGTTCGATCCGGCCAGCCTGGCGGTCATCGGCGGTGGAAAATTTCCAGATCGAGCCGTTGGGTGTGCCATGCGCCGTGGTTACGTAATACCAGAGCCCATCCGGCGAGACAGACAGGCCGTGCGGCCCCACCAGCTCCGTCGGGTTGGTGCCCATCTGGCGGCTGCGCTCGACCCTGGCGCCCCTGGGCCCGAACCGGATCAGCGAGATCTGGTCATTGCCCTCGCTGGCGACGAACACCAGGTAGTCGCGGTCGGGTGGCGTGACGGGTGGAGCGCTCTGCTGCGCCGAGAGGCTCGCCGCCGCGAATGCGGCGACGAGCAGCATGCTGGAGGACGAGGGGATCACGGCAGCGCGGGCGTGGCGGGCTTCTTGGGATTCACCCGGATGACCCAGAGGCCGTTGTTGAAGTCGTTGACGTAGGCCAGGCCATCCTTCGGGTTCAGCACCACACCCCAGTCAAAGGCGGCGTTCTTGACCGCGCCGCCCATGTCGGCGGTGTTGAGTGAGGCCATCTCGCGGTGCTGGGCCCGGAGATCGCCCTTGAGCTCACCCGAGATGTCGAAGACGTGGAAGCCGGCATCGTAGGCACCCATGTAGAGCGTATCGCCGGCCTGCCAGACGTTGTGGACGCCGCCCATTTCGGGGGTGTACCAGGCCACGGCCTTCGGGTGTTCGATGTCGCTCACGTCGAGCACCTGCAGGGTGCCGTACATCCGGCTGCTGGAGGCGTCCTTGGCCCCTTCGATATCGCCGTTGAGGTAGACCTCATCGGAGATGAAGACGTACTTGCCGCCCCGCTGGCGCCACGCGGTATGGGTGCCTCGGCCGAAGCCGGCACTCGAGACGTCCTCGACTTCCTTGTACAGCGAGTCGAGATCGTACTTGTACTGCGAGATCATCACCGGCTTGTCGGGCTTGCCGCCCCACTTGCCGTTGCCGATATCGAGGATGACCAGCCCGTCGTTCCAGTAACTGGCGTACATGATGCCGTCGACGATATCGAGATCGTGGACGTAACGGGACGCATCGGGCCGATCGGTGCGCCATTCGCCGGCCCGGACCGGATGGAGCGGGTCGGTGATGTTCACGATGTCGATGGCACCGGTGCCGTCGTTGGTGATGAAGACATACTTGCCGTACTTGTCGTTCTCGTAGATGTAGACCGAGTGGACGCCCGACGCCACGCCGTCGACGAACTGCGAGATTTCCCTGGGGTGCAGCGGGTCGTGGGTATCGGCGATCACGATGCCGTTCTTGCGGTCAGCAGCACCCTCACGGGTGAAGACCAGGTAGTTGCCGTCGGCGGTGGTCTGCATGTCATTGACCAGCCGGGTGTTGGCCTGGATCGAATCGACCACGGTCGGCGCCGCCGGATTGCTGATATCGATGGCGTAGAGCCGGTCGCCACCCATGTGGGTGCCGAGGTAGGCCACCTTGCCGTTGGGGTGGATCCAGACTTCGGAGGTGGCAAAGCCGGTGCGGGGCAGGCGGCCAACGACCGTCACCGACCGGCGCACGTCCCGTTCCCTCACGGTGACGTTGGCGCTGGCCGCTCGGCTGCCGAGGGTGGCGGTCACGGTGTAGCTGCCGGTGCGATAGGCGACGAAGTGTCCGTCGGCATCGAGCTGGCCATCACCCGGGGAAAAGCTCCACGTCGGGGTCAGGCCGCTGATGGCTTTTCCGGCCGCATCCTTGGCGTCGACCCGGAACGGGATCACGTCGCCCTGGCGGACCTCGGACTTGGCCGGGAAGAGGGTCAGCCTGGCCACGGTCGCGGGGACCACCCGGACATCCAGCGAGGCAGAGGCCGTTCCAGCGCTGGCGGTGAGGACCGCTTTGCCGGGGACGCTGCCGGTGATCATTCCCTCGGCGCTCACCGAGACCACCTTGGCGTCGCTGGAACGCCAGCGGACCGGTTCATGGCTCCGGTCGTTGACCCGGGAAAAGGCCAATGCCTCGACCCGGAGGGATTGGCCACTCACGATAGCGATCGACTTGGGCTGGACCTCGACCCGGGTCACCGGACCGGCCACGGCGCGAAACTCGACCGAGGTCGAATCGATGAACGGCCGGGTGCCCGGTGCGGTCGCCACCAGTGCCAGCGGGAATTTGCCGACCGAACTGGCCACCAGCCAGAAACTCTCGGGCTTCACATCGCCCTCCCCCTGGCCGCCCAGCATCTTCACCGACAGCACCGCATTGGGAACGGCGGCGCCATTTTCATCGAGGGCGCGCAGGTGGAGCTGCACCGAATCGCCGGCCGTAATGGTGC
This sequence comes from Gemmatimonadota bacterium, assembly GCA_039930765.1. GTDB lineage: Bacteria > Gemmatimonadota > Gemmatimonadetes > Gemmatimonadales > GWC2-71-9 > DATEHG01. The sequence goes on along the minus strand of JBDTTF010000016.1, from coordinate 40,289 downwards.
GGTTGGCCGGTTCGATCTCGATCCGCTTGACGGGAGACGGCGGCAGTTGGGCGGTCTGCTGTGGCTGCTGGAACAGGATGAGGGCGGCGGACAGGAGAAGCACAGGTTACCTCGGGTCAGTCGGTCTGGGCCCGAAGCCGCGGGAGTGCGGCGCCGGTCGAACTATTCAGCAGCAGATGAGTCTTGACGGTCCATCGCACAGCCACGAATCCTAACCTCAGCCGCACAGGACCCGCCGCTCGATCCAGCGGGCCCGGAATCCACCGGTGATGCCGCTACCGTCGGCAAAGTGAAGCTGGACCGACCCGAGTACCACGCTATCGGGCAGGGTGTTGGTAATGGTGACAATGCCGCGGGTGGCGCTCTGGCACTCGGCGCCGGCAAGGCACCGCATGGCACTGCCCGCCTGGGGGTCGGCGGGCCACGCGTAGCTCTGGCCACCGACCGAAGCGCTGCGGGGGTAGATCGAGACCCGGACCAGCGGCCGTTGATCACCGCTGATTCCGCCGGAATCGGTGCCGGCCCGGTCGGACAGCAGCACCGTGATGGCGCGGCCGTCCCAGGGGGCACAATCCGGAGAAGCCGAGGCATACCGGAATCCTTCCGGGGCGGCCGGCGCATGCATCATCCCTCCCTGGCGGCACGCCGAGACCGCGAGCAGGCCGGCGAGTCCAAGGATGGTGAACCGCATCTAGTCAGCCTTGGAGAGTGCCGCGTCCACGCTCCACGGACCCGGACCGGCCGCGGCGACATAGAGGAAGAAGAAGCAGAACGCCACCACGATCTCGCCGTGGTTGAGGATGGGCCAGAAGCCGCCCTTGGCGTGGAACATGAAATAGGCCACCGCCATCTCGCCGGAGCAGAGAAAGGCCGCGAAACGGGTGCCCAGGCCGATCAGGATGAGCCCGCCCCCGAAGGTCTCGATGATGCCGGCCGCGCCGAAGATCGAGCCCAGGGCCACCGTATGGCCGGTGCCGTCACCCGGGTACGCGAACAGCTTCTGCAGTCCATGCGACATGAAGAGAAACGCAATCACGATCCTTGCGGCGCTGAGCAGCTGGGGCGACCAGGAAGCGGGGATGACGCCGGCACTCTTCATTCAATCCTCCGGGAAATGAGTGTTGTTGAGGGAAGACTCAATCTACAATGATGGGGCAGCGGCCTCGATGGGCGGCTGCAGCAGGTCGGGGCGCCCCCGCAGCCACAGTACCCCGCCAAGCATGATCAGGACCGAGATCGTGGCGATCGAGCCCAGTTCGAGTTGCCCGGCCAATTGGTTTCCGATCAGGTCATGGCCGGTCAGCACGGCCAGGGCTGCTGACGAGAACAGAATCCAGCCGGCAGCCTTGCGGCCGCCCGGGTCCAGCTCGTGGCGGCGCCACACCAGAAACAGCAGGGCATTGGGCACCAGCAGCACCACGAAATAGAGCTTCCAGGCCACCGGCCCCCACAGGGTCGAGATAATCAGCATCGCGCTCCACTCGGCCGCCACCACCAGCGCCGACCTGGCGGCGCTGACGCGGAATTGCCGCAGGGTCAGCAATCCGATGAGCAGCAGTGAGAGGCCAAAGACGACCGTCACCGCCGGATTGCCCGACTTGACCAGGTTGTAGTTCTGGCCCGGCGCGAATGGATACACCTGGTGTCCGATCAGCCGGTCCCACATGGCGTAGATGCTCTGGTTGTACGCCCCCACACCCCAGCCCCATCCCACCACCCGCCGCCATGACGCGACGTACTCCCAATATCGTCCCCAGCCGAAGACCACGATCGGGCTGAGCGACAGCAGCGCCGTGGCCACCGAGGCCGCGAAAAAGGTCCGCCACTGCCGGCGCAGGGCCAGATACGGCAGCAGGACCACCGGCATGACCTTCATGGCAATGGCCAGGCCCAGCGCCAGTGCACCCGCAACCATCCGGCCTCGGTCAAGCAGGTAGAGCCCGCCGAGTGACAGGCCCAGCAGGATCAGGTTGATCTGGACGTGCTCGAAGTTATTGAACAGGTAGGTGGAGGTCAGCGCCAGCGGCGCCAGCAGGGCCGCAGAAGTAATCGAGAGCGAGGACCCGCCGGCCACTCTCCTCAGCGTCAGCCGCCGGCCGTAGAGGATTCGGGCCAGCAGGTTGAGCACCGCCAGCACGAATCCGAAATTGAGCAGCAGCCAGACACTGGTGGCCAGGTATGGCTTGATCTGGCTCAGCAGCGCCAGCGGCACGCAGACCAGGCTGAAGAAGGGCGGCCAGGTATTGATCCCCGGCGGAGTTGCCCGGTAAATATCGGCTCCGGCCAGGACCGCTCGGCCTACCAGGACGTAGCCGGCGAAATCGCCCTGCCGGGGAGACCAGCTGATGAATCCGATGATGGCGGTGAGGATGAGCAGGCCGGCTTGCCACCGGCCCTGTCCAAGCCAGCGGGCGCCCGTATTCGTTCCCGCATCCGCATCGGCGGCTGCCGTCATCGCTGCTCGTGGTTTGGTGAGGCGGGGAATATACCGTACCAGCTGACCGTGCCACCGCACCGTGGCGCCTCAGGCGTCGGCTCAGGGACTCGATGATCCGGCTACTGGTGGCGCAGCGCCTCCATTGGCTCGATCCGCCATGCGCGCCGCAGCGGCAGCAGCACGCCGAGGGCGCAGGACAGGAGGAAGCAGGCTCCGGCGCCGAGCAGGGCAGGGCCATCGTGAAGGGAGGTACCGAGCAGCAGTCCGTACCGGTTTCCGCCGCCGATCCCGAAAAATACGTGGGCCAGCGCTCCCTCGAATCCAATCGCCAGCAGGCAGCCAAGGCCAATACCAGCCAGCACCGTGACCGCCGCCGGTCGCGATACCAGCAGGGCGATGCTGCCGCCGCCGGCACCCAGTGCTCGACGGATCCCGATCTCTCCGGTGCGCCGGCGGATCGATTCCGCCACCACCCCGAACATTCCGATGGCGGCGAGGGCCATCGAGAACAGTGCCAGGCTGCTCAGCAGCTGACCCGAGAACAGGATCTGGGGATAGCTGCCGTTGTCGATCTGGAGCTGTTCGAGCGTTGTCGCGAACGCTGGCGGAAGTCCGCTGCCGGCCTGTTGGACCTGGCCCTGCAGCAGCGGGATCGCGCCCGGCGGGGCGTGACCGGTGTTGAGGCCGATGAACAGATCATTGAGCGGAAGCGCCCCTCCTCGAAGGTCCACGGCGCGCTGCGCGAACGGGACGAAGACCGCGGGGTAGGTTCGATCCGAGCGATAGCTCACGAACCAGAGCCCGCGGCGATCGATGCCCTGGGTATTGGCCGCGATTCCCACCACGGTCAGCCACGGCGCGATTGATTCCTTCGGCGCCAGCTTGATTCGCCTGCCGAGTGGCGATTGACCGGGCCACCAGGCGTCGGCCGCAGCCTGGTTCACGATGACCACCGGCGCGCTTCCCTCGCGGTCCTCGGCGCCGAACGGCCGGCCTATCGTCAATGGGATACCGATCGTGGCAAAGAAATCGGCCGAGACATGATAGGCACTCATCAGGCGCTTCGAGCCAGCGGGATCCGGCCCCCCTTCGATCGTGGTCCAGGAGTGGTTCAACCCGACGGCCAAACCGGGTGAGGTGACCGCCCAATAGGCCGAGGCGTGCACCCCACTGGCCCGCAGCCCGTCGATCACCTGCCGGGACAACGAAGCCGCCCGGCTCCAGTCGTCGAACCGGGTACCTGCAAGATCGAGCGGCACCACCGCGATCCGGCTGGCATCGTATCCCAGGTTGACCCTGTCCTTGGTGCCGTAGGCCCGGATGAGGAGCGCCGACGCCGAAACCAGGATCAGGGCGCAGGCCACTTCGAAGACCACGAAAGAGGCCCGAACCCGGAGATTCCGGCGCCCCGTCGTGGTACTGGCGGACCGCTGCTGCAACGACGCCTGGAGGTCGATCGACCAGGCGTGCAGCAGTGGCGCCACCGTTACGATCGCGGCGAGTCCGGTCGCCAGCAGGATCGCAATCCCGGCGATCGACCAATCGAGCGGCAAGGAGACGGCGCGAGACCACTGGGACGTCAGGTAGCGGGCCAGTAGCGGACGACCGATCCAGGCCATGGCCAATCCTGCCACCGCGCCACCGAAACCGAGCACTACTCCTTCCGCCAGAATCTGCCGGGCGATGTCCCAGTCACTCGCCCCCAGCGCTCGGCGGATGGCGGTCTGGCCCGAGTGGTCGATGGCCCGGACCAGCAGGAGGGTCTGGAGATTGACCGCGGCCAGAATGAGGGACATCACCGCGGAAGCCAGCAGCAGCTTGAGGGCGTCCCCGGAGGTCCGGTTGAGATACTCTCGCAACGGGGCCACGACAGCCACAGGCCTGAAGCGGCCACTGGCCACCAGACCGGTTACGCCGATGGATGTTAGTTCCGATCTTGCCTGCTCGGCGGCCACTCCCTCCGCCAGACGGCCCACCGCGAAATACTGCGGCGACTCCTCGCTGCCTGCGAAGCGGATTTCCCCCTCGTTGAGCCACACTTCTCCATCAGCGGGCAGCTCGCTGCCCTCACTCAGCACCCCGACGACCTGCACCGGTCGCCCGTCGATCCTCAGCACGGTTGCCGGTGTGATCGGCGCGGACGCCATGGTCCGCTGCCAGAACCGCCGGCTGACGACTGCGACACTCACGCCATCATTGCCATCGAGCAGGCGGCCCTGTCCGGCCGGGGTGGCGAGCGTGGCGAACAGCTCGCCGCGGACCATGACAGTCTGGGTCCGCCGGAACTCTCCACCCGGCTCCTGCAGGACCGACTCCGCGGAGCGATACAACCCCACCGACTTGAGCGACCGAAGCCCCGACTCCTTCCAGCTCTCGAGCGAATGAGCCGGGAGCCCATCGGGGCAATAGCGGCAGTACTCCGACCCCGACGCCATGATGTGGACCAGCCGTTCGGGCTCGAAATACGGCAGTGGCTTGAGGAGGGTTTGCTGAAGGACACTATAGAGGAGGAGGCAGAGACTGACCGCGATGGCGACGCTGACGACCGCCACTGCGGAAAGCGTCGGGGTCCGGCCCAGCGAAGCGATGGTGTGGCGAGGATTGATCCCGGTCACGGCCGACTGGCCGCCGCATCGACCGGCCGGAGGGCGTCGATCCGCAGAGTCAGCCCGTCATCCTCGACATCGCTGTCAAAGTCGATTACCACCAGGGCGGGGAAGCCGTACCGCTCGTGGTAGGCGGTGGTAAAGCCGGCGGGGCCCTGGTTGAGGGTCCGGTGCAGGAACGCGAAGACCCGGTCGATGGTCAGGAAGTCCCTGAATTCGGCGGAGTCAGCCACTGTGCCGCTGTCGCTGTAGATGACCGAGACTACAGTATCACTACGGACCGAGATGGTCACCGGCCGAGTCAGGGCCGTGACACAGAAGCAGGTCCGCTGGAAATCGAAGTCATAGTTGGCCACCCCGGCCGCGTGCCACCGGGTGTTGGCCTCGGCCAGCGAATTCTGGCTGCCCTCGAAGACCGAGGTGGAGCAGCCGAAAACCGCGAGGGCCATCCCGACGAGCGCCAGGTGTCTCATCGGGTCAGCGAGTTCCCCAGCTGGATTCGTGGAGCCGAAGCACCTCGCCGCATGCTCGCCGCACCCCGAGATCGCAAGCCTTCTGGTACAGCACCCGGGCCTGGGCCGGGTTGATCATCAGGCCGTTGCCTCGTTCGTACATCATGCCCAGTCCCACGCAGCCCAGGGCGTTGAGCAGGTCGCAGGCCCGGCGATAGGCCGCCGCTTCGGCCGGATAGTTGAGCCCGATCGCGTTGGCATTGCCGTAGATCTGCCCAGCCTGGAGGCAGGCACCGGACCAGCCAAGTTCACAACCGCGGTTGAACGACACGATCGCGGCCCGGATATCCGGCTGCATCCCCTCGCCACTCAACTGCATCTCCCCGAGCGAGAGACAGGCGCCTCCGTTGTTCTGGCCGCAGCCCTGGCGAAAGCTGGCCGCCGCAATCGTGAGATCGGTCCGGACCGAGACCCCTCGTCGATAGAGATCGCCCCGAAGCCCGCAGGCCATGCCACTCCCGAGCGAGCAGCCCTTGAGGTACAACGCTCCAGCGGTGGCCCCGTTCTTTACCACACCCTGTCCCTCTTCGTAGTGCCGGCCAAGGCTGAGGCAGGCCGGCACCACGTCCCGGTCGCATTCCGTGCGGAGCGAATCGGTGTGGCGCGTGAAATACCCGATCGAGGCCGCCGGACCGACCCCCTCATTGGAGTCGTAGTAGCGCCCCAGGTCGGCGCAGCCTGGCACCTGCCGGGCGTCACAGCCGGCCCGGAGCGATTCGGAAACCTGGCCCCGGGCCCGCGGAGCCAGCAGCATCGCGAGGGCCAGCCAGGCGCTGCAGCCGATTGCCGCGCGGCGGACGATCGAGCCCGTCCTCGGGTTCATGGGTGATCCCTCCTTCGTAGTGTGCCGGTCAGGTGCGCGGCCGACATCGCCTCGTACCCGAATCGCTCTCGCACCTTGTCGACCGCCTGGGTCACGCTGCGGAGCCGGCTCCGCTCGGGTGATTCGAACAGATCGCCGGGCGCCGAGCTCATCAACCCGCTGGCGCTGATGCCGATCAGCCGGATACCCTGGCTCCGCCGCCGGGCATCCTCGAACGCCGGCCCGAGCAGGGCGCGGCCGGCACTCAACAACTCCTGGTCCAGGTCGGTGGGTTGCTCCAGCGTCTTCCGCCGGGTGACCGTGTGAAAGTCGCTGTGCCGCAACTTCACGGTCACGGTCCTGGCCACCAGTCCTTCGCCGCGGAGCTCGCTGCCGACGCGGGCGGAGAACAGGGCCAGCAGCCGGTCCAGATCCTCGATTCGAGTCGTGTCCTTGTTGAGCGTGGTCTCGCGGCCGATCGACTTGGTGATCCGGTTGGCGGTGAGCGTGGTGCCGCCATATCCGTGGGCCCGGGCCTTCAGCTCGGCCGCGCCATCCCCGATCAGCGTGGTGAGCGCCTCGAGTGTCGCGCCCTGGACCTGGGCCACATCCTTGAGGCCCATCGCCTCCCATCGCTCCGCGGTCTTCGGTCCTACCCCCGGGAGCGCCCGAAGTGGCAGCCCGGCGAGGAACCCTTCCTCCCACCCGGCCCGGACCTCGAGCATTCCTTTCGGCTTGGCTGCGTCCGAGGCAAGCTTGGCGATCATCCGGTTGGGCCCGATCCCGATCGACGAGTCGAGTCCTGTCTCCGCCTTGACCTCGGCCCGGACCAGCTCGGCGCTGGGCAGCAGGGAGACCGGGAACAGCCTCTCGGTGCCGGAGAAATCGAGATAGGCTTCATCGAGCGACGCCATGACGACGGTGGGCGAGTGGCGCTGCAACACCGCCTGCACCGCATGGGATGCTTCCCGATAGTGCGGGAACGAACCCTGGAAAAAAGTGGCGGCCGGGCAGAGCTGCACCGCCTGGCCGATCGGCATGCCGGCATGAATCCCGTACGCCCGGGCCGCATAGCTGGCTGACTGGACCACTCCCCGCTGATCTCGGCGGCCGCCGACCACCAGCAACGCCACTTCCCGGAGTTCCGGGTGGCGTTGCCGGCAGACTTCGACAAAAAAGGCGTCGAGATCAAGATGCAGAATTCTGGGCGGCATGGCGGACCGGCTCGAGGGTGACCGAATGGTAACGCGAAGGCCGATCCCGCGTGAAGCCGCCGGTGACGGGTCTATTCGCTGCTGCCATTCCTCTGCAACCTTCGGCCCGTGCCCGGCGTAGGCGGAGCGTAACCCAGCACCACAGTCAGGCATTCCATGCGCATCCGATTCGCGAAGCTGCTGGCCGTGTTCGTATTCGGCAGCAGTGGCCTCTACAACCCATCTCCTACTGCTGCGTCCCACCGCGCTCAGGCGCGGTTCGGTTGTCCTGCCGCCCAGGCGGCCCTGTTCCGCTGGTGGGCCGGCATCTGGGACTACGCCATTCCGGGATATGACCCCGGCGTCACCACCGTGACGCCGAGCGAAGACGGCTGCCAGCTCCAGGAGGAATTCGTCGACGTCGGGAACAAGCAGGCTCACACCACGATCCTGTTCGACCCGGGCAGCCAGCGGTGGAAACGGCTGGTGGCCGATCCGTTCCGGACCTACCGGTCCTCGGGGGTGTTCGCTCCGGACGGCAGCATCGCGTTCTACGAGACACCCACCGAGCGCGAGACCTACCGCCCGGTAGACCACGATCATGTGCACTTCCTCGGCGAATCCTCCACGGACGGCGGCAAGAGCTGGAAAATCGGGTTCGACGCGATCTTCACCCGGCGACCCTGAACCCGAGTCGGGGTGCCCGGCGCCCCGGTGTCTCAAACACTCCCGATGGTGAGTGATCCATCCGGACCCTGCCCGCTACCCCCAAGCGGCTGCGTGCCTTAGCCTTCCTTCATGCGAATCGGCTTTCTCGGACTGGGAGCCATCGGTACACCGATGGCGGCCCATCTCGCCGCCCATCACGAGCTCACGGTCTGGAATCGGACCGCCGCGAAAGCCCGGGAGTTCGCGGTCCGATATTCATGTCGGGCAGTGGATACCCCGCGTGAACTGGCTTCGGTCTCTGATGTCCTCATCACCTGCCTACCTACCTCGGCCGATGTCGAGTCGTTGCTCGGCGGCCCGGATGGCCTCGAAGCCGGACTGATTCGCGGGGCACTCTTCCTCGACTGCACTTCCGGCGACCCGGAGAGCTCGCGCCGGCTGGCGGCGCGGTTGCAGGGCCAGGGGGTCGAATTCGCCGATGCGCCGGTCAGCGGTGGCGTTTCCGGTGCGGAATCGGCCACGCTGGCGGTGATGGTCGGTGGCAGTGCGGCCGCGTTTGGACGGGCCAGGCCGGTGCTGGAAGGATTCGGCAAGCGGATCGAGCACCTCGGTCCGGTGGGCGCGGGCCACGCGGTCAAGGCGGTCAATAATGCTCTGCTGGCGGTCAATATCCTGGCGGTCGGCGAGGGGATGGCGGCACTGGTCAAGGCGGGAGTGCCGGCCGCCAAGGCGCTGGAGGTCATCAATGCATCGAGCGGGCGGTCGTTCGTCAGCGAGACGCTGGTGCCGGCCCGGGTCATGAACGGCAGCTGGCCCCGCACCTTCCGGTTGGCGCTGCTCGACAAGGACGTCGGAATCGCGGTCGGACTGCTCGATGCCACGTCGGTCCGGGGCCCGGTGCTGCGGCTGGCCAGTTCGGAGTTCCACACCGCCCGGCAGCGCCTCGACGCCGAGGCGGACTATATGGAAGCGATCCGGCTCACCGAGCAGGACGCCGGCGTTGAAATTCGAGGATGATGCCTCTTGCCGCTGATTGGATCGGCCGCGACACCTGAGGACCACACAGCGGAGCCCCGGATGACCGACTACGGCTCTTCAGAGCGGATCTCGTCCATTGTCACCCTGGTCGAGGGCATTGCCATCGGTGGCGACCTGCATGTCCAGCCCGGCGCCGCGCGGCACCTCGGCGCCGAGACACCGCTCGAGATGCTCAACCGGCCCGAGCCCTTCTTCCCGCTGACCCAGGACGATGGCGAGGCCATCTTCATCGCCAAGCGCCAGGTGGCCTACATCGAGCAGCGGGCCACCATGGGCAGCAATGATCCGGTGCGGGCGTCGGTGGCCCGGATGTTTCCGCTCGAGATCACCCTGGTCGGCGGGCTGACCCTCACGGGCGTCTCGCAGTCCGAATTGCCGCCCCAGCACAGCCGGACCTCGGATTTCCTCAACGTGGGCGACGAAACGTTCTTCCCGCTGCAGACTGAGTCCGCCCTGCTGTACATCAACCGGAGCCACGTCCGCGTGGCCCGCTCCCTCCGCTGAGAGATCCGTGGCCAGACTCGATCGCTTCATCCAGGTAATGCACGAGCAGGGCGCCCAGGCGCTCGAGCTCCGGGCCGGCCGGCCCGCCTCGCTGCTGACCGCCGCCGGTCCCCGGCCGATCAGTCGTGAGGCACTGACTCCGGGCCAGATCGTGTCACTGGTGAAGGAGCTTGTGCCGGCCGGCCAGCAGGCGGGCATCGAGGAGGGCGGCCAGTTTTCCTTTGCCTACGGCGAAGGCGGAACCAGTACCGCGGTGGAAGGCACCAGTGTTGGCGGCTTTGCGGTCCTGATCCGGCCCAGCGGCAACGGGGCGGCGGCGGCACCCACCATCCGGCCCTCAGCGGCCGCTGCCGCGCCGGGGCCCGACATGGCCACCGCCCGCGCCCGGATGGACGCGCTGCTCCGGCACACCGCGGAATCGGGTGCCTCTGACCTTCACCTCCGCTCGACTGACCGTCCGTTGCTCCGCAACGACGGGGAGATGCTCCGGCTCAAGGAAGAGGTGCTGGCCCCGGCCGAGATCGATGCCATGCTGCGCAGCATCATGAGCCCGCGCGACGCGGCCGAGTTTTCCGAAACCGGGGACGTGGACTGGGCCTACGAAATTCCGGACGTGGCGCGGTTCCGCTGCAATGCGGCCCAGGAACGACTGGGACCGATGGCGGTGTTCCGGGTCATCAAGGGCAAGATCGTCACCGTCGATCAGCTCGGGCTGTCGCAGGAAATCCAGAAGCTCTGCTACCTGACCAAGGGGCTGGTGGTCGTTACCGGCCCGACCGGGAGCGGCAAGTCCACCACTCTGGCCAGCCTGGTCGACCTGATGAACAAGACGCGGTCCGATCACATCATCACGATCGAGGACCCGGTCGAGTTCGTCCACCAGAGCAACAAATGCCTGGTCACCCAGCGTCAGGTCGGGTTGCACACCCGGAGTTTCAAGCAGGCGCTCCGGGCGGCGCTGCGCGAGGATCCCGACATCATCCTGGTCGGCGAGATGCGCGATCTCGAAACGGTGTCGATCGCCATCGAAACGGCGGAAACGGGCCACCTGGTGTTCGGCACCCTGCACACCACGACCGCGGCCTCGACCGTCGACCGGATCATCGACCAGTTTCCGTCCGACCGGCAGGCCCAGGTCCGGGTCATGCTGGCCGAATCGCTCAAGGGCGTGATTGCCCAGGTGCTGTGCCGCAAGATCGGGGGCGGGCGGGTGGCGGCCAGGGAGGTGCTGCTGTCGCTGCCGGCCGTGGCCAACCTGATCCGGGAAGGCAAGACCTTCCAGATTCCCTCGATCATGCAGACTAACCGGCGGGCCGGGATGTCCTTGCTCAACGACGCGCTGCTTGACCTGGTCGATCAGAAGCTGGTGGAGCCGAAGGAGGCCTACCTGAAATCGGCCGACAAAGCGAGCCTCGCGACCGGGCTCAAGAGCCGTCGGGTCGACACCTCCTTCCTGACCGAGGCGTGACCCAGGGCCCCATCATCGCTGTTCTGCAGGAACCGCAGGACATCGTCAACATCGCCAGCGCCGTCCGGATCGCGAAGAATTTCGCGCTGGACGGGCTGCGGCTCGTCAAGCCTGCCGTCTTCGATCCGTACCGGATCGAGGGGGTGGCGCACAACACCGCCGACTTCATCGCCCGGATCGGGCACTTCGAGACCCTGGACGCGGCGCTGGCCGACTGTGTCTGGACGGTGGGGCTCACGGCCCGGGGCCGGGCGGCCAAGCGGAGCGTGATCCGTCCCAGGGAGGCGGCCCAGGAGCTGGTGCGGCGGTCGGCGGATGGGCCGGTGGCCTTCGTGGCGGGACGCGAGGACAAGGGGCTGAGCAACGAGGAGCTCGACCAGTGCCAGGCGCTGGTCACCATTCCGGTCAGCGAGGCGTACAAGTCGCTGAACCTGGCCCAGGCAGTCGCGATTCTCAGCTATGAGACCTGGCTGGCACGGGGCGGGGAGGGACAGCCGCTCAAACTCCACCGCCATGTCGCCGATCCGGCGGTGCAGGACCAGCTGGAGCGGACCTTCCAGGACTGGGAACGGGCGCTGTGGGCCATCGAATTCTTCAAGACCCGGCAGCCCGACACGGTGATGCGCGGAATTCGGGAGGTACTGTTCCGGGCCGGACTCGATGCCCGGGAGGCCGCCCTGTTTCGCGCCATCGGGATCGAGATCCGGCGCTTCCTCGAGCGATCGGGGGTGCCGATCGCGCTGCCCCCTGAGGATCCGCCAAAAAGCGAACGGTGATATGGGGCCGCCATACCACCGCTCTGGCTCGACACACCCACCCTTCCGCCGCAGGCAGAACTGACGGAGTGACAGGGGCCGAGTTCTCTGTCTCGAAAGACGCCCGCCCCAGAGGCCGGAGCACACCGTTCGTCCCATCTGAGCGCGGTTCCAGGCCCGGTACCCGCCGGGTGGCCCCAAACTGGAATAAGTCGATTGACCCCATTACTTTGCGGAGCTAACCCGAACCAACTTCACAGTTACCAGGGGGCCGCGTGGGGCGTTCGTCCGCATATTGGGCCACCAATCTTTATCCTGATCCCAGGCAGTCGCCCAAGGCTATTTCGCCGCTCAAGGATCTGCCTGCCGGGCTGGCCAGCCGGTTCAAGAAGGTCCGCGAAGGACTGCTGGGCTACGAGGGCGTTACCGAACATGTCAAATTCATGGGCCCGACCTGGCGCTGGGCCTGGGAATTCACCGCGGGTCACCGCAAGCTCTGCTGGCTGCACGTGACCCAGACTGGGGTGAGTGTCACCTTTACGGTCACCACCCACGAAGAGGCCCGGGCGCTCAAGCTGCCCAAGCTGTCGGCCTCGCTGCTGGGCGCCATCCGCGCCGGCCAGCGGACCGGTCCGGTGACCTGGTGCTGGCTCGAGGTTACCGACCTCAAGACCGCGGATGCCCTGCTGGGGTTTTCCCGGCGCAAGCTGCAGTGGTTCATCGAGGACGCGCCGGCGCCCGCCACCGCCCGGCGGTCCCTGGCGGTCTGACCCACGAAACCTCGCGGAAACGCGAGGTTTTTTGTCGGAATTACGCTGCAGAAACTCGGGGTTGTCGCCGCGGGTGGTGGGCCTCATAATTCGCCGCAACTTCAGCTGGATACCTGGAATTTCGGGTGCTCTCGGGGCCAGGTCGGGCCCTTCTCTCGGTGAGGTCTGATGCGCAAGCTGGCTTACCTGGCGGCGGGGACGATCGTCCTCACGCTCGTGGCGACCGTCACGCTCCACCGGGACCCTGCGGCCCAGCAGACCGCCGCTACCGTCAACGATTCCATCACCGCGCCCAGGCTGGGCGCCTCGGACACTGCGGCCCTCAAGGGCCCGCGCCAGCCGATCTTCTTCCGGCATGACATCCACGCAGGCCAGTACAAAATCCAGTGTCAATATTGCCACTATACGGTGGCGGTCTCCTCGGAGCCCGGCATTCCGAGCCTGCAGACCTGCATGGGATGCCACTCGATCATTGCGGGCAGCGACAGCAGCGCCAAGGCCGAAATCCGGAAGCTCCGGACCCTGGCTGACTCGGCAACCAAGACCCACGACCGGGTCACGGTGCAGTGGGTCAGGGTCCATACGCTGGCCCGGCATGCCCACTTTCCGCACATGCGGCATATCAAGGCCATGGGTCCCAGCGCATGCTTCACCTGCCACGGTGAAGTCAGCCGCATGCCGCAGGTGTTCAAGGTCAACAACATCAATAACATGGGCTTCTGTATTACCTGCCACATCGAGCGGAAGGTCACGCGCGATTGTACGGCGTGTCATTACTGAGTCGAGGAACGAGAGTCGAGGGTCGAGGGACGACTGCGGAAGGTCTCGACCCTCGACCCTTGACCAGCACCGGAGCTTCAATGGCTGACGAACCAAGTTCAACCCTCGATCGCCGCAAATTTCTGGCTGTCCTCGGAGTCACCGGGGGCAGTGCCGCGGTGCTGTCCGGCTGCTCAACCGACCGGGTCGAGAAGCTGATCCCTTACCTGGTCCAGTCCGAAGACCAGGTGCCGGGGATCGCGACGATCTATGCGTCGACCTGCACCGAGTGCGCGTCGGGTTGCGGCCTGCATGTGCGCACCAGGGAAGGCCGGGCGGTCAAGCTCGAGGGCAATCCGGAGCACCCGGTCAATCAGGGCACCTTGTGCGCCCGGGGTCAGGCCGGCATCCAGGGGCTGTATCACCCGTCGCGGGTGCGGTCGCCACGGCAGCGCCAGACCGATGGATCGTTCAAGGACATCTCGTGGGACGAGGCGATTGCGCTGCTGGCCGCCAAGCTCACCGCGGCCCAGGGCAAGGTGGCCGTCATCTCCGGCGCCGGCCGCGGTACCTATCGTGACCTGCTCGGCGCCTGGACTGCGGCGCTGGGCGGCAAGCTGGTGGACTACGAGCCGTTCGACCATGAATCGGTCCGGGCCGCCAACCGCCAGATCTTCGGGCTCGATCAACTGCCCGCCCACGATTTTGCCAAGGCCAGGTACATCGTCTCGTTCGGGGCCGATTTCCTCGAGACCTGGCTCTCCCCGACCGAGAATCAGCGGGGCTTTGCCGCGTCGCACGGCTATATCGACGGCGCGATGGCGCGGCACGTGGCCTTCGGCCCGCGGCTCAACCTGACTGCGATGAACGCCGACCAGTGGCATGTGGCTCGGCCCGGCACCGAGGGTGCCATCGCGCTGGCCATGGCCAACGTCATCCTCGCCGAACGGACCACTGGTCCCGCCGATTCCAACGGACTCAAGAACCTGCTGGCGTCATGGACCCCGGAGCAGGCCACCCAGATCAGCGGGGTGCCGACGGAGATCATTCGTCGAGCGGCCCGGGACTTCGCGTCGGCCGGCCCTTCGCTGGCCGTGGCCGGCGGCATCGGCAGCCAGCATCGCAAGGCCACCGAACTGTGCGCCGCGGTCAACGTCCTCAACTATGTGGCCGGCAATGTCGGCCGCACGGTGCTGTTCGGTGCCGAACTGCAGTCCGGCGATGGGTACGGCGCCCTGGTCGAGATGACCACCGCCATGGCGGCTGGCCAGTACCAGGTGGCCATCGTGCACGAAGCCAATCCGGCCTACGCCACTCCCAAGTCCGGCCACTTTGCCGACAAATTCCAGAAGGTGCCGTTCAAGGTGGCGTTGTCGCTGTTCCCGACCGACACCGCGGCACTCTGCGACCTGGTCCTCCCGATCCATCATGCGCTGGAGCGCTGGGACGACCTCCGGCCCCGCAAGGGCATTACCTCGTTGATGCAGCCGGTGATGGAACCGGTCTTCGGTACTCTGGCCGCCGGCGATATCCTGCTCAAGCTCTCCAAGAAGGCCGGCGGTCCGCTGGCCAGCTTCAACGCCGCCAGCTGGGAAGCCCATCTCAAGCAGAGCTGGGCCGGGTTTGCCAAGGCGCAGGGCAATGGCGACGCCGACGGATTCTGGCGGGCCGCGCTGGCCCGCGGCGGGGTATTCGGCCCAGCACCGGTGACACCCGTCAAGCTCGCGGCCGGGGCGCTGCAGCTGGCCTATCCGGCCGCCGCGCTCGATGGTGCCGAAGGGGCCGACAGCTTTACGCTGTCTGCCTATCCGACCTCGATGCTGTATGATGGTCGCGGCGCCAACCGGCCCTGGCTGCGTGAAATGTCAGACCCGGTCACCAAGATCACCTGGCAGTCCTGGGTCGAGATCCATCCCGACGCGGCCAACCGGATGGATGTCCAGGACGGCGAGATCCTGACGGTCACCTCCCCGCACGGCTCGATCGAAGCACCGGCCTACCTCTACGGCGGTCTGCATCCCGATGTGGTGGCTATTCCGCTCGGACTGGGCAGCAACCGGACCTTCGACGGCCGGGGCACCAATGGCATCAACGCCCTCGACCTGCTGAACGGTGAGCCCACCGGCGGCTACCTGGCCTATACCAGCACCCGGGTAACCCTGGCCAAGACCGGCAAATTCCAGGCGATTGCCAAGACGGAAGGGACGCCTCGGCAGCTGGGCCGCGGGCTGTCGGACTCGATGACGTTGACCCAGGCCAAGAAGGGAATGACGCCCTCACTCGCCGCCGCCGAGACGGAGCATCATCCGGAGGTCGAGGTCAACACCGAGGCGGAGCACGCGGCGTTGCGCGGCTTCCGCAGCGCCCAGGATGAGAAGATCAAACTCGGCGCCTATGCGGAGGATCATCCCAAGTGGGGCATGTCGATCGACCTGTCCCGCTGCACTGGCTGCTCGGCCTGCGTGGCGGCCTGCTACGCCGAGAACAACATTCCGGTGGTCGGAGAGGCGGAAGTACTGCGGGGC
Organism: Gemmatimonadota bacterium; assembly: GCA_039930765.1. Taxonomy (GTDB): domain Bacteria; phylum Gemmatimonadota; class Gemmatimonadetes; order Gemmatimonadales; family GWC2-71-9; genus DATEHG01. Next base: position 24,251 of record JBDTTF010000016.1, on the reverse strand, counting down.
CGGGAAATGACCTGGATCCGGATCGAGCGGTACTGGGAGGGCGGCGACGACGGCGAGCCGCTGGAAGCCCGGTTCCTGCCGATGATGTGCCAGCACTGCGGCAACGCCCCCTGCGAGCCGGTCTGCCCGGTATACGCGGCCTATCACACGGCGGATGGACTCAACGGCCAGGTCTACAACCGCTGCGTCGGGACCCGCTACTGCTCCAACAACTGTCCCTACAAGGTCCGCTACTTCAACTGGTTTGCCTACAACAAGACGGCCTTTCCGGAGCCGCTCAACCTGCAGCTCAATCCCGATGTCACGGTGCGGGCCCGGGGTGTGATGGAGAAGTGCACCTTCTGTGTCCAGCGGATCCGCGGGGCCCAGAACACCGCTCGCCTGGAGGACCGGCCGCTGGCCGACGGTGATGTGATCACCGCCTGCGCCCAGGCCTGCCCGTCGAGCGCCATCATCTTTGGCAACGTCAAGGATTCCACCAGCCGGATCGCGGCATCTTCGCGTGACCGCCGCGGGTATCATGTCTTCGAGGACATCAACGTGCGGCCCTCGGTCACCTACCTGGCCCGGGTCATCGACCGGGCGGAGGCGTAAGTCATGGCCTCCACCGTCCACCACAACCAGACCCACGCCGACGTCACCCGCGATGTCGTCGCGACGCTCGGCACGCCGGGCCGCGGGTACACCCTCCTGCTGCTGGGGTCGGTGGCCTGCTTCCTCGTCGGGCTCGTCACCTTCCTGTTCCTGGTCAAGGATGGCCTCGGACTGGCCGGCTACAAACCGCCGGTGATGTGGTCGGTGTTCATCACCACCTTCGTGTTCTGGGTGGGCATCGGTCACGCCGGCACCCTGATCTCGGCCATCCTGTTCCTGTTCCGCTCGCCGTGGCGGACCGCGGTCTACCGGGCCACCGAGGCCATGACCGTGTTCGCGGTCATGACGGCGGCGCTGTTCCCGATCATTCATATCGGCCGCCAGTGGTTCTTCTACTGGCTGCTGCCCTATCCCAATCAGCGCTGGCTCTGGCCCAACTTCAAATCACCGCTGATCTGGGACGTGTTCGCCATCAGTACCTACTTCACGGTGTCGGCCACATTCCTGGTGGTCGGGCTGGTGCCGGATGTGGCTGCTGCGCGCGACAAGATGACCGGCTGGCGGCAGAAGGTGTACCAGATCTTCTCGTTCAACTGGAAGGGCACCCAGCACCAGTGGCAGCACTACAGCCGGGGCTACCTGTACCTGGCCGCGCTGGCCACCCCGCTGGTGCTCTCGGTGCACTCGGTGGTGAGCTGGGACTTCGCGATGGCGATCATTCCGGGCTGGCACGGGACGATCTTCGCGCCGTACTTCGTGGCGGGCGCCATCTACTCCGGGGTGGGCATGGTCTTCACCCTGCTGATCCCGCTCCGCAAGGCCCTCAAGATCGAGCACATGATCGGCGAGTACCATTTCGACAACCTCGCCAAGCTGACCCTGCTGACCGGCTCGATCCTGTTCTATGCCTACGCCATGGAATACTTCGTGTCCTGGTACAGCGGCAATACTTTCGAGCAGACCACCTTCTGGCGCCGGGCCTTCGGGCCGATGTGGTGGGCCGGCTGGACCATGATCATCTGCAACGCCTTTGTGTCGCAGCTGCTCTGGTTCCGGAAGATCCGCACCAACCTGACCGCGCTGTTCGTGATCTCGATCTTCATCAACATCGGGATGTGGTTCGAGCGGTACGTGATCATCAGCAGCCTGCAGAATGACTACGAGCCGTGGGCCTGGGGCCAGATGGGCCCCAACTGGGCCGACTGGGGCATCCTGCTGGGCAGCTTCGGCTGGTTCGCGATGTATTTCCTGCTGTTTGCCCGGACCTTCCCGGTCGTGGCCATCCAGGAAATCAAGGAGATGATCCCGATGCCTCGGAAGCGGGGGGCGCACTGATGGCCGCCAAGCGAGTACCGGGCGTGCTGGCCAGCTTTGCCCACATCGATGCGGCCTGCGACGCGATTCGTGAGCTGCGGGCCAGCGGCCGCAAGGATTTCACGGTGTACAGCGCCTTTCCCAATCACGAGCTGGAGCAGGCGCTGGGGATCACCACCAGCCCGGTCCGGCTGTTCACCCTGATCGGCGGATTGACCGGGACCACGGCCGGATTCGGAATGACCATCTGGATGTCCCGCGACTGGCCGCTGCTGGTGGGCGGCAAGCCGATCGCGGCCATCCCACCCTACGTCGTCATCGGCTTCGAATTGACCATCCTGATCGGCGCCCTCAGCACGGTGGCCGGGATCATCCTGATGTCGCTGCGCAATCCGACCACCGGACTGGCCTACGATCCCGCCTTTACCGACGACCGGATCGGGATCTTCGTGCCGGGCAGCGGTGAACAGGCCAACGGCATCCACGCGATGCTCGACCAGGCCGGTGCCATGGAGGTTCGCCAAAATGCGTAAGCGGATCCTGGCCGGACTGGCGGCGCTCGTGGTGGCGGCCACCGGCTGCAATGCCTACTACAACGCGCCGGGCCCCGATGACCTGATGCACCTGGTGCCGTGGTTCGACGCCATGATCACGCAGCCCAGCGTGCATCCCTATCAGCGGGCCGATATTCCACGCTACACCATCGATGGCACGGTGCCGGTCGGCGGCGGGCTGGCCGACTGGTCGGCCGAATGGGCCACGGCCAATACCGCCACCGCGGACAAGCTGGTCAATCCGCTGGCCGGCCGCGGCGCTAGCGCCAACGGCGATACCCTGTTCCACACCTTCTGCTCACCCTGCCACGGCAATCTGGGCGCCGGGGACGGACTGGTCGGCCGGAAGATGGGCGCCCCGTCGCTGTTGACTGACAAGGCGCGCCAATACACTGACGGATACCTCTACAGCATCATCCGTTACGGCCGGATCAGCATGCCGCGCTACGGCGACAAGGTGCGAGGTAACATGCGCTGGGAGATCGTGAACTATGTCCGGTCGCTGCAGGCCGCAGCCCTGCCGGCCGCGCCTGCCACCACCGGAGGGAAGAACTGATGGCCGCCGTCTCGGTGCGCGACCGGCTGGTCGCCCAGTCCACCACGGGCCGCTACAACCTGTTCCTCAGCCTCGGCGGCGTCCTGGCGGTGGTGGGACTGATCCTGTTCGTGGTGTCGCTGTCCGGTGAGACAGCCAACCGGGCCTGGCAGCTGTTCCACGTCAACTGGATCTACTTCACCGGACTGACCGCCGGCAGCCTGGCCTTTACCGCGGTCCACAAGATTACCAAGGCCCGCTGGTCGGGACTGGTCATCCGGTTCGTCGAGGCCACCTCCGGCTTCATGGTGGTCTCGTTCCTCGGCTTCCTGGTCATCTTCCTGGTTGGTTATCACCACATCTATCCCGAGATGGAAGGGCTGTCGCGCGGCAAGGCCATCTGGCTCAGTCATGATGTGATGTTCTGGCGCCTCCTGATCGGCCTGCTGATCATGTACACCGTCGGCTTCAAGCTGATCAAGGCGGACCTGGTTGCCGACCTGTTCGAGACCCGCGGCACCGTCACCGGTTCGCGTCGCCGGCTGTACGACCGCTGGATCGGCTCGTTCGATGGCTCACCCGCCGCCCGGGCCGCCCAGGACGCCCGGATCTTCCGGCTGGCCCCGACCTTCATCGTGATCTTTGCCTTCGTGGCCACGCTGGTGGCCTTTGACGGGATCATGGCGCTGCAGCCGCACTGGTATTCCAACCTGCTGGGCGCCTTTTACTTCATGGGCTCATTCCTTGGAGCCCATACCCTCCTGGCCCAGACGCTGCTGGTCGGCGGCAGCGAGATCGGAATCGCCGACCTCATCTCCCCCAAGCAGCGCCATGACCTCGGCAAGCTCGTCTTCGGCTTCACGGTGTTCTGGGGTTACCTGATGTTCGCCCAGTTCCTGGTGATCTGGTACGGCAACCTGCCGGAGGAAACGGGATTTGTCTTTGCCCGGCTCTGGGGCACGTGGCTGCCGATCGGCCGGGCGGTCTTCCTCGGCATGTTCGTGATCCCGTTCGTCGGCCTGCTCGGCGTCCTGCCCAAGAAGGTTCCCGCCATCCTGAGTCTGTTTGCCGGTGTCAGCCTGGTGGCCCTGTGGCTCGAGCGCTATCTGCTCGTCATCCCGTCGGTGACCGGGGAAAATGGCCCGGTGTTCGGCATTCCCGAGCTGGGGCCGACGATGATGTTTCTCGGCCTGTTCCTGGTCAGCTACGCGCTGTTTGCCCGGACCTTCCCGATGGTCTCGCCACGGCTGGCCATGATCACCCTGGGCGACGAAGCCGGCCACGGCCATGCAGCCGAGCCCGCTCCGTTGGGCGCGACGGCGGCAGCACACTAGAGCGGCCCGGCATACCCGGACGCCAAACGCCCTCCCGGCCGGTGGCCGGGAGGGCGTTTGGTCAGCTGTCTGATCGGAGCAGCAAGCCCTAGTGCGTGGCCGCGAGCTTGAGGCGAGTCATCAAGGTGCTGAGCATTTCCGGCGGACCCGACAGCAGGACCACCCGGCTGCCGACCCGGCGGGTCAGGGTGGCGTCCGCCAGGCGACCGTTGCCGGACCCATTCTGCAGCGAACCGCCGGTCGAGTCTCCGCCGGCAATCTGGTGGGCCATGAGGTCAGCCAGCAGGGAAGCCGGTCCCTCGACGGTCCGGATGACTTCACCAGTGACCAGCCGCTGTTCGACCGCCGTAATCTGACCATCGGTGCCGACCTGGTGGACCTGGACCTGGACTACCTGCAGCCCTTCGACTCGCGCGGCACCACTGCCTTCCTGCGTGGAATCGAGTGGTACCGTATGCCAGAGTCCTTCTGAGGCGCCCTGCGAGCCGGACGGCTTGAGCGCCGACACCTCGACTCCGGATGGGGCGACCGGCGCGCCGGTGGTGTGCGCCGCTTCGGCAAACCAGGCGGCCAGGGTACCACCACCCAGCTTGGGCAGAGTGGTGCGGGTGGCGGGCGGGGTCAGCTGGGCCACGGTGGCGGCCGGCACCGGCAGAGTTCCCGCAGGGCTGCCATCGACTGGCGAAACGACAGGAGTCCGCGCGGCCAGCGAGGCAGCCGCGGAGGCGGACCCGGTGAGCCGCATCTGGCTGGCGCCATAGCCCAGGCCGACGGCCAGCAGGAGGCTGGCGGCCCAGGCACCACTCTCCCAGCGGCGGCGCCGGATCAGGCGCCGCTGTTCGGCCTGAACAGCGAGGTCAGACCAGGCTGGCAGCGCCACCCGGCTGGGGCCGAGGCTGGCCAGTAGCGAGGTGGTACGGTCCCGCAGGGCTGCGATCTCGTCACGCGCGGCGCTGCAGTGGCTGCAGTTGGCCAGGTGACTCTCGATCTCGACGCACTGCGCCCGGCTCAGGGCCTGGTCGAGATAGGCGTGCTGCTCGTCGTCAGGAATGTGCCGCATGATCCCGCTGATGCCGGTTGTCGTGTGCTTCGATGAGGCGCCGCCGGGCGCGAGCCAGCGTCGTGCCGACTGCGCCGACCGCCAGCCCCGTCTGGCCGGCGATTTCGGTGTAACTCATGCCCGCATCCCAGAGCAGCAGGACCTCGCGGTCCCGTTCGGACAGCGTGGCCAGGGCTTCCTCGACCTGGTCCATCTGCTCCTTGTGCTCGGCCGACTCGTCTGGCGACGGCTCCTGGTGGGGCATGGTGCCTGGGTCATCCTTGAGCAGCGTCAGGTGCCGCTTCCGCCGGATGGCGGCACGAGCCTCATCCCGGGCCAGGTTGGCCGCCACCGCAAACACCCAGGCCCGCGGCTTTTCAGGCCGGTGTGCCATGGCCCGGATGAACACCTCCTGGGCCAGATCGTGGGCCCGGTCCGCATCCCAGACTTTGCGGAACAGGAACCGGACGACGGCCGTGTAGGTGGTCTTGTACAACTGCTCGAGATCATCCACGCTGGTCTCCTCGGGCGGCGGGCAGGCAGGTCTTCGGGAGACGGAACGCTCCCTCCTGCTTGCACATCCGCGGTCCCTCAGGCGCTGGCGGCTGCCTCACCCTTGAACACGCAGCCGGGGTGAACACCCTTGCCCTTGGGGGGCCAGTCAAAACAGAGGTCGGGCTTGGCGGTCCTGCCATCGGGCCGATTTCGGCCATGGAGGGTACAACTGCCAGCCGCGGATTCGAGATAGCCACAGGCGGAAATTAGCTCCGCCGTCAGGCTGTCGGGAGCTTCCCGGTCGATCTTGCAGAGATACGGCGATTTCCGGTTGCGGATCAGCCGTTCCAGCTCGGCATCCCCGGCCCGGCAGAGGATTTCGACCTGCAGGTCCCGGCAACAGGCCGAACCCTGTCGGTTGTCGGCGGTCCGGCAGGGTGCCCCGGTACACGGATTGGCACCCTCTGGGGTCTCGTCAGTCAGGACCGGAAGCGAGCGCGGTGGCTGGACGCAGGTCAGGTCGGTTGGCAGCCCGCTTTCCATCAGCCGGAAGCGGTCACCGCCGAGTTGGCGGGGCTGGGCAGGTACCGGGACTGGGATGGCATCCCCGGTAAAACCGTGGGTGGTACAGCGGGAACCACTGGCGTCGGAACGGAGATGCTTGCAGGGTATGGCCAGCTCGACCGGGGCGTACAGATGGCGGCCATCGTTCCACACCGGGCCGAAGCTCAGCCGCTCAGTATGCCCCAGCAGCCAGGTGGCCTCATGGTCGGTGGAATCGAGTCCGCCGGAAATGACCGCGACCCGGAGCGTCAGCTTGAGCGACTGGCATTGCGAGCCGAGACTGGTGCAGGCCGGGGCCGGAAGGGACGCCATGGGTGAGAAAGTACCGGGTCACAAGGACCGGACAAACCCCCACTGCCAGATTCCGGCCCCATCACCTATACTTGTGACCGATTTCACAAGCTCGTAACGGTGAACTGCCGGGTTGGGTCCGCCCGTCGTCGCCGAGTATTCATACCGTGACCTGGAGATTTCAGACGATGCGCAAGTTGTATCTGGTGTTCGGTCTGGCCGCCCTGGCGGCCTGTGGTGGCGAGAAGAAGGCTGACACTCCGGCCGCGGCTCCGGCTGCTGCTCCTGCCGCGAGTACGATGGCTCCGGCCACGACCGGCAAGACCTGGGACGTCGACATGAACTTCGACGGCAAGTTGGGCACCTACACTCCCGCCGAGCTGACCATCAAGCCCGGCGATGTGGTGACGTTCCACAACAAGACCGGCTTCCCGCACAACGTCGTGTTCGCCGCTGACAGCATCCCGGCCGGCGCCGCCGCCGTGCTCGATGCCGCGATGGCTGACAAGGTCTCGTCGCTGACCGGTCCGATGATGGTCGACCAGGACGCGGTGTACACCATCTCGTTCGCCAATGCCCCGGTCGGCGTGTACAGCTACCACTGCCTGCCGCACATCGCGTTCAAGATGCACGGCAAGATCACGGTCGCGCAGTAAGCGATCGCGGTTCGCGGTACCAGAAGGGCCCGGGCGAAAGCCCGGGCCCTTTTTGTGTCGGAGTGCTTGAGGAACAGGTGTCCCAGGTTGGCGGCGATGGGTCACGGATCCACACCACCTCGGCGGCCTACAGCTGCAACACCAATCGCAGCCCTCTCTCGACCTGTGAAAGGGTGCTGGCGTCCAACTTGGCCGTCCGTTCCCGCAAGTAATCCCGGTCCAGCGTGACGATCTGGGATATGTTCGCGACGGAATCCTTCGGCAGCCCGGCGGTCCTGGCCGGCAGCAGTACGTTGCCGGGCGCGTCAAGCAGTCGCAGATTCGACGTCAGCATGACCACGATCACCGTCTGGATCCGGCTCCGATTGAAGGATTCAGCCTGCATCACCAGTACCGGGCGCCTGAACCCCGGCTCCGATCCACGCGGCTCCTCCAGGTCGGCCCACCAGATCGAGCCTCTCTCGATTACCACGGGTCGGGACGCGCGAGGGAGCGCGCCTGGCCTCGGCGCACCGCCGGGTCCAACGTTCCCGTCTCGGCCGCATACACGGCATTCAGCCGCTCGGTGACCTTCCGACCGTGGTGCTTGGCAAGGAATTCGGCGAGCGCCGTCGCGTACAGCTCACTGCGGGAGACGCCCAGCCTTTCGGCGAGGGCGTCAGCCGACGCAAAGAGGGCGTCGGGGAGGGAAATCGCTGTTTTCATACCTGAGTATAACTTATGGCCGCTGGCACCGCGAGGGTGCTACTGCTCCCCGCGCGCCCGGGCAAAGTCGCGGCCGATCGGGCCCCGGAACAGCAGCCAGGCATACACGCCAGCCAACAGCATGATGGGCACCGTGATCACCCAGAGCGCCAGTACCTGTGGATTGGCTGAGACGACTCTGGAAAGCGTGGTGGCACCGATGAAGTAGAACAGGGCCTTGGCCAGCACCACCGGGCGCCCGTAAATGCCTCCCAGCAGAGAGGCACGGCTGACCCAGTTGAGTACGGCGAGCGCCAGCCAGCCCGCCGCAATGAGCTGCCCCAGCCAACTGGCGCTGGCGGGAAAACCGGGAACGACGCGTGGCAGGATCTCGTCAGGTCCAAACAGCAGTAACAGGCCACCCAGTGCCAGGAAAGCGGAGCTGATACGCGAGATCAGTGAGGAGATCATCGGCTACATCCACCCTTCGTTCCGATACCACTCGGCCGTCAGCCGCAGTCCACTCTCCAGGCCATTGGCCGCTCGCCAGCCAGTGTCTCGAGTCAGCGCGGAGGGATCACCGGTCCACGCCTCCTGGAAGAACTCATTGGCCTTGTCGGCGGTGAGGACAGTGGCCTGCTTCATCATGGAAGCGAGAGCGCCGGTAAGGCCAAGTACGCCGCGGGCGAGGCCGAGTGGTAGATGGAGGATCTTGATGTCGGATGACCGCGCTGGCCGGACCGCGCGGGCAACGGACTTCACGAACGACTCGCTGCTGAAGATCTCGGGATGACAGGGATAGTAGATCCGTCCCACCGCCTGGTCCGCGGCGCCCGCGGCGATCAGCGCCTCGGCCAGGTCGGGTCCGTACACCGCCGACAGCTCCTGGCTGCCATCGCCAAAGACCGGGGCCACCGGTCCCTTGGCAATCTTGAAGACCTTCAACACCTCGGTATCCCGCGGGCCGTACACCATCGGTGGCCGGAGCACGGTCCAGGGCAGGGCACAGCCCTTCACCGCCTCCTCACCAGCCAGCTTGCTGCGTCCATACTGGGTTACCGGCCGAGCTGGAGCGGTGCCATCAACCGGATGGCCGCGCGTGGCCGGCCCGCCGGCTGCCATCGAAGACACCATGACCAGCCGGGCGTTGCCGCCGGCGCGGATCAGCGCGTCAATAATGTGGACGGTGCCATCGCGATTGGCGTGGAGAAAATCGGATTCGGAACGGGCGGCAATGACGCCGGCGACGTGAAAGACGAGCTGCTGGCCTGCGGCGGCCTGGTCCAGTGCGGCGATGGCATCGAGGTCACCGACGACCAGCTTGACTCCATCACCCAGAACCGTGGCCGCCTTGGCCAGAGATCGAACCAGGGCGGTAACACTGTGGCCCTGGCGGCGGAGGGCGGCGACCAGGTGACTGCCCACGAAGCCCGTGGCGCCGGTCACCAGGACGTTCATACCGGCTTGTCGTACAGGCGGTAGGTCTTGTAGACGGTGAAGCCCATCTTCTCGAGACCGGCGTTCATGGCCGGGTTGTCCTCGAGGATCCAGCCGGCCTCACCCCAGGTAATGCCGTGCTTGGCCGAGGTGGTCCAGATGTAGTGGTACAGCATGGCGTCGATGCCCTTGCCGCGCCACTCGGGCAGGATGCCGAGCAGCAGGATCCGGCAGCGACGGATCTTGTTGCGCTTGATGGCCCAGAGCAGTCGCAGCACGGTGGGGAAAATCCGGCCGTTCCGGTTGGTCTTGAACACCTGGTTGAAATCCGGGAGGACCAGCCCGAAGCCGATGACCTTGCCGTCCTTTTCGGCAAACGGCACCAGGTCAGGATTGACCACCGGCTTGAACTGCTTGGCCAGGTGATCGATCTCATGATCGGTCATCGGGACAAAGCCCCAGTTCTTTTCCCAGGCAGCGTTGTAGATCTGCTTGATCTTTTCGACGTCGCCGTCGAAGTCCTTCATGTTGAGCCCGCGCAGGGTGATGCCCTGGCGCTTCTGGATCAGCTCGGTGCCGCGGGCCAGCCGTTCGGGCACCGGGATGTAGGCGGTTTCGTAGCCACCGCGGTACACCAGCAGGTCCTTGGCCTTCTTCAATCCGGCCGCTTCGAGCATCATCGGATAGAACGGCGGATTGTGCGGCATCATCATGGTGTTGGGGGTATCGAACCCCTCGACCAGAACACCACACTCGTCGTTGACCGAGAACGAGGCCGGCCCCCGCATGGTATCGAGCCCGCGGGCCCGGATCCAGTTGCCGGCCTCGGCCAGCAGCGCATCCGCCACGGCCTGGTCCTGGACGGTCTCGAAAAATCCGAAGAAGCCGACCCGATCCTCATGGGTTTCGTTGTGCAGCCGGTTATGAATGGCCGCGATTCTTCCGACGACCTGCCCGCCACGCTCGGCGATGTAATACTCCGCTTCGGCGTGCTCGAAGAAGGGATTCTTGGTCCTGGAAAGGATGTTACCCATGTCCATACGCAACGGCGGGACCCAGAGCGGGTCCCGCGCGTGCAGTCGGTAGGGCAGATCGATGAAGTGCTGCAGATCGCGCCGGGATGCTACCCGGCGCACCCGAAGATCAGCGGTCAGATAACCCCCAGCTCTTTTCCGATCCGGGCAAACTGCTCGAGGCAGAAGTCGATCTGCTCGAAACTGTGGGTGGCCATGAGGCTGGTCCGGAGCCGGCACTGTGACGGCGGAACCGCCGGCGGTGCCACTGGATTGGTAAAGACGCCGGCATCGAACAGCTTGCGCCAGAACAGGAAGGTCTTGTCCAGCGGCCCGATCAGCACCGGCACGATCGGAGTTTCGGTCTCGCCGATGTCATAGCCGAGGCTGCGGAAACCCTCCTGCAGCCGGCGGGTGTTGGCCCAGAGTGAGGTGCGACGCTCCGGTTCCCGCTGCATGACTTCGAGCGCCGCCAGGACACCGGCGGTATTGGCCGGAGGCAGGGAGGCGGTAAAGATCAGCGGCCGGCTGTGATGCCGCAGGTAGTGAATGACGTTCTCGGAACCGGCCACGAAGCCGCCGATCGAGGCCAGCGACTTGGAAAAGGTGCCGGCAATCAGGTCGACGTCGTCGATCAGGCCGAAGTGCGAGGCGGTGCCGTCTCCGTTGGGGCCGAGCACGCCGAGGGCGTGGGCATCGTCGATGGCCAGGGCGGCGCCATGCTTCTTGGCAATCCGGACCAGCTCGGGGACTTCCGCAATGTCCCCCTCCATCGAGTAGACGCCATCGACCACGATCATCGAACCGCGGTTGCCGGGATTCTTGTCCAGCAGCCGTTCGAGGCTGGCCATGTTCCGGTGATTGAACCGGACGGTCTCGCCGTAGGACATCTTGGCGCCATCGAGGATCGAGGCGTGGTCGAGCTTGTCGAGATAGACCACATCGCCGCGGCCGATCAGGCCGCTGATGAAGCCCAGGTTGGCGGAGTAGCCGGTGGAAAAGACCAGGCAGTCTTCCTTGCCGAGGAATTCGGCCAGGGAGCGCTCGAGCTGACCGTGAAGGTCGAGGGTGCCATTGAGGAAGCGGCTGCCGGTGCACCCCGAGCCGTACTTGGCGAGGGCGCGCTGGGCCGCTTCCAGCACCTGCGGATGATGGGTCAGGCCGAGGTAATTGTTCGACCCGAGCATGATCCGCTTCTGGCCTTCGATCACGACCACGGTGTCCTCGGACTCCGAGATCGGCTTGAAATAGGGGTACATCCCCGCCGCCTGGATTTCCTTGGCGCGGGTGAACTGCCGACATTTGTCGAACAGCGAGATCTGCTGCAGGATGCTGGTATCCACTTGGCGACGGCTCCGGGCGTTCGAGTGGCCGAGCTGCGGCTACTAAGCCGTTAGATATTAACGAGTTGAGTCATGGCGCACAAGCGAGCGGCAAGCGTTCGGGTGGGCCGGGATGCGTGACGGCGGTCATTTCGCCGGGACCGCCCATGGTATAACATTAGAAGGAACGAGTTTGGGCCCAGCCAGGCCACATCCCCATCCAGAGGACCCTGTGCGTATTGTCGCTCCAGCGCTCCGCGCGCCATGGTGGTTAGCAGCCTTTGCCCTCCTTGCAGGTACACAGACGACGGTTCAAGCGCAGACCCCCCGCGCCAAGGTCGGGCAGTTCGAGGTACCGGGGCTGGATTTCACCCCGGATGGCGCCTGGCGGAAAGAGGCCAGGGCGGTGCGGGAGCGGCGGCATGCGCTGATGCGCAGCGGCAGCATGGCGGCGCTCAATTCGCCGATTGCCGGGGTGACCCTGGTCCAGGGCATCTACAACATTCCGGTCATCCCGATCGACTTCCTGGGTGACCCGGCCCCGTTTTCTGCTCCACAGTACGAGAGCGTGCTGTTCGGCGTTGGTGGTTCTGGCCAACCCTACACCACCAACTACTACTACCACGAGCTGTCCAACGGCGCCGTCACCATCAACGGGGTGGTGCACGAGTGGGTCCAGGCCGACAGCGCCGACACCTACTACGAAGACAACTGCAACGGGATCGCGATCAACAACTCCTGCGCCCATGGCGGGAGCAGCGGCGTCGACCGGTTTGCCTCGCTGCTGCCGGAAATCCTGGCCAAGGTCGATGACGGCACCTTCGACTGGGCTCCATTCGACAAGGACAACGACGGCTTCGTCGATTTCGTGACTTTCCTGCAGGCCGACCTCGACGGTGCCTGCGGCCCCATCAATGGCCCAAATGCGAACAAGCACATCTGGGCTCACCGGTTCAACCTGGGCGGCCTGACTGGCGCCGTCTACGTCACCAAGACGCCCTGGGTTGGTCACGCCGGGCAGTTCATCAAGGTCAACGACTACATCATTCAGAGTGCCCAAGGCGGCAGCACGGCCTGCACTCCCAATCAGATCATGCCGATCGGGATCATCACTCACGAGACTGGCCACGCCTTTGGCCTGCCCGACCTGTATGATGTCAGCAACCAGACCGAGGGCGTTGGCGAGTGGAGCCTGATGGGCAGCGGCGGATATACCCGAGCCTACAGCCCGGCCCGCTATGATGCCTGGTCGGCGGCGGAACTGGGCTGGCTGTTCGTGGACACCCTGGCCACCTCCGGCACGGTGAATCTCGGGCCGGTCCAGACCACCGACTCCATTCGGTACATCGCCGTGGCCGGGACCGACGAATATTTCTACCTGGAAAACCGGGCCAACCTCGAGAGTGATACCGCCCAGATGAATGTGGCGCTGGGTGCCCGGCACAAGCAGCCCGGGCTGCTGATCTGGCACCTGGATCAGGGCCAGATCGATGCCCACGGCATCAACCAGGACAACTCGGTGAATGTGGGCTTCCCGCACGGAGTCGAGCTGGTCCAGGCCGATGGCCTTCGTAACCTCGATGCGACGGACAACACCAGCAACCGGGGCGATGCCGGCGATTCCTATCCGGGGTCGAGCGTCAACCGGAAATTCACCTACACCACCAATCCACCGGCGCTGTCCAACAGCAACGCCGTGGTCGGCTGGGTGATCGATTCGATATCCGATCCCGATGGCGGCCAGAGGATGCACTTCCGGTTCATCAACCACGGCGCCAGCGTGGTCCGGAGCAGTCCGGCGACCGCCAGCATCAAGGTCGACGGGGTGGCGCGGCAGCAGTTCACCGATATCGAGCCAGCCGGTGACACCCTGGTCCTGGATGCGGACTCGGTCCAGGTATTGAGCAGCGGGCGGGCCCGGCTGAGCTTCAGCAACTGGAGCGATGCAGGGGCCAAGGCGCATAGCCACGTCACCAATGGTGCGGCGGAGACGATCACCGCCACCTTTACGGTCGAGAACCGGGTGCTGCTCAGCTCCATCGTCGGTGCCGGTACGGTCGCCGCCAGTGTCGGCGGGACGCTGACCACGCCCGGGATCTATGTGGTGAGTGGCACACCGGTGACCCTGACGGCCACGGCAGGTGGAGGGGCAGTCTTTGCCAACTGGTCCGGCGACACCACCAGTGCCAGCGCCACGTTGGTGCTGCCGATGGGCCGAGGGTACAACGTAGTGGCCAGCTTCACCGGCGCGGTCGCGGTGGCCTTGGGTGATGCGACGGCCGAAATCCTGGGTACCCCGACCCTGACGGCGCCGCAGAAGACCTTCCTGGATCAGACCGGGAACAACAACGGCAGTTTCGACCTCGGCGATTTTCTGTCCTTCGTCCGGCGCAATGGCGCCCCGGTGCCACCGGCGGTGACCCGCATGATGAAGGCAGCCTCGACCCGGAAGGAGCACTAAGATGGGTACCATTCGACTGCTCACCGGGATCCTGGCCGGTGCGGCGCTGATGTCCTGTGGCGGCGGCAATGGCAACAACCCGGATGTCCCGACTCCTGGTAACCTGACGCTGGCGGCGACCGGCACGGTCCCGGCCGGCGCCGGGGCGATTCTACTGACGGTCTCCGGCGGTTCCACCGGCATCGACACGCTGGTGCCGGCCAGCGGCTACAGCGACTACTCGAAGCGATTGACCTCCGGCTCCTTCCGGACCGTGCTGGTGGGTGAGGTCGTCGCCGGCAACCTGGCGACGATCCATGTGCCGGACACCCGCAAGGTCTCGAGCTATACGGCGACGGTCGGGCAGGCGGCCAACAGCACGACGTTCGCGGCAATGACCGCCAGCTCGTTCACGGTCACGGTCAGCGCGCCCTGACGTCGGTGTGCCAGCGGCAGGTCCACCGCCCCGATTCCGGCTGGTCCGGAATCGGGGCGGTTGCTTGACCGGTCGGGTTGAGCAGGTGAGCTTCGAAGCGGTAAGCGGTAAGCGGTAAGCGGTAAGAGGTGAGAGGTGAGAGGGCCCATGGATACGGAATTGGAGGCACAATGACCGACGAGATCACCCCTGGCCGGCGGACGTTCCTGCAGGTCGTGGGGCTGACCGGCGCCGCGCTGCTGCTGGACGGGATCAGCGGAGCGGCACGTCCGCTGTCCGCCCGGATGGTGCGGGGCCCCGATGAACCGGAGGCGCCTAACGAGCAGGTGGCTAAAATCCTCAAGGATCGATTCGGCGACCGGACGATCCAGCGGGGGCACGTCACCCTGGATATGGCCGCGTCCACCGAGGACGGCCGGTTCGTGCCGGTGTCATTGGAGTCCGACCTGCCCATGAGCGCCGAGCGGTATGTGAAGGGGGTCTACTTCATCATCGATCATAATCCGGATCCGCTGGTATTCGCGATGCACCTGACTCCGCAGATCGGGCCGCTGGCGGTGCAGACCCGGGTCAAGATGCGGCGGACTTCGTGGATCCGGGCCATCGTCGAGACCAGTGACGGCGAACTCTGGGCCGACTATGCCAAGGTCGAGACTTCCCTCAACGGCTGCGGGTGACGCCATGGAAATCGGCAAGGGCAAGATTCTGATTCCGGACCACATTGCCCAGGGCGATGTGATCCGGGTGCAGGCGGTGGTGCAGCATCCGATGGATACCGGATTCTTCCGGGACGCCAACGCGAACATGATCCCGCCGTACTTCATGAAGGACGTGACCGTGACCTACGGCGAGGCCGAGGTGGCACGGTTCGAGTGGACCAGCGGAGTCAGCAAGGATCCGATGATCGCGTTTCCGCTCCGGGCTGACCGGGAAGCGCTGCTGACCTTCACGTACACGGACAATCGGGGCACCAGCTACCAGATCAGCGTTCCGATCGCCTTTCAGACCGGGTGATCCGCACCAGCCTCCTCGGCGCGGCCACGCTCACGGCGCTGGCCGCGCCGCTGGCACTCTCCGGCAGGCTCGAGGCCCAGGCCACCATCCGGCCGCGGGCCTTTTCCCCCACCACCGATTCAACCCGCTACCCGGTCACGCCGCTGGGTCACGGGGTGTACGCCCTGATGGGCGACACCGGCCGCGGTGGCGAAGGTCGGCCCAACGCCGGGTTCATCGACTCCAAGGCCGGCATCCTGGTGGTCGGTGGCCTGGCCAGTCCGGCCCAGGCCCGGGCCGATGTCCGGGCCATCCGCACCGTGAGCCGGCGGCCGATCATCTGGCTGATGCTGTATGCCCATCATCCCGACATGCAGTTCGGCGCCATCGTGATGCGGAAGGAAGGGGCCAGGGTCATTGCCCATCCTGACACACACGTGCTGGCCATCGAGGCCGGCCCCGATCAGCTGATTGCCGACTGGGATGGGGTCGTCGGTCTGCAGGAGATGCTGGGTTTCGAATACGCCAATGTCCCCGACTGGCCAGTGACTGACCGCGACAGCCTGCAACTCGGGGGTGAGAAGGTGGTGTTCATCCATCCGGGCGCGGCCCATTCGGCCGGCGACCTGATGCTCTGGCTGCCGGGGCAGCGGATCCTGTTCAGCGGCGACGTGCTGATGGAAGACGGCGTCACGATGGTGGTCGATGGCAGCTCGGGCGCGATGCTCAAGGCGCTCGACCTGATCGATTCACTGCAGCCGAGGATCATCGTGCCGGGACATGGGGCCATGGCGCGGGATCCGGCGGCACTGACCGGAAAAACCCGGGCCTACCTCACTGACCTTCGGCAGTCGATGGGCAAGGCGCTGGACCAGGGGTTGTCGCTGCGCCAGGCGATCGAGACGCTGCCGCCACCCGACAACGATCGGCCGGTGTCGCTGGCCAGCCGGAAGCGGAGGAATGCGGTGACCGTCTACCTCGAACTGGAACGCGCCAAGATGGGGATCGATTGATGAAAGCGGGAAAAGCGAAAAGCGAACAGCGAAAAGGCCTTTTCGTCCTGGTCTCGGTCATTCTCGCGGCGTGCGGAGCCAACATCTCCACCGTGAACCCGGCACCGTCGAACCCGGCGGCGCTTCCGTCTCTGATCAGTGCTGATAGTCTCGTCGCGTTGATGAGTCGTGGCCCGGTCCGGATCCTCGACGTGCGGCAGCAGTGGACCGACTACCTGCTCAACCATCTGCCCGAGGCGGAGTGGGCCCAGGTCGAGTCGTTCCGGGCGGCGGAGCGTGGCCTGCCGTTTCAGCTGCTGTCGGGCGACAGCTATCGGTCGCTGTTCCAGCGACTGGGCGTCGATCGCTCGGCTCCGGTGGTGATCTATTCTGCCGGCGATGCCAACGACATCGACGCGACCTACCTGGCCTGGCTGCTGGCTGGGATGGGGCACACCGGGGTGAGGGTGCTGGACGGCGGATATGCCAAGTGGGTGCTCGATAGCCGGCCGCTGGGGCGGACCTACCCGAGGATTGATCCACCGGCGGCGATGCAGGGCCGCTTCAATCCGGAGGCCGCTGGTCTGGCCGAGGTCCGGGCGGTGGTGCAGGGGAACGGGACGGTGTTGGTCGATGCGCGTAGCGCGGCGCAGTTCGCCGGCACTGCAGGTGCACAACGGCGGCGGGGTCATATTCCGGGCGCCATTGATCACCCGTGGGCCAGTGACCTCGAGACTCGCGACCTGGCCCTGGTCTGGAAGCCGGCCGACGCGCTGCGGGCCAGCTACGTGACCCAGGGCATCACCCCCGACAAGCCGATCATCGTCTACTGCAACACCGGAACCGAGGCCAGTCATCTCTGGTTTGCCCTGCGGGCCATCCTGCACTATCCCAATGTCAGGATCTACACGGGGGCATGGTCGGAATGGTCGGAGCGGGAGGATACGCCGGTGGTGAGCGGGCCGTAGGTCGGGCGGGTTGCTGGACTGTCGGATGGTCGGACAGTCGGATGGTCGGAAGGCCCGTCGCGCCACTTGACGATGCAGGACGATGAGCCCACCATGGGTCCTGGGTTCTTCCGACTTTCCGACCATCCGACAATTGAATCGCGCTTCAAGCCTGTGAGGCTCACATGATCCAGCTGCTCATCAACGGGCAGACCCATGAGGTCGACGTCCTGCCGGAAACACCACTCCTGTGGGTGCTACGGGATGCCGTCGGGCTGACCGGCACCAAGTATGGCTGCGGGCTCGGGCTCTGCGGCGCCTGCACGGTGCACGTCGATGGCCGGCCCAATCGTTCCTGCCAGCTGCCAGTCGGGTCACTCGCCGGCAAGCCGATTACCACGATCGAGGGGCTGTCGGAGGATGGCAGTCACCCGGTGCAGCAGGCCTGGATCACGCACCAGGTGCCGCAGTGCGGCTATTGCCAGTCGGGGCAGATCATGTCAGCGGTCGCGCTGCTGGCGGCCAGGCCCAAGCCGACCGACAGCGACATCGACCAGGCCATGGCGGGGAATATCTGTCGCTGCGGCACCTATCAGCGAATCCGGGCGGCCATCCACACCGCGGCAGGCCAACCCGGAGCGGCATCGTGAGCCCGCCGAAGCGGCAGGGCGAGCAGGTCAGCCGGCGCGATTTTCTGTCGGCCACGGTGGCGGGCGGCGCCGGACTGGTGATTGCCGTCGAGCTCAGCAGCTGCGCCAAGATCGAGAACAAGGTCGCCGCGATTGCGGACAAGCTGGAAGGTCCGCTGCCGCCCAGCGCCTTTGTGCAGGTGGCGCCGGACGGTGCGATCACGATCTGGATCACCAAGTCGGAGATTGGACAGGGCGTGCGGACCTCGCTGGCCATGATCGTGGCCGAGGAACTCGAGGCCGACTGGTCCACGGTCAAGGTCCGCAACGCCGATTACCAGCCCCGCTTTCCCGACATGGAAACCGGCGGCAGTTCGAGTGTGAGCGGGATGTGGAATCCGCTGCGCACCGCGGGGGCACAGGCGCGCGAGATGCTGGTGCTCGCGGCCGCTCGGCAATGGGGAGTGCCGGCCACCGAATGCCGGCCCGAGAAGGGGATCGTCCATCACGACAAGAGCGGCCGGCGGCTGAGCTACGGCGACCTGTCCGTCCGGGCGGCCACCATGCCGGTGACCGCGGCACCCAGGCTCAAGGCCGCTTCGGATTACCGGTTGATCGGCTGGGCCATCCCCTCCCTCGATGCGCCGGACCGGGTCAGTGGCAAGGTCAAGTACGGCCTAGACACCGTGGTGCCGGGGATGCAGTACGCGGTGATCGCACGGTGTCCGGTGATCGGCGGGAAGATGAAGGGCTACGACCCGGCCGCCGCCCTCAAGGTGCCGGGGGTGCTCGCGGTGCATGCAGTGACCGCGGGTGTGGCGGTGATCGCGACCAGTACCTGGAACGCGATGCAGGGTCGCAAGGCACTGACCTGCCAGTGGGACGATGCTGCGGCGGCTTCACTCAACTCGGCGGCGCTGTCGAAGCAGCTGCGCGAGCGGGTTGAACAAGCGGGGGCGCTGGTCCAGGAGGTCGGAACTCCACGCCAGGTCATTGCCTCGGCGGCCAAGGTCATCACCGCGGACTACGAGGTGCCGTTCCTAGCCCACGCACCGATGGAGCCGGCCAACTGCACGGCCTCCTACGTCGACGGACGCTGCGAGATCTGGGCGCCGACCCAGGCCGCCGGCACTGCGGTTTCCACGGTCGCCGCCCGGCTCGGTATCGCCAAGTCGGCGGTCACGCTGCACGTCACGATGATCGGCGGGGGCTTCGGCCGCCGGCTGCTGACTGATGAAGTAGTGGAAGCGGCGGAGGTGTCCAGGGCCACGGGCACGCCGGTCAAGCTGACCTGGACCCGCGAAGATGACATGCGGCACGCCTGGTACCGTCCGGCCGGCGTCAACCGGCTGCAGGCGGCGCTCGACGTGAGTGGCATGCCGCTGGCGTGGACCCACCGGGTGGCCACGCCGTCGATCGACGAGAGTCACAATCCCGGCAGTGTGAAGAACGATCTCGATCCATTCGCCACGGATGGGGCCGCGATGCAGTACGCGATTCCGCATCTCCGGATCGAGCACGCCATGGTGCGCAATGCCGTGCCGGTGTCATGGTGGCGGTCGGTCTATGCCAGCCAGAATGTCTTTGCCACCGAGTGCTTCCTCGATGAGGTGGCGCATGCAGCGGGGCAGGATCCGGTGGCCTACCGGCGGGCGCTGCTGGCCCGGAGTCCGCGTGAGCTGGCGGTACTGGAACTGGTGGCGGAAAAGTCAGGCTGGGGCAAGCCGGCGCCCGGCCGATATCAGGGCGTGGCGCTGCATCATTTCTTCAGTGATTCGGTGGTCGCCGAGGTGGCGGAGGTGTCGGTCGACCAGGGCGTGCTTCGGGTGCATCGAGTGGTGTGCGCGGTCGACTGCGGCCTGGTGGTCAATCCGGATGGGGTCCGAGCCCAGCTCATGGGCGGTGTGCTGTTCGGGCTGTCGGCCGCACTGTTCGGCGCAATCACCGTGGAGAAGGGCGCCATCGTCCAGGGCAACTTCGATGGGTACCGGGTGCTCAGGATGAGCGAGGCGCCGGTGGTGGAAGTCCACATCGTGCCGAGCAGCGAGTCGCCGAAGGGGGTCGGGGAGCCGGGACTACCGCCGATAGCGCCCGCAGTTGCCAACGCGATTTTCGCGGCGACCGGCAAGCGGGTGCGGCGGTTGCCGATCGAGGTGTAGCAGTCGCACGGGGGCTACGCGGCTAACTCTCCTCCTCCCGAGTGTAGTGAGGGCGTTTCGACGGCCACACGCTGGCCTATCGACTGCAGCCTGCTTCCTGCCTGCTGGCTCGATTGGTCGAATTTCTCCGCCCCTTGCCTCCCGTTACTGCCACCGCGAGTCTACCCGGATGCCACTTCCGTGGGTCTTCGTCGGCCTCCTCCTGGCGGCCGCTGCCGCTCCTGCCGATTCTGCCCTCGCCACCCCCGAATGTCCCCGCCTCGCCGCCAGCGGCGGCAGTACCGATCTGTATTGCATTCCCCTGGTGCCCGCGCCGGGATTCGGCGCGTCGGGCTCAGTGGAGCTGAGCTGGCCCGGCGGACCGTTCACAATCCGCGTGGCTTCAGATGGCACCCAGCGGTGGCAGCTGCGGTTTTCGCTCACGGACCTGCCTGTATCGTTGCTGCATGGGCGCCGTGCCGGGTTCGTGGCCTGGGCCGCCTCCCCAACGATGGGGCAGGTGGTTCGCCTCGGCGTGGTCCGCGCCGGCGAGATGGACCTGGGCCCGGTGGCGCTGGATCGATTCCTGATCCTGATCAGCGCCGAACCGGACACCACGGTCCGGGAATGGCATGGGCGGTTCGTGCTCCGTGGGGAATCGGCCAGCAATCGGCTCAGGCCGGCTGACAACTACCAGTTCTTCCTCGGGGTGGCCGGTGACCGACCGTCGGCGCCAGCGCCGATGGCAATGCACGACCAGCATGGAATGAGTGCCGACTCGACGGGGTGGACCGAAATCCCGATGTTTCCCGGCCTCGACATGCTGCCGGCCGAGATGGCGCTCCGACCGGCGCAGCAACCGTTCCTCCCGCCTGACACCGTTGCGATGCCATCACGCCCTCACCAGGCGGTGCGGCTGCGCACCGGCGACACCCTGGAGCTGATCGCCGGTCCGGTGCGCCGCACCATCGCCGGCCGGCAGTACACCATGCTCGGCTTCAACGGACAGAGTCCCGGACCGCTGATCGAGGTCGAACGCGGCGCCGAGGTATTCGTCAGGCTGGTCAATCGGCTCTCGATGCCGACCACGGTGCACTGGCACGGGATCCGGCTCGACAACCGGTTCGACGGGGTGCCCGACCCGGGCCACCCGGCTGTGCAGCCGGGGGACTCCTTCCTGTACACCATCCACTTCCCGGACGCCGGCATCTTCTGGTACCATCCCCACGTCCGCGAGGATATCCAGCAGGACCTCGGGCTGTACGGCAATCTCTTCGTCACACCTGATGCGGGCACGGCACTGGCGGGACCGATCCGCCGGGAGTTCCTGGTCCTCGACGATCTGCTGGTCGGTGACGAGGGTCTGGTGCCGTACGGCCGCGAGCTGCCGACTCATGCCGCCATGGGACGCTTCGGCAATGTCATGCTGATCAATGGCGAATCGGACTGGCGGGCCACCGTCCGGGGCGGCGAGGTGGTGCGGTTCTACCTGACCAATGCGGCCAGCAGCCGGACCTTCAATCTTTCTTTCGGCGCCGGGAGCCGAATCAAGGTCGTCGGCTCGGACCAGGGGAGCTTCGCGCGCGAAAGCAGGACCGAAAGCGTCGTGATCGCGCCGGCTGAGCGCTATGTGGTCGATGTGAAATTCGGAAGCGATGGGACAGTCGCGCTGGTCAACCGGGTCCATGGCCTCGACCACCTGTACGGCCGATTCTTCGGCATCACCGATACCCTGGGAATGATTTCGGTCCGCGGATCGGCGCGGCCGTCGCCCGGGTTCAATCGGCTCCGGGAATCGGCGGGGGCCGCGACCCTCGATTCTCTGGTCAGGGCCAATGCAGGATTGCCTCCAGCGCACACCCTCGAGCTCCGGGTCGCCTTTTCCGGCCTGCCGTTCGTAACCGAACAGCTGATGCGGCTGGATTCGATCTATTTCAACCCGGTGGAGTGGGAGGGGACGATGCCCGGGATGAACTGGGCGACGACCGGCACGGACACCCGATGGATCCTGCGGGATGCAGCCACCGGTCTGGAAAACATGGATATCCAGTGGCGCTTCCGACGGGGGACGATGTCCCGAATCCGGCTGATCGGGGCCCGGACCACGCTGCACGGGATGCAGCACCCGATCCACCTGCATGGCCAGCGATTCCTGGTGCTGGCGGTCAATGGAAAACCGAACCAGAATCCTGTCTGGAAGGACACGGTGCTGGTGCCGGCGGGCAGCTCGGTCGATATCCTGGCCGAGATGTCCAACCCCGGCAGCTGGATGCTGCACTGCCATATCGCGGAACATCTCGAAGCCCAGATGATGATGCACTTCCTCGTGGAGGAGTAAATGAAGCTGGCCTGTGGAGCGATCGTCGGCGTCTCGCTGGTGCTGGCAGGGTCCCTGGCGGCCCAGCGGCCGGTGCTGTCCGACCAGATGAAGCAGCGGTACGTGTCGCTGGATACCGGCACCGTGGCCATCACCGGTGTGACCCTGATCGACGGACGGGGCGGCTCGGCCAAACGGGGCCAGACCGTGGTGATCAGGGACGGCCGGATTGCCGATGTTGGCGCGGGTGCTAAGGCGCCGGCTGGGGCGTACCTGATCGACGGTAGTGGTATGACGCTGATTCCCGGCATCGTCGGGATGCACGACCACCTGTTCTACACCGCGGCCGGCGGTCACGCCAACCAGATGGGCTTCACCGCACCGAGGCTGTATCTGGCCAGCGGAGTGACCACGATCCGGACCACCGGCGGCCGGTCGCCGTATGCCGAGATCAATCTGAAGAAGGTGGTGGATTCCGGGTTTGTGCCGGGGCCGCGGATCCACGTCACCACGCCCTATCTCACTGGCGGCGCCGGTGGCGGATCGATGTTCGCCAGTGACGATCCGGAAGCGGCCCGCCGGTTTGTGGCCTACTGGGCCAGCGAAGGGGTGACGTGGGTCAAGTTTTACACCGACGTCTCGCGGGCCTCGATGAAGGCCGCGATCGATGAGGCCCACAAACATGGCATGAAAGCCGTGGGTCACCTTTGCTCCGTCACCTTCAGCGAAGCCATCGACCTTGGCCTCGACGACTTCGGCCACGGGGTGCTGACTGCTACCGATTTCCTGGGCGACAAACAGCCCGACAAGTGTCCCGCCAACGTCTACAAGCTGACCGACTCCACGGCCAGCGGTGACAGTCCGGTGGCCAAGGCGCTGATCGCGAAGATGGTCAAGCAGGGGGTCTCGATGACCACCACCATGGCGATCTTCGAAGCGCTGTATCCGCATCGGCCGGTCACCGATGAACGCTCGCTCGAGTTGATGGAGCCGGCGGTGCGGACCGCCTACCTGGCCAATCGCCAGTTCATTGATTCGGTGCCGGACTACATGTTCACCAAGGGAGGCTTTGCCCGTGCGCTGGCCTTTGACAAGGCGTTCTTCGATGCGGGCGGCCTGTTGGGGAGCGGAGTCGATCCGACTGGCAACGGCGGCGCCCTGCCCGGTTTCGGGGACCAGCGGGGATACGAGCTGCTGCGGGAAGCGGGACTGACCGCCGAACAGGCGGGGCAGGTAGTGAGTTACAACGGAGCCCGGATCCTGGGCGTGGCCGACCGGCTGGGCTCGGTCGAGAAGGGCAAGCTGGCAGACCTGGTGCTGCTCCAGGGCGATCTCACCGCCGATCCGTCAGTGATCCGGAACGTGGTGACGGTATTCAAGGATGGGTATGGGTACGACCCCAAGAAGTTGATTGATGCGGTGCGGGGAAGGGTGGGGGTCGATTGACCAGGGGGGGCAGGGGGGCAGGGGGGCGGAAGGTCGGAAGGTCGGAAGGTCGGAAGGTCGGAAGGTCGGAAGGTCGGAAGG
>JBDTTF010000015.1:0-27155 GCA_039930765.1 Gemmatimonadota bacterium | reverse complement strand
GTCTGGGTGCACGACGCTGTCAGCCTTGAGAGCGCTGTCCGGCTGGACAGGATTGTCCGGCTTGGCAATGGTGTCGATTGCCACGACCGAATCGATCTTTGTGAGTGTATCGGCGGCCTTCGGCGCGGAATCGGTAGCCGGGACCTTGACCGGCCGGGCCCAGTGATCCGGCACCGCCGGCTGCCTTGATGAATCCTGAGCCCCAGTTTGGGCTGCCGCCATACCCAGGCTAGCAGTCGTTTCCGGTTTTCCCGATGCATCCCGCAGGTACGCACGCTCATAGGCCGACCGCGCATTCCATAGCACCCAGCTCTTGATCCCCAGCTCCTCCGCCGCCCGGATCTGCTCCCGCACGTGGGCCGGCGTGTAGCGCGGCGGACCCAGGGAAAAGGCCTGGAAGTAGGGCCGGATCTCCGCCGAGTTCTTGAATGGCGCCGAACGCCTGAGAGCGTCTTGCATGGCATGGCGAATGATGGCGTAGGGCTCGGCGTTGGGATGATCGATCCCGTACGAGCCGCGGCCATAATGGCTGGGGTACACCATCGGCAGCACCGCATCGGCGCTGGTGACGAGGTTTTCCCACTTCTGTCCGATGCCCATGTCCGTCTCGGCGCTGGTGGTCAGGCCGAAGATGTCGATGGTGAACGGCACGCCGAGTTTCCGGAACTGCTCGCGGATCATCCGGATGTTGCGGGTGACGCCATCCTGGGCCGACTCGTTGCCGCGGCGGCTCTTGAACACCGCGGTGGCCATCCGTGAGCGGGGTTCATCCGGGAACCGGACATAGTCGAATTGCACTTCGGCAAAGCCCATCTTGACCGCTTCGGTGCCCAGCGCAGCGGCGTAGGTCCAGACCGAATCGTTGTAGGCATCGACCCAGGCCCGGCCCTGGCGGTCGTGCCACTCGCCACCGGTAGAGCTCTGGATGGCCCAGCCCGGTTTCCGGCTGGCCAGCAGCGGGTCCTTGGCCACCACGATCCGGGCAATCGGATGGATGCCGTGCGCTATCAGGGTCCGCAGACGCTGCCGGGTATCGGGGGCCCGCAATTGGGTGTTGGCGCCGATCAGGCGGGCGATTGGCACCTCGGTCTGGTAGGTCAGGTAGCCGGTGTCATCCTTCACGTCGATGACCAGGCTGTTGACCTCGGAGCCTTCGATCAGCCGGACGATATCGTACAGCCGCTTCGAGCCAAAGGCCCAGGCATTGACGTACAGCGCCCGGACCGGAGAGGGTGCGGTGGTCAGTGGCGGCGGAGGCCAATCGATCGGTGCCAACGGGCGGGAGGCATAGTCCAGGAATCGCCCGGTGGGCACCCGGATGGCCCGGAGCTCGTCGGCCCATGCCGGCGCACCGTCCTGTGCCGCCAGCGGGGCCGCGGCCAGCAACAGGGCCAGAGTGGCGACCAGCGAGAGTGGGAGAGTCGGAAAGGGACGCATCATCCAGGCAATGAGAGCAGGATTTGTACCTCGCCGTCGGGCCTTCTCTTGGCAGACGCAGGGGTGAGCGCTACGATACGGACAAGGAGATCGCCATGCAGATTGCCATTCAGTATTGCGTCGTCTGAAACTATGAACCACGGGCCGCCGGTCTGGCGGCCGAGCTGCGGACGGCCTTTCCCGGGGTGGAGATCAAGCTGATCCCCTCCTCGGGAGGTGTGTTTGAAGTCACCGCCGATGGTCGGCTGGTCTTCTCCAAGAAGGCGGTTGGCCGGCACGCCGCCCCAGGCGAGGTGGTCGGCCTGCTGCAGCGCCCGGGATAGGGAACCCCCTTACCGGCATGCGGTTGCCGCTTACCTTCCAGTCTCCATATGCGCATAGCCATCAGCACCGGCGGGGGCGACGCCCCCGGGCTCAATGCCGTCATCCGGGCCGTCGTCCTCTCCACCCATCAGCGGGGTTGGCAATGCTACGGTATCCGCCGCGGCTATGGCGGCCTGCTGGGCGACGACGGGATTCTCCACCTCACGCCCGACCGGGTTCGCGGCATTACCCACCTCGGCGGCACCATCCTCGGCACCACCAATCGCGGCAACCCATTCCGCTGGGCCTCGAAGGATCCGGCCGGCAATGACGTCGAGGTCGACCGCTCCGACGAACTGATCGCGGCCTTTCAGGCCAGCGGGTTCGACGCCCTGGTCACCATTGGCGGCGATGGCAGCCTCAAGATCGGCTACGACCTCTGGAAAAAGGGGCTGCCCGTGGTCGGCGTGCCCAAGACCATCGACAATGATGTGATGGGCACGCTGGCCACCTTCGGCTTCGATACCGCCGTCAGCATCGCCACCGAAGCGATCGACCGATTGCACTCCACCGCCGAGAGTCACGAGCGGGTAATGGTGGTAGAGCTGATGGGCCGGAATGCCGGTTGGATCGCGCTCCACAGTGGCCTGTCGGCCAGCGCCGACGTGATCCTGATTCCGGAATTGCCCTTCGACATTGAGAAGGTCTGTGGCAAGATCCGGCAACGCGAGGCGGCCGGCCGCCACTTCAGCATCGTGGTCGTGGCCGAAGGCGCAACACCGAAGGATGGTGAGATGGCCTTGCTGGAGCGGCGGATCGTGGGCGGGGCGGACCGGCTCGGCGGAATGGGGAGTCTGGTGGCCCGCGCCATTGCCGAGCGCACCGGCAAGGAAACCCGGAACCTGGTGCTGGGCCACATTCAGCGCGGCGGCTCGCCGACCACCTTCGACCGGCTGCTTGGCCTCAGGTTCGGTGCCGCGGCGGTGCAGGCCGTGGCGGATGGCGTCTTCGGCATCATGGTGGGTTACCATCCGCCCGCCATCCTCCGGGTGCCGCTGGAGGAGGTCATCGGCCGGGCCCACTACGTTCCGCTCGACAGCGACACGATCATGACCGCCCGGGCGCTGGGGACCAACCTCGGCGACTGAAGCGGGGAGCGGGAAGAGGTAAGCGGTACGTGGTAAGCGGTGAACGGTAAGAGGCGACAGGTAAGAGGTGCCTGGCCTCGCGCGCTCCAGGCCGATGGTTCTTGTCCCTCGACTCTCGTCTCTCGACTTTCAACTCCATTGCGTCCATCATATCCCGCCACCCGAACTGAAGACATCGTCGACCTGCTTCACGGCGAGTCGATTCCCGATCCCTACCGCTGGCTCGAGGACGGCAGTGCTCCCGAGGTCAGGCAGTGGACCGCCGCGCAGAATGCCCTGACCGCGGACTACCTTGGCCGGGTCGTCGCGCGTCCCGCCATCCGTGCCCGGCTGGAAGCACTGCTCTCGATCGGTTCGCTGGGCACGCCGACACCGGTGCGCGGCCGGTATTTCTACTCGCTGCGCGAGGGCTCCCAGAACCAGCCGATTCTGTATGTACGCGACGGTCTCGAGGGCCAGGACCGGGTCCTGATCGATCCCAATACCCTGGATGCGGCGGGGACCACCGCGCTCGACTGGTATTTCCCCAGTCCCGATGGACGGCTGCTGGCCTACGGACTGTCGGAGAATGGCAGCGAGCACAGCGTGCTGCAGCTGATGAGCGTGAACACTGGCGCGCTGATGGGCGACCGGATTCCCCATACCCGCGCTGCCAGCCTGGCCTGGCTGCCCGATTGCACCGGGTTCTACTACACCAGATATCCCGCGCCGGGCTCCGTTCCCGAGGGTGAAGAGTCGTATCACCGCGCCGTCTTTTTCCATCAACTCGGCGCCGATCCGGCCGGCGATGAGCTGGTGTATCAACCCAGCGAAAAAGAATTCTGGCCCGGGGTCGATCTTTCGCCGGATGGCCGATGGCTGGTGCTTCAGGTGGCGCGGACCTTCGATGCCACCGACCTGTACCTGCTCGACCGGGATGGCCCCAATGAGTTCGTGGCCGTTGCCCGGGATCTGCCCGCGACATTTGACGGGCAGGTGGTCGAGGGCACGCTGTATCTCCGGACCAATCACGAGACACCGAACTACCGGCTGTTCGCGGTGGACCCGGCCCGGCCGGGCCGGGCGGACTGGCGCGAGATCGTCGCCACCCGCGCCGACGCCGTGCTCGACGGGGTGATGATCCTCAAGCACCGCATCGTGCTCAGCTATCTCGAACAGGCCACCTCTCGGCTCCGGCTGGTCGAGCGGAACGGGCGTTTCTCGCGGGACATCGAATTGCCAGCCCTCGGCAGCGTCTTCGGCTGGGGCGGCGAGGACGATGGGGTAGAGCTGTTGTACGGTTTCTCCTCGTTCACCGTGCCGCCCTCGATCTACCGGATCGATCTCACGACGGATACCGCCGCTCTCTGGCGCCGAGTCGAGGCGCCGGGCATCGATCCCGAGCAGTTCATCGTGGAGCAGATCCGTTATCCGTCGAAGGACGGCACCCCGGTCACGATGTTCGTGGTGCGGCGCCGAGAGCTGACGCCGGATGGCAACCGGCCGGTGTATCTCACCGGATATGGTGGCTTCAACATCAGCATGACGCCGTCGTTTTCGCGGTCGATCCTGCTCTGGCTGGAGCATGGTGGCGTCCTGGCCATGCCCAATATCCGGGGCGGCGGGGAATACGGCGAGGATTGGCACCAGGGCGGGATGCTGGCCACCAAGCAGAACAGCTTTGATGATTTCATTGCCGCGGCGGAATGGCTGGTGAGATCGGGCTGGACCCGGGCCGAGCGGCTGGCCATTGCTGGTGGCTCGAATGGCGGGCTGCTGATGGGGGCGGTGCTGACCCAGCGTCCCGAACTGTTCCGAGCGGTGGTCGTCCAGGTTCCGTTACTGGACATGCTGCGGTACCACCGGTTCCTGATCGCGCGGCTGTGGATTCCGGAGTATGGTTCAGCCGACGATCCACAACAATTTCGGTGGCTCAGGGCGTATTCACCCTACCACCACGTCCGGTCCGGTACGCACTATCCGGCGGTGCTGCTTGCCACGGCAGAGAGTGATACCCGGGTGGATCCGCTCCACGCCCGGAAGATGGCCGCCATGCTGCAGGCCGGCTCGGGATCCGATCGACCGATTCTGCTGCGGCTCGAGGCCCAGGCGGGGCACGGGGCCGGGAAGCCGATAGCAAAAATCCTGGAAGAACTGACTGATACCTGGAGTTTCGTGTTCACCGAGCTCGGCGTCGACTGATCCATCGGTCGGCATCTTCGAGGAGGAAAACCGCTTGAATACCACGCAACCGATCGGCATGTCTCACCCGGGGCGCTGGCTGGCACTGCTCCGGATCCTGGTTGGGCTCTACTTTGCCAAGGCGCTGTGGTACAAGATGACCATCGGCCTGGCCGGCGGGTTCTTGCCGCTGCCGATGGCCTCCGACCGCTGGATCGCGAGCATGCCGATGATCGTCACCAAGCAGGCCGCCGGCAATCCGATTGAGTGGTACAAGGCCTTTCTCGACAACACCGTACTGACCAATGTGCCGCTGTTTGCCCAGATGACGGCGTGGGGAGAATCGGTGGCGGGTGTTGGTCTGGTGCTCGGGCTGTGGAGTGGGGTGGCGGGGCTGGTGGCGCTTTCACTGGCCATCAACTACGGGCTGGCCACCGGTTGGATGTCCCCGGGCCAGGTCGGATTTCACTATGTCCTGATTTCCTGCCTGGTGGTGTTCATCCTGGCCCGCAGCGGCCGCGAGTGGGGGCTGGACGGCTGGATGGCGTGGCGCTGGGGGGACAAGTGGTTTACCAGGAGGCCGTTTGCCTAGGCCATTGGCGATTGAAGGATTGCGGGATTGGGGGGCGCGCCGACGACTGATGGTGGTGCCCCCCAATCTTTCAATTCAGCTATCCGTCAATCTGATCGACCCTGGTCCCAGCCGGAGCTACCAGGAGGTCATCGAGCTGGCCGACCGGGTGCGGGGGACAGGGATTGCGTTGATCGGGTTCAAGACCCGGAATACTCTTCCTCGACTCTCCTCACGGCATGGGGAGTGGAACGCATGCGTCGTTCCCTGGTAGCGAAAGTCACAACAGTTCATCATCTTCGAATTCTTCCGTCGAATTGCCAGATTGCCATGATGCCGGACTATTCCCCTCGGTCCGCCTCACTCCGGAGCCTTACGTGCCAGCTGAATCCTTCGCCGATCTCGCCCGCCGACCTGACGGCCCGACCGTCGATCAGATCTGGGCGGCCCTCCTGCCTGGCGAGCGGCAGCAGGCCCTTCAGCAGTATCTCGCCAGTGACAAGCCCAACCGTCAGATGCTGGATGCCGCGGCCGCCACGTTGCCGGCGCTCCGGACCTTCCGCAAGCAGACCATTCAGCAGATGCCGGATGGGAAACTGGTGGACGTCGTGGCCAAGGCGACCAGGCTACCGGCGGGCATCCTGCCCGACCTCCTGCTCGCGATGCATGTGAAGGGCCGCACCGCCATGCTGGAATCGTTTCTCGATACCCTCGGCGTGCCACACGAGCATGGGGTGATCACCGATGCGGACGCCGTGGGCCAGGCGGTCCAGGGCGAGCGGCTCTCGAACGCGGCGGCCAGGCTGGGTGAACAGTACCCGGCGCGTGACGTGCAGATCTACCTGCTGACGCTCCTGGCGATGGATCCGAATTCGTGGGGCGGTTTGCGGGCGGTGGTGGCGCGGCAGGCAACGTAGACTGGTCGCTCGACGATCCAGTTGAGGGTGGGAGAAAAAGAGGGCCCGTCACTGGCCCGGGCCCCCCAATCGTTCAATTCACCGATTCGTCAATCAGTTGGCTTTCCCCACCGCCACCCCCCACGGAATCTTCCCCACCGGCACCGTCGCGATCACCTTGAGCGAGTCGGTATCGATCACCGAGACATCGTTCGACGGGCCGTTGGCCGCGAACAGCCGCTTGCCGTCGGGTGTGAGTGCGATGCCCCATGGACGCCGACCCACGGCTATGACGCTCACGATCGAATCCGATTTCGCATCGAGCACCACGACGGTGCCGCCCCGCCCAGTCGAGACGTAGATCCGGCTGCCATCAGGCGCCACCGCAATGCCCATCGGGTGCGCATCCTTGGGGAACGCGATCGTGTGGATGACCTTGGCGCGCTTCGGATCGAATACCGACACATTGCCGCCGACTTCGTTGGTCACATACCCGCGTGAGCCATCGGGCAGGAACGCGATCCCGCGCGGCCGCTCCCCCACCTTGATGGTGCCGGTAATCTTGCCCGTGGCAATGTCGATGCTGGTCAGGTTGTTGGCGGTCTCACCCGTCACATAGACGGTCTTGCCATCCGGTGAGACGCCCACCCCTTCGGGTTCGGTGCCGGTCTTGAGGGTCGCCTCGATCTTGCCATTGGCCAGGTCCACGATTGACGCAGTGCCGGCATCCTCGTTTGACACGAACAGCCGGGCCCCGTCGCTGCTGATATCGAATGTTTCCGGGTCGCTGCCGCCGGGGATGACTTTCACGGTCTGGCGGGTGGCCACATCCACCACCGCAATGCCATCCTTCGACTTGTCGGCTACCAGCTTGGCACACTCGGCATCCGGCATGGTTGGCGGACAGCGCGGGCTGCCCGACAGCGCCACATAGACCGTCTTGCCGTCGGGGCTGACCCTGACCCCGCGTGGACGGCTTCCGACCGGCACCGTCGCGATCACCGCAAAGCTGTTGGCATCGAGGATGGTGAGATCCCGGGAGTCTTCGTTGGTCACGAAGGCCAGCAGGGTCGGCGCCGGGGCTGCTGGCGCGGCAGCTGGGGTGGCGCTCTCGGCCGGCTTCTGGTCGGCCGGCTTGGCGCAAGCGGCCGCGAGCACCGCGATTGCCAGTGCAGTACGGCTATTCCATGTGCTCATCGAATTGTGCCTTGTCTCGGTTGCGGGTCTGGTCGAGTCCCTTGATGGTGCGGACGCCTGTAGCGCCGGTGAACACTGCCTGGGCCAGGTCGGCCCCGCCGAGCTGGGACTCGGTGAGGTCAGCGCCGGTGAAATCGGCCCCGACCAGTTCGGCACTCTCGAGCCGGGCATGGGCCAGCCGGGCCTTGACGAGAATCGCGTAGCTGAGATCGACCTTGTACATGTTGGCGCCGGTGAGGTCGGCGCCAGTCAGGTCGGCCGACGTGAATGTGGCGCGCATCAGTCCCATCGACTGGTTGCTGGGGTCGACCCCGATGTCGGCGTTGTGCAGGATGGTGCCGACCAGCTTGGCATGCTTGAGGTAGCCGATGATCCGGGTGCCGGTCATATTGGCGCCGGAAAAGTCGGCGTCCTCGTCGATCGTGGCATACAGCGAGGCGCCGGTCAGGTCGGCCCGCCGCAAGTCCGCCTTGCGGAGGGTCACGCCGTCAAGATTGGTCTTCCGCAGGGTGGCCTCGACCAGGCTGGCGCCGGTCATGTCACACGAAAAGAGATTGGCGCCTGAGAGGACGGCCTTGTCGAGCCTCACGCCGACCATCCGGGCCGATCTGAAATCGACCCCGGTGAAATCGAGACCGGTCAGGTCGGCGCCTGACAAATCGGGCTCGGCGCCGGCGGCAAGTTTGGCCTTGACCTGCTCGACCGTGAGCGGTCCCATCGCGCCAGTCACCGGGGCGGAAACCGGCCCGGCAGTCTTCGGCGGCATCACCGGCATGTCCTGGCCACGGGCCGGTACCACGGCCGTCAGCATAACCGGAACCACCAGCCAGAGTGCTGAGCGCATCAGATCCATTCCATTGTAGATCCGCTCAATCAGCGGATCGGAAATGACAACGGGACCGCCTGGAGCGGTCCCGTCGGTCAGGCGATCACCTGATCAGTTGGCTGGCTTGGCCGCTGCTGCCTTGGCGGCCGAGTCCGCGGCATCGGACATCGGCACCGGCCGGCCGGGACCCATCTTGCCGTCGCTTCTCCGCTTCACGTACGAATAGATGTTGAGCATCGTTGGCACTTCGAGTCCGATCGCGCACCAGGACGGCATCCCCTTGTCGGGCCGGCCCTGGCACACGGTGGACACGAAGATGGCCTGGCTGGTAATCGCGCCCTCAGGGCCGACCGAGTGCAGCAGGTTCGGGGCAAAGCTGGTGCCGGTCGCTTCTTCGCCGTGGCAGCGGGCGCAATTGAGCTGGAAATTCTTCCATCCGGCGTAGGTACCCTGCGGGACTGTGTCCTTGGGTGCCGGGTGATAGATGTCATGGACTTCCTGAGCGTCCAGCCGCGCCGGGCGGGCCAGGGCCACGACCAGCGTCACCAGCCCGAGTATCGAAATGGTAGTCATCCAACGGAAGCGGTCGCGCATCGGGTTTGTCATTCCTTTCACGGGGTGTACCCGAGAATCAGCGGCTGGGCGGTCGGTTGCCGGAGGTCGAATCGACCGGCAGCGGCTCAAGCGGGAAGCCGTACTGCTCGAGCAGTGCCTGGATCTCGGCGTGCTTGCTGGTCAGGAAATTCTGCAGGCTGTCCCGGAGGGCGCGTTCCTGCCGCCGCGTGGCCACCGAAATATTGAAGCTCATGGGAAGACCGGTGAGCGTGTCATCTTCCATCATGCGCATGTTGAGGGGTGTCTTGCTCTGCTTGATGAAGTACCCGGCCAGCGGGCCCCAGACCATTGCCACGTCGATCTTCTTGTCGACCACGGCGTTGATGATGTCCTCGGGGCGGGCCAGATCGCTGTAGAATGTGGGGAAGCCGACCAGGTTACCGATCACGCCATGGGAGGACAGTGCCATGGCCGGTGGGGTATTCTCGGAGTCCGAATTGAGCAGGTTGATGCCGATTCTGAGCTTTTTCAGCCGCGGGTCATCCAGCGACTTGATGTCGAGTCCGGAATCCTTCCGGGTGACGATCACATACCCGGTCCGGAAGTAGGCCTTGGTGGTGGCCACCATGTCGATCTTCTCGGGTGCCGTCATGGCCATGTCGCAGTACTTGCCGTTGAGGCCCCGGGCAAAGAAGCCGCGGCGCACCGGCCACCAGGCATATTCGACCCTCGAGCCCCAGGCTGCGCCAAGCATCTCGGCCAGCTTGTTCTCGAACCCTTCACCGGCCTGGTTGGAGAATGGGAGGTTGTCGGGATCGGCACAGACCCGGATCACGCCAGCGGTGACCTGGCTGGGCCGTAACTGGGCATCCTGGGCATGGAGAGTTGCCGGAAGCGCGAGGACGGCAGCGCTGACCAGCCAGCGGAGGGAACAGGATCGTGACATGAATCAGTATACCCCAAAAGAGGAGCGCCGGTGCCCGGAGAATCTGGCCACCGGCGCTCTCTGAAGATACGGCGCCAGCCGGTCCGGCGGAACGTCCGCCGGACCGGCCGGTTTTGATACTTACATGCCGAACACGGTCAGCACGCCACCCTGGGTGGTGAACTGGCCGGCATCGCCGAAGGCGCCAAGCGCGCCCAGGCCTGCGGTCGGATCTTCGGCACCGATGCCAGCCGCGACACCGATACCAGCCCAGCCGCCGACGCCCGAGAGGACGGCGATGTACTGCTTGCCATCAGGACCCTTGTAGGTCATCGGGTTGCCGATGATGCCGGACGGGGTCTTGAACTTCCACAGCAGCTTGCCGGTCTTCTGGTCAAGCGCCTTGAGCCAGCCTTCCATGGTGCCGTAGAAGACCAGGCCGCCGGCGGTGGTCAGAGCGCCACCGTACGCTGCCAGGTTTTCCTTGGCTTCCCACACCACCTTGCCCGCCATCGGATCCCAGGCGATGAACCGCCCGCGATGGCCACCGGGGCCCGGGAACATCCGGACGATGGCGCCGACGTAGAGCTGACCCATGGTGTACTTGCTCTCCACACCTTCGTAGTCCATGCAGATGTTGTTGGTCGGCACGTAGAACAGGCCGGTCATCGGCGAGTAGGCCGACGGCTGCTGGTCCTTGAAGCCGATCGCCGCGGGGCAGATGCCCTCGGTGTTGTGCTTGGCCGTGGTGCCGTAGCGCGGATCCTTGACCGGAACGCCATCCTTGAGGATGCCCTCGACCGGAGTGCCCGTGCCACCGCTCTTGGCCCAGTTGATCGGGCCGTAGGCATTGGCGACGATCACCTTGCCGTTGGTCCGGTCGATGGTGTAGCCGATGCCGTTACGGTCGAAGTGGGCCAGGAGCTTCTGACCACCCTTCTCGAACAGCACGTTCTCGTTGACGCCGTCATAATCCCACTCGTCGTGCGGGGTCATCTGGTAGACCCAGTTGACGTTGCCGTTGTCGGCGTTGCGGGAAAAGATGCTCATCGACCACTTGTTGTCGCCGGGGCGCTGGTCGGGGTTCCAGGTGCCCGGGTTGCCGACGCTGTAAAAGAACGCGTTGGTCTCGGGATCGTAGGAGTACCAGCCCCACGTGGTGCCGCCGCCATGCTTCCACTCGTCGCCCTGCCAGGTCGTGACGCCGAGGTCCTTACCCTTGTGCGACGGATAGTTGACGTTGCCGACGCCGTTCTGAATGCCGACTTCATCGTCCGGACCGGTGGAGTACCGGGTCCAGACGGCTGCGCCGGTGTTGGCATCGAACGCGGTCACCCGGCCACGGACGCCGAACTCACCGCCGGAAATGCCGGCGAACACGAGTTCCTTGCCGCCCGCGGTCTTGACGTACATCGGGGCGTTGGTCATCGTGGCGCCCTGCTTGTAACCGATCGCCTCAACCCCAGCGTTGGAGTGATCGGGGTGCTTGACGTTCCAGAGCTCCTTGCCGGTCTTGGCATCGAGCGCAAGCAACGAGCCCTGGAGCAGCTGGATGTAGATCTTGCCGCTCGGGCTGTAGGCCAGGCCCCGGTTCACCAGATCGCAGCAGGCAATCGGAATCGCATCCGCATTCTGGCTCGGGACATACTTCCAGATCTGCGGGGAGCCTTCCTTGGCCAGGTCCAGCGCGTACACGATGTTCGGGAACGAGGTTTGTACGTACATCACATTGCCCACCACGAGGGGGTTGCCCTCATGGCCGCGCAGCGTGCCGGTCGAGAACGACCAGGCCGCCTTGAGGCCGCCGACGTTGGCGGTGGTGATCTGGTTGAGCGGGCTGAAGCGCTGGAGACTGTAGTCCCGGCCCGTCATGTACCAGTCGCCTTCAGGCGCATTCAGGGTCCAAGACCCCGAGCGCGCCTGGGCGTTGGCGGAGGCAACGGTAAGCCCTACGGCTACCGCGCCCAGCCAAATCCTCTGCGAAAAACGATTCATAGCTGACCTCTGGTTGAAGGGTGATGCACCTGCACGAACGCCTGTACTGCCCCGCCCTCGGAGAGGCTCGCTACCGGGCCACAAAGCACTGGTAGAGATCCAACTCCTCGCGCGGGCCGAACACATCAATCACAGCAGCCAATCCCTCAAACCAGGACCGCTGTTGCTGTTTCATGCTGGAACAATTGATTGGAATTGGAGAACGATCACGGCGAACAACGAAGGCTTCCTGCGAGGCATGTCCGGACGCGCACAAATTCAGATCGGGATTGGGATTGCCCCAATTCCAATTCCATGAATGCGCCCGCCAACAGGCGGTGGCAGCCTGGGAGTAAGACCCCACAGCGACCTCCTGAGATGCCTCAGTTGCCCCGGGAGACCGGGACGGGAGTGGTGCGAACAGTTTTTTGAGAGAGAAGAACCAGGCTTGTTATCGGTCGGGGCGGGGAGCCTCAACTGTTGCGGCCTCTTCAGTCCTGCTTGTGATACCGTTCAGCGATGGCAAAGTTCCAGAGCTGAACCCCGGTTCCTGAATGAGGCTGCCAAGTTACCGGCCCCCCGGGTACCTGTCAATGTGCCATTCGGGAACGGCCATCCACCAGGATCCTGGCCCCCTGATTGTCGAAGGGGGAGCTGAATACTGCCCCTCCCGGCCCGACCGCTTGCCTGGCTTTGGCGGCCAGACTCTCTCCCGCCTCCTGGCTCCCGACGATTCCGTATACGGCCGGCCCCCACGAACTCTGGCCAACTCCGCCCACCGCTCCCCAGTCGGCCAGCTGATCCACCAGCCGAGCCGATGCGCCCGGTGCAAAGGCGCCGCCCTGGGCAGGGGCGAACCAGTTGCCGGTGATCCGCTGGATTTCACTCAGCGCCGGGCCGAAGGTGTCCAGGTCGCCATCGGCCAGCGCCGGCAGCAGCTGCAGCAGGACAATATGGGCCACCCGCTCCACCTCTCTCTGGGACGGTGGCGGCAGCATCGAAAAGGCGGCGGCCTCCGCTTCGCCACTCAATCCTGGCTGGCCCTCCGGAACCACCACCACGCAGCGCCACGCCTCCGGAATCGGCAGCCGGGCGAGCAAAGGCGCCACGGCGTCGGTGCCCGGCCGCCTGCC
Organism: Gemmatimonadota bacterium; assembly: GCA_039930765.1. GTDB lineage: Bacteria > Gemmatimonadota > Gemmatimonadetes > Gemmatimonadales > GWC2-71-9 > DATEHG01. Next base: position 14,030 of record JBDTTF010000015.1, on the reverse strand, counting down.
GCCCTCCAGGATGAAGCCACCCTGCGCAAAGCTCCACGTTCCGATGGCGGACCGTCGACCCCTGCCTACCACTCTCGACAGCTGCTGAATTTCAGTGGGTTGCTGGTACAGCTCCGCCAGCGCCCGAGCCACCGCCAGCCCGAGCTGGGTGCCCGACCCGAGGCCGGTGTGCGGCGGAATGGCCGCCACCACCTTGATCCGTGCCCCGCCTCTGATCCCGCACGCGGACAGGTACCGTTCGGCGTACTCCCTGGCCCGGTCTGCGTCGGGACCAGTGGCCGTCACCGAATCAGCCCGCTCCGCCTCGAGCTCGACCCCGGGTTTCGGAATGGCGGCCCCAATGCCGCCGAACCGGCGGCCGAGATGACCTCGCAGATCCAGAACCCCGAAGTGCAATCGGGCCGGGGCGCGGATTGATACCAGTGCAGGCGGTGTCATCGGGTGCCCGCCTCGCCCGCCTTATCCGCTTCGCCCGCGACCCACTTCGTCAGGTAGTTCATCGCTTCGTGCTCCCGCGGTCCCGCGGTCTTGTCCACCATGACCTGCAGCCGGGCAAACTCGGCCCTGATCGTCTCGGCCGGTATGAGGTGGAGCCGAGTGGCGAAGATGGCGGCCTCCAGCACCGCATGGCGGGCGCGGTTGAAGCCGAGGAATTCGCGGCGGAAGCCGTGGTGGACGATGCGGGTGACGATTCTCGAGCGCGGCGGGGTGGCATCGATGCTGACCACCTCGAGCTCCCGCCAGCTGCAGGTCGCGTCGAGTACCACACCGTTCACCATGACTGCCGGCCCTGTAGGGAAGACCGCAGTGGACGTGGCGCCTACGGCAAACAGCATCACGTCATCGGTGAGATTGATGACCGCTGAATGCGTGGCCGAGAGATTTCGGAATGTGGTTGTCGCGAGAAACGGCTTGACCACGATTTCGGTCTCACCCCACTCGACACCCATCGGCGCGCAGTTGACCAGGCCCTCAGCGTCAAGCGTGGTGATGATGGTTTCGATGATCATGCGACTACAGGTGCACGGTGCGGGGTTCACGGTTCGCGAAAGGAACCGCGGTAGTGTCTCGCCCGACCGCGAGGACGACCACCGTGAACCGTGAACCGTGAACCACCGCCACCTTACTCCTCCCCCACAACCGACACCACCACGTGCGACGGATACTTCGCCGTCCGGTAAATCGAATGCGTCTGCGCCTTGAAATCCGCTGGCCCGGCCTTGAAGATGTTGGCCACCCAGGTCTGGGGATTGAGATCGTAGGCCGGGAACCAGCTGCTCTGGACCTGCACCATGATCCGGTGGCCTTTGCGGAAGGAATAGCTCTGCTGCCGCAGGGAGTACGTGTACTCCAGCACCGCATTGGGCGTAATCGGCGCCGGATGCTCGAAGCTGGTGCGGTAGCGGCCCCGGAAGATTTCATCCGACACCATCAGCTGGTAGCCAGCCATCTTCATCACGTCGTTGACCGAATCGGGATAGACGTCGATCAGCTTGACGATCCAGTCGGCATCCCGGCCCGTCGTGGCGGCGAAGAGATCGGCCACCACGTCACCGGCGATGGTAACATCGTGATCGAGCGGCGCGGTCTGCCAGCTCAGGACGTCGGGGCGGAGCTGGACCAGCCGCTGGTCCTCGGTGAGCCAGGTGTACCAGTTGGAACCCCGTGAGTCGTAGGCCCACTGAGTGGGCCGCTGCCGGTAGGGCACCGGGTGGGCCGGATCGGCGATGAAGTGATCGTTGGCGGTGGCGGGCATCGCCGCCGGCGCATCGAACGAGAGTTTGCCGTCGGCACGGAAATAGAGATTGGTGGCCCTGGCTTCCTTCGGAGGCCAGTGGTCGAACTGGCGCCAGCGGCCGGAGCCGGATTCGTAGACGATGGCCTTCTTGAACGGCAGCGGCCCCCTGCCTTTGAGCCAGTAGGCAAACCAGGGCGCCTGGATCTTCTGGCGGAAGTACTCGCTGGTGGCGCTGCCGAAATCGATGTTGCCGAGGGTCCGGCCATCGCCGCGGGCCCAGCCACCATGATTCCACGGCCCGCCCACGAAGAAGTTGAGCCCGCCGGTATCCCGCGGCTCCATGGCCGCAAACAGCATTTCCGGCCCCGACATGTCCTCCTGGTCCCAGAAGCCCGCTACATCCATCGTCGGCACGGTCGGGGTCCGCAGGGTGTTCTCCAGTCCCCGCGAGCGCCAGAATTCGTCGTACGCCGGATGGGCCACGAAATTCTTCCAGCTCGGCACCTTGCCCTTGAAGATCGAATCGTCGACCCAGCGCAGTCCGCCGAGGTGGAGGTACCACTCGAAGCTGTCATAGCTGGGGATCGGCGGTGGCACCGAGTTGTCGTTGGACAGCTCCATGAACGCGCTGTACTCGAATCCGTAGCCCAGCCGGAAGGCGCCGTTATGGAAAAAGTCGTCGCCCATCCAGGTGTCGGTCATCGGCGCCTGTGGCGAAATGGCCTTGAGCGCCGGATGCGGATGGATGGCGGCCTCCCCGGCCAGCCAGCCCGGGTACGAGATGCCGAGCACCCCGACCTTGCCGTTGTTGCCGGGGATGTGCTTGACCAGCCAGTCGATCGTATCCCAGGTATCGGTGGTCTCGTCGACCCCCTTCTCGTCCCTGGGGTCGTGCAGTGGCCGGTTCATGATGAACGCACCCTGCGAACCGTTTCGGCCCCGGATGTCCTGGAACACGAAGATGTAGCCGTCCGCGGCCAGGTCATGGAGATACAGCCTGAAATTGCCCTCGGCGTTCGCGATGCCGTAGGGCGTCCGCATCATGATGATCGGCAGCGGGCCGTCATGTGACTTCGGAATGAAGATCCGGGTGTTGAGCGCCACGCCGTCGCGGAGCGGCAGCATCAGGGTGGTGTCCGACATCGGGGGCAGCGAGTCGAGTGGCGAGGACGGGGCCTGCGCGTGAACCTGGCCACCCAGCATGGCAACTGCGACGATCGTCGAACCGGCTTGCGACACGACACGAAAGAGGCGCACGGGGTTTCCTCGAAGCGGGGTGAGCTGGACGGTGGTCAGGGCAGTGGCAGGACCATGTAGACATCGCTGCGGACGTAGTCGCTGGTGGCCGGCATGGCACGGTGCTCGAATCCCAGTTTTTCATACAGCGTGATGGCCGGAGCCAGCGAACTGTTGGTCAGCAGTTCAATCTGGCGGGCGCCCCGCTCCGCGGCAAAGGCGATCGCCGCCTGGCCGAGCAGCCGACCAAGCCCTCGGCCTTGTGCCGCCGGGGTAACACCCATCTTGGCCAGCTCGAAGCGGCCGGCATCAAGCCGGAGCGCGGCGCAGGTGCCGAGCACCGTGGTGCCCTCCAGGGCAAAGAAGATCATCCCGCCCTGGGAAATGATCTGTCTTTCGGGATCGTCGAGCAGCTTGTGGTCGGCCGCCTCCATCACGAACAGCCGGTCGATCCAGTCCCGGTTGAGCCTGGAAAAATCGGCCGCGAGCTCGGGGCGGAATGACACGATCTCGACGGTCATCCCAGGGGCCGGTTCCGACGGCGGCGTGGCCATCAGCGGACTAGCTCCACCGGGGGCGGAACCGTGGCCAGGTCCGGTGGTGGTGGTGGCGGCGGTTCCGGCGCGCTGGCCCGGTCGGCTCGATCGGGCACCGCGGTGCCGAGGCCGCCGGTCAAGAAGTTGTCCAGCATCCGGTAACCGAACTGGGTCAGCACCGACTCGGGATGGAATTGAACCCCGAACACCGGATCGGTGCGGTGGCGGACCGCCATGATCTCGTGGTCTTCCGACCGGGCGTTGACCACCAGTTCGGCTGGCAGCGACGCCGGCTCGATCACCAGCGAGTGATACCGGGTCGCGAGCAGCGGAGATGGGATGCCCTCGAACACCCCGGTGCCATCATGGGTGATCGTCGAGGTCTTGCCGTGCATCGGGCGGCCGGCCCGCACGATCCGGCCGCCATACGCCTCGCCGATGCATTGATGGCCGAGGCAGACGCCCAGGATCGGGATCCGCGAGCCGAGCTGGCGGATGATCCCGGTCGAAATTCCCGCTTCCGTCGGCGAGCAGGGCCCCGGCGAAATGATGATTCGTTCCGGCGCCATGGCGGCCACCTGTGCGACGGTCATCGTGTCGTTGCGGTGCACCTCCGGCTCGGCGCCCAGCTCGCGGACATAGCGGGCCAGGTTGTAGACGAACGAGTCGTAGTTGTCGATCAGCAGGATCATCCCAGCGCATCCATCAGGCCGCGGGCCTTGTCGAGCGTTTCCTGGTATTCGGCGGCTGGTTCGGAGTCAGCCACGATGCCACCGCCGGCCTGGAAAAATACCGTACCGCGGCGGATCAGATAGGTGCGGATCACAATGCTGGTATCGAGGGCGCCATCGAATCCGAGATACCCGATCGAGCCGCAGTAGACCGCCCGGCGGGTCGGCTCCAGCTCGGCGATGATTTCCATGGCCCGGACCTTCGGCGCACCGGTGATCGACCCCCCGGGAAAGGCGGCGTGCAACAAGTCCACCGCATCATTGCCCTCCTCCAGTTCACCGACCACGGTGGAGACCAGGTGATGGACGGTGGGGTGGTGCTCCAGGGCAAACAGCTCCGGGGCGCGGACGGTACCGGGCTTGCACACCCGGGACAGGTCATTGCGCAGCAGGTCGACGATCATCAGGTTCTCGGCCCGGTCCTTCTCGCTCTCGATCAACGCCTGGCCCAGCGCCGCGTCGTGCATCGGACCAGTGCCGCGGGGACTGGTGCCCTTGATGGGACGCGTCTCGACCATGCGAGTGGCGGCCTCGACCCGGAGGAACCGTTCCGGGGAAGCGGAGAGAATCTGGACCCCGCCCAAATCCAGGTACGCCGCAAAGGCGGCGGGATTCACTCGACGGAGCCTGGCATAGAGGTGGGCCGCTGATTCATTCAGCGTGGCCTGGAACCGCTGGGAGAGATTGGCCTGGAAGATGTCGCCGGCCAGGATGTACTCGCGGACCCGGGCCACTGCATCGAGATACTGCGGGCGGCTGAAGGTCGATCGCACCCCGTGCCTGATGGCGGTCTCCGAGCCAAGGACGGGGTAGCTCTCCGGGCTGGCCAGCGGCGACGGGACCGCGTCGGCAACGGGCGGATCAGCCTCGGCCGGACCACCCGCCAGCCATCCCTGGATCTGCTTCAGACGGTCGGCGGCACGCTGTTCCGACGAACCTGGGCCCACCCCCGCGCCAGTCGAAATCAGCCAGGCCCGCTTGGCGGCATGATCCCACGCCAGGGTCCAATCGTACAGTCCGAGGACGACATCGGGGACATCGAGGTCTTCGTATCGCGGCGAGGGCAGCCGTTCGAGCACCCGCCCCCAGTCGTACCCGATGTAACCTGCTGCCCCACCCTGGAATGGCGGCAGCCCTGGAATGGTGACGTGCCGCCACGGTGCCAGTGCCCGACGCGCCACGGTCAAGGCATCGCCCGCAACCGGTGCAAAGGCGCAGCCACCGACCGACTGCATCGTGACGGTGCCGGTGCTCCGGATCATCGCCCACGGATCGGCGGTCAGAAACGAATATCGTCCCAATGTCGCCGGCTCAGCCGCGCTGTCGAGCCAGAGTACACCCGGTTTCCCTAGCAGTGCCTGCCACGCCGCCTCGGGGTCAGGCGCGGGAATCAACTCCTCGACCAAGGGCAGAGCGGCTCCAGTAGTCAATTCTTGCTTTTCTTTGCGGCTTCGCCCGTTTTTGCGCTCTTCGCTGTGTTGCTGTTCGTCTGATTTCGGAGGCGCGCCGATCGCTGCGTGAGGCGCACGTGGTCGCTCTTCACATCGTCCGCCGGCGTGAGGTACCCCCAGTTGAGCGCCCCTTCCTGGCGGTAGGTCTTGCCCAGCATGATCGCAGTCCGCGCCTTCATCAATTCCCGGCCCAGGTAAAAGGCGTGGGTCGGTTCGTCGACGCCGAGCTGGGCAAAGATCTCCATCGGGTCGGTGCCGCGGACGAACAGGGTGTTGTTGAAGACGGTGATCGTCTCCCGGTCGGTGAAGATCCGGAAGTTCGGGTCGGTGATCTGACTCTGGAGGGCCCGCAGCTCCGCCTCGGTGTAGGCCAGGATCCGGGGATCCTTGAGAGTGACGAGGCGGTCGTCGATCCGCTTGGGCAGCTCACGGTTCGTGATGGCGTAGTACATCAGGCGCCGGGCCACGTCGATCTCGCGGACACTGCCACGGGCCCACGGAATGACTTCGGTGGTCAGCACCGCCTTGACCCCGACCTCCTGGCAGATCGCGATCAGGATCGCATTGACCCCGGTCGAATCGGCGGCGGTGAGCTCGGTGATGTTGCCGATGCCCATCATCAGCGGGGCTTCCGGCCAGCGCCGCCGCGCCTCGCCATAGCGCATCAGCGAATTGAGAAAGCCATAACCGATCGGTTCGACGATCGGATCGATCAGGTACCGCACCCCATGACGGTCGAGATCGGCGATCGTCGGCTCGAGGGTCTCGAGCCCCTCGCCGAAATCGGGAATGGCGATGACCCGCACGTCACGCTGAGCCAGTTCGGGGATCAGTTCCCGGTTCGAGCGATTGATGCTGAGCACCAACTCCGCGCCTGCCGCCACAGCCATCCGGATCTCGGCGGGGATGAACGAGTCGACGCTCACCCGCATCCCGCGTCCGACCAGGTCGGCCACCACCCTACCCAGCTCGGGAAACTCGATCCCCGGAGTGCAGCCGATATCGATGATGTCGGCCCCGCTGTTCCGGAAGTATTCGGCCTGGGCCATCAGCTCGGCGCGGTCGAGCTTCACCGCGTTGTTGATCTCGGCCAGAATTTCGATGTCCCAGGCCCCGTAATCGATGGCCAGCGCCTGGCGACCGAAGAACTGGGGAATTTCACGCAGGTCCTTGGGGCCGCGCACCACCGGCACCCCGTAGTACGCGGAAAGCTTGATCGGGTCGGCTTGGCTGAGGCCGGGAAGCATGACCAGGTCGGTGCCGGGGGGGATCTCGAGCAGGCGGGTCACGAAATCGGTCGTCATCAGGGCGGCGACCGTGATGCGGAGGACTGCCACCTCAGTGATGAAGGGGAGCTTCAACTCGCCGAGTACCCGGCGCAGGGCCGGCTCCGCCAGCTTGCCCGTGACGAAAAGAACCTGCTTGGGTGACTGGGCCGAAGTGGCCTCTGGCTCGTCTGGCGGGTCGATCACATTCTCCCCATCCCCACTTCCCCCCATCTATTTCCCGTCTCCCCCGCGCACCCACTTGTTCGGCGTGCCCTCGAGTGACCCGCCGGTCGGCCGCCACAGCACCGACTGCTCGATCTTGGTGGCCAGCTCGAGATCCTTGTCAGTGATGCCACCGGCCGAATGAGTCTGCAGCTTGACCCAGATCTTGCCCCAGGTCACGGTCAGGTCAGGATGATGGTACGCCGCCTCGGCCAGGAACCCGATCGTGTTAACCAATGCCAGGGTGGTCAGCCATCCGTCGGTCTTGTACTGCCGCCGGATCCAGCCGTCTTCGTAATACCAGCCTTCGATGGCCTTGAGCTTCTCGGCGATCTGGGCCTCGGGATAGGTCGGTTCCTTGCCAGCCATGTTTGCGCTCCTCGTGCGGGCATGCCGCAACTGGGTTACATGAAATCGCCGCCGTTGACGGCAATGACCTGGCCGGTCATGTACCGCGCGGCATTCGAAGCCAAAAAGATGGTGGCGCCCGCTACATCGGCGGGTGTGCCCCAGCGTCCGAGCGGAATCTGCCTGGCCACCCGTTCCTTGAATCCCGACGGCGCGCCCTCGCCGAAGGCGGTCTCGATCCAGCCCGGCGCGACCACGTTGACCCGGACCCTGGGGGCCACCGACCGCGCCAGCGAGCGGCTGAAGCTGAGGATGGCGCCCTTGGTGGCGGCGAATAGCTCGGGGTTCTCGCCGGCCAGGCCGCGCAGTGCTCCGTCCCAGGAGGTATTGATGATCACCCCGCCGTCCGGCTGCCGCTTCATCAATTCTGCGGCTTGCCATGACGCCAGCAGGGTGCCCCGCACGTCCACTGAGAGCAGCAGATCGAGCTTCTCGGCCCGGGAGAGCTTCGCACCGGGACCAGTGAGGATGTCGGCTCCGGCGTTGTTGACCCAGGCATCGATTCGTCCGAACTCGCCGATGGCGGCATTGGAGAGTCGGCCGATATCCTCAGCTTTCGAAATGTCGGCTTGGTTCACGATTGCGCGCCGGCCGAGCTGGCGGACCTGACTGGCGACTTCGTCCGCCCCGGCCTGATTGTGCTGATAGCTGAACACCAGGTCGGCCCCCTCGCGGGCGGCGGCCAGCGCCGTCGCGCGTCCGATTCCGCTCGATGCCCCCGTGATCACCACGATGTGGCCGGCCAGCAGCGGCGGAACCCCTGGAGTCGCTATACCTTGAGGCATGATGAACGGTAAGCTATCGGGGGTGACCCCACCCACAAGGGAGATCGGTGCCGCGCAGCTGTTGATCAGCGTGCGTGATGCCGCCGAGGCGCGGGATGCGGTGCTGGGCGGGGCGGAGATCATCGATGCCAAGGATCCACTGGCCGGGGCGCTCAGCCCAGTCAGCCCGGAAAAGCTGGCCGAAATCCGCCGCGCGGTACCTCAGGAGCTCGCGGTGTCCGCCGCACTCGGAGACGCTCCTGGCGCGGCAGAGATCCAGCGGCTCACTTCGCTACTTAAGCCGGGAGAACTCTGGTTCGGCAAGGTGGGGCTGGCAGGACATCATGGAGATTCGGCGGCGCGGGCGGTCGCGGTCGCCGCCGAAGCGCTGGCCCCGACTCGGCTGGTGCTGGTCGCCTATGCTGATTGGCCATCGGTCCATGGGCCGGCTCCCGACGAGATCAGAAAGCTGGCGATACAATTTGGTGCCGCGGGAATTCTGCTCGACACCGCTTCCAAGGCTTCAGGAAACCTTCTGCACCTCTGGTCCCCCGACGCTCTGATGGCCTTGGTTCGTGATTCACATGCGGCTGGCCTGCTGGTGGCCCTCGGTGGCAGCCTGGGTGCATCCGACTTTCGGTTGGTGGCGGATACTGGGGCTGCCATCATCGGTATCCGCGGCGCGGCATGCAGTGGAGGACGGAACGGAAAGATCGAACGCCGACTGGTGCAGGCACTGCGCCAATCGCTCGATGCCGCCCAGGCTCAGGCGGGCTCGTCCGCGCGCAGCCAGTCACCGATCGAGGTTAGCCCGAGCGGCCCCACCGCGCGCCACCTGATGCCGGCCGGCAGTACCCGCCTGAAATAGGGATCCACCAGCTCCTCCCCGCCTGATTCAACCGATTTGACCAGCAGCAATCGCTCGGCGCCGAGCAGCGTGGCCAGGTAGGCGGCCAGGCTGTCGCTGGTGACTTCCCAGCTGTGCGGCACTTCGTCTGCCGCCGCCAGCCACTGCGATGGGGCCAGGACCGGCACCCCGCCGCGCTGTCTCACTGCCGCGATGCCACCCTGGTCACTCACCACCTCGCCGCCGGGAATCACTGCGGCCAGCAGGTGGGCATACTGATCCATGCCGAGTATGGCCATCCAGTGGGCCGACGAGGCGGGTAGGGAATACTGGTCGTCGACTGCTCGGACCGTATCGGCGAATGGGCCGCCGCCGGGGACTACCAGGATCGGAGCGTCGGCGGCGAGAGTGGCCAGCGTGGCGGCCACGATCCTGAGTGTTGCCGGTTCGGCTGCCAGGCTGCCACCGACCTTGATGACAACTGGTGGGGTCACCCTTCGGCACCGAGCAGCAGGGCGACGGCCGCCGCCGCCGCGGCGCGGGAGGCCTCGGGTCCGAGTTGGCTCGCCAGCTCGGACACCTCCAGCCCCTCCTGCTGCGCCGCTTCGGCCGCCAGAAAGGCGCCCTGTCCGGTGATGATGGCGGTTTTCAATCGCGGCCACCGCCCCATGACCCGCTGAAGTCCGGCCCGCACCCGATCGGTCTGCGCCTGGGCCAGCGCCCGCGCAATCGAAGTGATGGCGGCCTCGTCGAGCATTTCCAGGTCGGCGCAGACTGCCCGGGCCAGCCGCTCGCGGGCAAACTCCGCCGTGCGGGGACGGCCATCGGGCGTCGGGGACGCGTAGTCCCCTTCGCGCATCTGACCCAGCGCTGTCCAGACATCGCCCGAGAGGGCAAACCCTTCGGCTGACAGGAATGCCTGCTCGCCATTGAGTGGAACGGTGGTGGCGTACGATTCGACCGGCGAGCGAACCACTCCGGTGTAGATCAGCTCACCGCTTCGGAGCCTCGCCGGATCGGTGGCGCCGCTGGCCACGACCTTGCCGCCGGAAATCGGGATGATGTCGGTGGTGGTGCTGCCGATATCGATCAGGATGGCGTCGGGGGCAATCCGGCTCACCAGTCGAGCAGTGGCGGCCCAGTTGGCCGCGGCGACCAGCAGGGGAAGGTGCCGGGCTTCGGCGACCGTGAGGAATCGTCCATCAGTCGCAAAGACGCGAATCAGGGATTCGTCGCTGGCCTGGACCACGGAGTCCAGGATCCGATTGATTCCCTCTCGCTTTGATCGGAACAGCTGCGACAGCTCCGCGGTCATCGTGACCGCGTGGCGGTCGCCCGGTTCGGTGCCGATCTTCCGGGCCAGCTCCTCCAGTCGGTTGCGCAGCTCGTCGGGCGCCCGCTGGATCTCGAACGGCGCCGACCGGCTCACCAGGCGGCCTCCCTCGGCCACGCGCACCGCCTTGAGATTCACCCCGCCAATGTCCCAGCCGATAATCCCGGCCTTGTACCTTTGAGTGATGGAACTCATTCCGGTCCTCGATCTCTCGGAGGGCATTGCGGTTCACGCCCGCGGTGGTGACCGGACGTCCTACAGCCCGGTGCATTCAGCATTGAGCCCGGGGCATGATGGCGAGGCGCTCTACCTTGCCCGGCAATATCGGGAACAGCTGTCGGCCACTCAATGCTATGTCGCCGATCTCGACGCGCTTACTGGCGGCCCGCGCCAGCTGGACCTGTTGGGCCGCCTCGCGCATTTGCCCGAAGGGTTTGGTCCCGGGCTGATGGTCGACAGCGCCACTTCTGATCTCAGTGGTGCCAGGTCAGTCCTGGCCACCGGCGCCCGGACCCTTGTCGTCGCGCTCGAGACGCTGGCCGGCCGGCCGCCCCTGGTCGAGTTGCTCGCCGAACTCGGATCCGAACGGCTGCTGGTGAGTCTGGATCTCAAGGCCGGCCGGCCCATCGTGCCAACCGACAGTGAGTGGACCCGCCATTCCGATCCGATCGAGCTGGCTGCGGAGCTTGTCCGGCTGGGCGTCGCCAGGTTGCTGGTGCTCGACCTGGCGCTGGTCGGGAAAAACCAGGGCCCGCCGTTCGATGTCATCCACGACATTCGGGCCAGACTGCCGGACATCGAACTGCTGGCGGGCGGCGGGATTCGGGATCTCTCGGATCTCGAACGGCTGAAGTCCCTCGGGGTCCGGGGTGCGCTGGTGGCGACCGCGCTGCACGACGGCCGCCTGGGCCGCTACATGGCCAGACGGTAGGTCGCCGACTGGCCAAAGCTCTCCTCGACTTCGAGCTCCAGCCGGGTCAACGTGGTAATCCCGCTGGCCAGCAGTTCCCGCTTGACCCCCTCCGCCAGATACTGGGCCATCATCTCCGCCGTGGTGTTCTGGATCGGCAGCAGGGCGCAGTCGCTGCGCGGCAGCAGGTAGGTCAACACCCCGAAATAGTGCACCGAAACGGTAGTCTCGGTGATCTCCAGCTTGATCTTGGGATTGTCGGTCGGCAGCAGCACCTTGTGGTCGATGGCATCGACCAGGCGCCGGACGATCTGCTTCAGGATCGAAAAGTCGATCACGAACAAGCATTCCTGGTCGATCCCTCCCTCGACCTCGATCCCGACCCGATAATTGTGACCGTGCAGCGGCTCGCACTGGTGGCCGCGAAAGGTGATAAAGTGGGCGGACGAGAAGACCAGGTAGTCCTTGCTGACCGAAACCTTGAATGCACTCTGCACGAGCCGGAGCCCTTCGGGTTAATTGAGACCGTCCGCCAGCAGCAGGGCGAGAATTCCCGCGGCGACGAGATCGGCGGTAGTACCGGGATTGCGTGAATTGTGTGGGTCCGAGAGGCTCGCGTCAAACGCCGCGATCATGGTCCGGCCATGTCCGGTCCGGACTCCGCCGGCCAGCTGCACGGCCAGCGCCTGCTCGCTCACGGCGGCCGCGGCCGCAGCCCCCAGCTTCCGCCCAATCAGGGTGTCGGGCCGCGCCGCGAGCACTGCCAGGTAACTCTCCACCACGGCATCGGGCCACTCGAGTCCATCGCGACGGGCCTGTCGCAAGCTCGGCAGGGTCTCGCCAAAGGTGATCGCGAAGCCGGTGGCGTACTCGCCGGCGATGGCGTCGCGATCGGCGGCCAGTCGCATGGCCTCGAGCAGGTTCACGGTCGGTGCGCCCGACAAGTCCTGCGTTCCACTCGATCCCATTCCCCCCGCTCCAGCCAGGCGGATCGCGGCGTAGCTCTGCTCCGCGTCTGCCACGGTGGTGGCCGCCAGCACCCGGCGCACCCCGGCACGCAGCGACGTCGCGGAGGCCAGCGCCCCCTTGGTCAACGGTGCCATCAGGAGAATGATGCCGAGGTTCGTGTTGGCGGCAGTCACCCGGCGGGTGGCGTCAACCGCGGATAAGATGGTCTCGCCAAGCGGTCGATCACCGGCATGAGCAAGGACTGGCGCGATCGCGGCCCCACTGACTACGAAATCCCGGTGGCTCATGTCCCCGAACGGGCGGCCCGGTTGCACGTTCCCGGGTTTCGGCGCATCGGCTTCGAGGCGGCAGGCCAGCTCGACTGCAGCCGCAATTTCGGCTGGTGTGGGTATCCGGCTCATCAGCCTGGCGGGCGGTCGAGCAACTGCCCGATGATCGCGTCGGCCACGTCGATGCCGGTGGCATCCTGCAGACCGCGCCAGCCGGGAATCCCGTTCACCTCCAGCAGGTAGACCGTGCCATCCCTGGCCGGCAGCAGGTCAACACCCGCATACTCGGCGCCGACGGCTCGCGCTGCCATCAGCGCCATCTCGCTCCACCCGGCCGGCAGCGTGAACGACTCCGCCTTGCCGCCCCGCGACACATTGGTCCGCCATCCGTCCGAGCGGCGCACGATCGAGCCGATCACCCGGTCGCCCACGACAAATGCCCGGATGTCCCGGCCTTCGTGCGGAACGAATCGCTGCAGGTAGAACACCCCGCGCACCTGCTCGATGGCCCGGAACACCCTGAACGCCATCTCCTCATCGCTGACCCGGACCATGCCAAGCCCCATGGAGCCGAACAACGGCTTGACCACGACATCGCCCATGGAGCGAAAAGCGGCGAACGCCTCGTCGATCTGTTCGCAGACCACGGTGTCCGGGGTGGCCAGCCCGGCACGTTCGAGCAGCGAAGATGCCCATGCCTTGTCCACCGATCGCTCGATGGCACGGGCGCTGTTCAACACCCGGACTCCATCGTCTTCCAGCCGGTGCAGGGTATCCACCCGGTGGATGATCTGTTCCAGCGAACCGTTGGGGATGATCCGGGCCAGCACCGCGCTGGCGTCAGCCAGCTGGTGACCGCCGCCTGACACCGCCGAACCCCGGCCCATCCGGCTGGTCAATTGCTCCCACGGCACGATCCGGGGCTCATGACCCCGCAGACGCACCGCGCGGCAGAGCTGGTCGGTGTGCCAGCCCTGCCGCGCGGAGAGAATGACGACTTGCCCCACCAGCCGTTACGGCTTGGTGGTGATGTGCCCGATCAGGGCCAGCAGCCCACCGGTGGCAAACTGCGGAAGATTGTCACCGACGGCCTTGAAGCCGGGCGTCGAGGTGCCAGTCTTGAGCGCCGCGGCGCTGGGGAAATACAGCTTGGCCTGGCGGTAGAATGCCGGCGGCGTGGTGCCGTCGAGGTTCTTGTCGAACTTGCTCAGTTCGGCCCGGGTAAACCCAATCTCACTCGCCTTGGATACCACCAGCGGGAGGTGGGTGGCGTTGTAGTAGGTCTCAAAGGCAGCCGCGTCGGTCGGGGTCTTGTAGATCACCGTGACGAACGAGGTGGTGTCGCCAG
>JBDTTF010000014.1:0-6270 GCA_039930765.1 Gemmatimonadota bacterium | reverse complement strand
TGAGTCCTCGGCTGAAGCCGAGGCTCGGCACTGGCAACTAAAGTGCCCTGGGACGGATGGAGTTCGAGGCTGCCGCTCCGAGCAACGCGAGGGGGCTGGTTCAAGGAATGGGAGTTGTCACGCCTCGCGTGGCGGGGCGGCTGATCTCGATCTTCGCGAGCAAGGTCCCTCGCTCGCTATGCTCACTCGGGATGAGGTGCGCTTTATTTTCAGCCCGCTCGCCCGCTCGCCCGCCTTATATTCTCCGCATCCATCTCCCGGACAGCCCATGACTACCGTAACTGCTACCGCTGTGGCTCTCTGTGTTCTCACTGCCATCACGCCGATGCGTGTGAGTGCCCAGTCGGTGCCGGGCCTCGACCGCGCCGACATGGACACGACAGTGCGTCCGGGCGACAACTTCTATCGGTTTGCCAATGGTGGCTGGGTTGCCCGCACGGAGATCCCCGCGGACCGGAGCAGCTACGGGTCCTTCAATGTGGCGGACGGGCGGGTACAACCCCGGTTGAAAGAGCTGGTGAAGGATGCGCTGGCCTCGGGTGCCAAGGCCGGGTCGGCCCAGCGACAGATCGCCGACTTCTACACCACCTTCCTCGACCAGGACGCGATCGACAAGCGCGGGCTTATGCCCCTGCAGCCGGCACTCGCCGAGGTGGCCGCTATCACGGCGCGGGCGGCGCTGGCCCGATTCATCGGTGGCTCGCTCCGGGCTGATGTCGATGTCCTGAACAATGGTGATCTCGATACCGACCACCTCTTCGGCCTCTACCTCGAGCGGGACTTTGCCGTCCCCAGCCAGTATGCCGGCGTGCTGATGCAGGGTGGTCTCATGCTGCCCGACCGGAGCTACTATCTCGATTCGACGACGGCCGGAGTCGCGCTGCTCGGCAAGTATCGCGCGCATATAGCCAAGATGTTGACGCTGGCGGGCGCCGCTGACGCGGACCGCTCGGCTGGCATGGTGGTGGCGCTGGAGACGAAAATCGCCACCAGGCAGATGAACCGGACCGATACCTGGGAGCCGAAGAACGGGACCCACCGCTGGGCGCGGACCGACTTTCCCCGGCTCGCCCCCGGGCTCGACTGGCCAGCGTTCTTTTCCGGCGCGGGAATGCAGAGCGTCGACACCCTGATCGCGTGGCAGCCCGACGCCATTGCCGGTCTTTCAGCGCTCGCGGCTTCGGAGCCGCTGGAGGCCTGGCGGGCGCTCTTCACCTATCACACCATCGAGCGTCGAGCCGATGTGCTGCCTCGCCCCTTTGAGGCGGAGGCCTTTGGGTTCTTTGGTACGGCGCTGGGCGGAGTGTCCGTGCAGCGCCCCCGGGCCGACCTGGCGATCGCCGCCACCAGTGGCGCCCTCGGCTTTGCCGTCGGCGGGCTGTATGTCGAGCGCTACTTCCCGGCGAGCGACAAGGCCCGGGCAGAAAAAATGGTCGCCAACATCATCGCCGCCTTTGACCGGCGGATCCAGGCCATCGACTGGATGGCGCCGGCCACCAAGGCCGAGGCTCGGCGCAAGCTGCAGACCCTCCGGGTGAGTGTTGGGTACCCGGATGTGTGGCCGACCTATACCGATTTGCGAGTGGACCGTGGCGACGCGTACGGCAATGCCGACCGGGTGGAGGAGCGGGCCTACCGGCTGGCGCGCGGTCGGATTGGAAAGCCCGTCGACCGAGCCGGATGGGCCATGGTGCCGCAGCAGGTCAATGCGGTCAACCTGCCGCCGATGAATGCCATGAATTTTCCCGCGGCCATCCTCCAGCCACCCTTCTACGACCCATCCCGGCCCGACGTGATGAATTACGGGGCCATCGGTGCCGTCATCGGGCACGAGATCAGCCACAGTTTCGACAACCTCGGCGCCACCTTCGACGCCGATGGCAAGCTGCAGAACTGGTGGACTCCGGAGGACCTGGCCCGGTTCAACACCCAGGCGGAGCGGCTGGCGGCCCAGTTCGACAGCTACCATCCTTTTCCCGACGCGGCCGTCAACGGGCATCTGACGCTGGCCGAGGATCTGGCCGACCTGGCCGGGTTGTCGGCCGCCTACGATGCCTATCGCGCATCGCTGGGCGGAGCCGAGGCGCCGATCGTCGCCGGCTGGACCGGCGACCAGCAGTTTTTCCTTGGGTTTGCCGAGGCCTGGCGGTCGAAGTTTCGCGACGCCGCACTGCGCGGGCGGCTGCGGACCGATGGCCACGCCCCACCGATGTACCGGCCGCTGACGGTGCGGAATTTCGATCCGTGGTATGCCGCGTTTCGGGTGCAGCCGAGTGATAGCCTTTACCTGCAGCCGGAGATGCGGGTCAGGATCTGGTAGGGGGAACGGACGGTCGGACGGTCGGAAAGTCGGAAGGTCCGCTGGTCGGAAGATTGGATAAGCCTGTCCCGAGCGGATGAGGTGGCCAGGGGTGGCACCTTGCCTTGAGTAGAGCGCGGGATCGGATGGTCAAACGTCTTCCCTGTGAGATTCAACCATGCATTGCATTTCGACCCGCCCCCCAGCCCCCCTGCCCCCCCATTGACTATGAAGCCCACCGCCAAAGTCGGCCTCGTCCTCGGCGGCTATCTCATCGCCGGCCTGATCGCGACGGCGGTGGTGGCGGTGTACATCGCCATGACCAGCAGTCCGGACCGGCAGGTGTACGGCGCCATGTACGACTTCGGCGACAGCCTGCTCTTTCTCGGGGTCTTCGGGGTGGCAGCCACGGTGCCGACCGGTGCCGCGCTGATTTTCCTCCGCTCCTACCCCCGGTTCTGGCAGACGATATCGGTCTTCGCCCTTGCCATTGCCGCGACGGGAGTCGCTGCCGTCATCATTTTCCTGATGGCTCGCCACGCCGCGGTGGGGCCTGCCGCGACGGGTTCCGCTACTTCGGTGTGGGCATCCGTCGCCGTACTCAGGATTCTCATCGCGCCGCTGTTTGCGCTGACCTTCTGCGTTGCGGGCGGGTTCGCGCCGGAGCGCGCGTTTCGCATAAGGCTGTTCACGGCCGGGATCGTCGAGGGAGTCGTCTTCGTGGCCTAGGTGCTGATGGGCTTGCTGCACGCCTGACCCAATTGGAATCAGCCGGCTGGTCTCACGGAATGCGGTACCCCGAGCACAGCGAGGGGAAGCAAGCTGCTCAACCCTAGTCGGGACTTAGCCTGGGGCCCTCAACCCGAGCCAGCACGATTGCTTCGTCGCTCGCTGCGCTCGCTCCTCGCACTGACAAAACGCCGAAAACGCCAAGGCCTGCCCCCCGGGGCCGGCCGGTAGTGCAGGTGCAGATATGCGCGAGCCCGCATGGTTCAGGTGGTCTACAACAGCCCTGCGTGCCTGGGCATTCCCATCCTCATTGACATGCGGGTTGGCCCGCTCGCAGACAAAGCCAATACGGTCGGGTGCGGCAGGCGTGAGAAGCACGCCCGGCTCCGGTGAGCCGATGCGCGGCTGGTCGTCCTGCATGACAATCGGAGGTCCACGGATCGGTTTCTTCGAGGCTATTGGCTGTGTCCTCGCTGATCATCGAGGCCGGCTAACCCGTGCGTCCTGCTGCAGGGTTTTGTAACAAGTCGATGCCGGCGGGCGCACGGAGCAGGGCAACAACCCTTGAAGGCCCTGTCAGCCGCCCCGCAATGCCAGGCCGCGGCCCCACGCCTGGCTGCGCAACCTACACGCGCACGAGGGCGCATCCTGCGTTCTGGGCCCGGACCAGACCGAAGATGCCGGAGGGCACCGCGAACGCCCCCGGAACGAGATTGCCTCGAAGTGCCGCGTGGACGGTCGCCTCGGACTGGTGAAACTTTGGCGCCAGGCGCTTCGCCAGATTGGTGAGCGCAAAGTCGCAGACGAGAATAGTGGCACCAGCGCGCTGCAGGTCAGCGAGACACGGCAACACGAGTCTTGGGGCCGGATCCGGCGCGCGATACCAGAATGGATTGCGTATGGCCAGGACGCCGGTGGTCGGGTCCGTCGTCTGGTATTCCGTGCCGAGGGCATATCGCTGCCACATGACATCGGCGAGGGCCGCGGGGACGGCCTGGGTGCGGATGTTGAGCACGACGCGCACCGCGTACGGCTGCGCGCCATACGCGGCTGCGCAGTTCTGGAGATAGCGATCCGCCAGCTCAAGCAGGATCGGATCGGCGGGGGAACCGAGTGTGGGCCAGTCGAAGACGGCACGATCGGTCCCGCTCGCGAGGCGCGCCAGCCAGGACAAATCCCAGTCGTCCGTCGACACCGCGGTGGCGGGCACCGGCGCCGACTCGGCGCGCGCAACGCTAGCGCCCATCGCGGACGACAGGAATGTCAGCGAGGCGACGTGTCCGACGTGTTGCACGAACGACCGACGAGACTCAAATCCCTTGCCTTCCGGCATACGGCCTCCTCCGACTCATGATGTAGAGCGGCCTCACCGATCGAGCATACGCTGCGGGCGGTGTGGATCCCAACCGGAGCTGGGAACTCCTGGTCGACAAATCCCTACAGCCTCATGCCCTGGTTAGGAGGCCGCATGCGCAGAATAGGCACACAGCGTGAACCGGCCATGGTTTCTGCTGCAGCTGTTGCGGGCCAAGGAGAACAGCCGGTGCGCATGTTCATCGTCGCAGTTCCAATTCTGACAACAACTCGTCTGTGTGAGCGGGCTGGGCAGGCTGGAAAAATAGGCAGCACTGCGCCGCGCTTCGACAGCTGCAGGCGGGGGTTAGCCTGCGCTAGGGCGCTGGTGGCGTCGTCTGCAGGAGCTGCCCCGGGTCGTAACGAATCAGAAGGTAGACGATGCGCTCCGTTGTAATGTCGCGGAAGCCATGGACCACATGAGGCGGAATGATGACGACATCACCCGGTCCAACCTCATGCGGAACGCCCCCGACGATGTGCTTGCCATACGAGCTGGGCCCGATCTTCTGACGTACGATGGGGCCATCGGGTGGAAACGCCACCGCGCTGTCCAGAGTGCCGCCGGTGACGAGGACACCGCGGCCTTCAATGATCTGATAGACCTCCGCAATGGCGTCGTGCACGGTGGCGTCCGCCAACGTACGGCCGTCGACCTTGGAGCGACGGACCACCGCGACGCCGAGATTGTACTGGCCTTGCACCGGTACGACGCGCAGTACGGTGTCCGCCAGTCCGGGGTCCGAATTGTGCGCTACCGCGGCGGCGATCTCGGAGGCGGTGATCAAGGTGACTGGGGCTGGTGCTTGGGCACTGGCCAGGCAGGCGGTGCTGAGAAAGAGCGCGGCAATCGCGACTGGGCTCCGCATGGGAAGATCCTTGCTGGCGACGATGACGGAGGCTAACGAAAGGCCCATCAGCTGCAAGCCCCATATCGGCCGGAGCCCAGAGAAAGTCACGCTTCCATGTCATAGCCAGCGATGATGCCGCCCTGCACGGAACCTTGCGCCGATCAGCCTGATCACTGCATATGCGGATCAGGGGGCAGCCATTCTGGCCAGTGCCAACGTTCGTCCGGTTACATCGCGGATCGGCACTCCGAGGATCGTTACGGTAACGGGTGATCCCCAGACAACGCGAAGTCCACGGCTGCTTGCGCGTGAATCCTGGCCGTGTCGAACACTGGCACCGCAACATCCTGCTGACTCAACAGCAGTGGGATTTCGGTACACCCCAGCACAATGCCTTCTGCGCCATTCGCAATCAGCTGATTGGCTATCTCAAGGTAGGCTGCTTTTGTTTCCTGGCGCACGATGCCGCGACCGAGCTCCTCTTTGACGGTCTGCTGTATGAAGTCACGAACGGCTTGTTCCTGTGGGACAAGGGATTCAATGCCCTGCCCACGCAGCTTGTCTTTGTAGAACGGCAGCTCCATGGTGAACTTTGTGCCGAGTAATCCCACTTTCTTCAACCCATGCCTGCTGACGTCATTCGCGGTCGCGGTGGCAATATGAATCAGCGGTAGTTGCACGTCGGCTTCGATTCTTTCGGCGATGGCATGTGCCGTATTCGCGCAAAGCACGATGGCCTCCGCCCCAGCGGCTTTCAGGCGTCGGGAGGCGTCAGAAAAAAGCCGGAACGTTTCCTCCCAGTTATCCCACCCGTGTCGCTGCACGTCGTTGAAATTCAGTGAATAGATGATACATTCGGCGAAGTTCAATCCGCCCAGCCGTGCGTTAACCCCTTCATTGATGTGCCGGTAGTAATCCAGGGTCGAGACCCAGCTGACGCCACCGAGCAGCCCAATCTTTTTCATCGTGAACCAGCCGCAGCCATATCGGTCATACCCGGGTTAATCAACAGAATCTCTCCTCAATGGAATGCAACCG
>JBDTTF010000013.1:0-4081 GCA_039930765.1 Gemmatimonadota bacterium | reverse complement strand
ATCCGGAACCCGCGGTCCCCATCGGGCGGTGACAGCAGCACGGTAGCCTGGCCCAGTCGAGCCAGGTTGTCGCTCACGGAATACCAGCGATAGTCGATCACCGCCCAGATCAGCTTGTCCCGAACCACGACCTGCATGCCACCGATGGCGACGGCGCCGCCGGGCTCGACCCCGGCAAAACGCGGCGACTCC
Source organism: Gemmatimonadota bacterium (assembly GCA_039930765.1). GTDB lineage: Bacteria > Gemmatimonadota > Gemmatimonadetes > Gemmatimonadales > GWC2-71-9 > DATEHG01. The sequence goes on along the minus strand of JBDTTF010000013.1, from coordinate 3,889 downwards.
TCGCGACGATGGCCGTCGGCAATCACAATGGCGCCACGGGCATACAGGCTGTCGATGTTGTCCGCCCGGGCATCGGCGGCCAGCGCCGCGGTGATCACATCGCCGGCCTGGTCGGCCAGGTCCGCATCGGTGGCGGCCTGAGTGGCGGCGCTGCCCCGGTTGGCGGCGGCGATGACGCTGGCGGGATCGCTGGGTTGGGGGCTGACGGGTTGTGCGGCGGTGCCTCGCGGGCCGGCTGGAGCGCATCCCAGTACCAGGGCGGCCAGCAGCAAACGGGTGGTCTCAGCGATCGGGTTCGAGGGCATCGAGTACTCCCCAGACCAGCAGTGGGATCATCAGTTCGTGGTGCCCGGTGAGCTGGACTCCTGTGCCATTTCCCTGGGTCGGGCGTTCCACGACGTTGACCCGGGGCCGGTAATGCCGAAGCATGTCGAAATCGGCGGCGAGAAATCCGGTGGGGCGGCCCTGGCCGAGGTTCCGGGCAATGGTCAGCGCCTTGAGGAACACCTCGGGCATGATCACGGCGCTGCCGAGGTTGAGCACAACGCCACCATCATGCAGGTCGGGGAGGCTTCCCGCCAGTCTGAGGAAGTCCCGGTGGGTGGTGGCGCCAAGAGCGGCAGCATCGATGGCGGGGTGCTGGTGAATCGTCTCGGCGCCGATGGCAGCGTGGACCGTGACCGGAATATCAGCCTTGGCGCAGGCCAGCAGGATCGAGGCTGAACCGCCGGGCAGTTCTTTCCGGGCGGCGAGTCCATTGGCAAATCCCTCTCCCAATCCCAAATCGGCAGCCGCTGCGACCCGGATGGCTTCGTTCATTTCGGCGCCGGTCTCCGCCACCATGCCGAAGGTGCCATCGGCCAGTCCGGCGGCCACATCCTCGCTGGTCTCGCCGCACACGGCCAGTTCCCAGTCATGAATGGCGCCCGAGCCATTCATCGCCACATGGGTGATGATCTTTCGCTGGATCAGCTCGACCAGCAGTGGTCCCAGCCCCACCTTGATCACATGGCCGCCCAGCATGACCACGACGCCGCGCCGATGGCGCGCGGCGGCCGCCACGGCGGCGATTACCGCGCGGAGACTGCGGGCCCCGAGCTGGTCGGGCAGGCTGTCGAGAAAGGCGTGGAACGATCGGTCGGCGCCGGGTGGGTGGGCCAGCAGCCCCTGCTCGACCTTGTGGGCCCGGGCTCCGCGCGAGACCAGCCGGAGCCGGCTGAGATCGGCTTCGCGATAGCTCACGGGCGAGCGGCGGCGCTGTCGGCTGGGGCGTACCTGATGGCGCTGATCTGCAGCGTCAGGGTGCCGAACGGAAACCTGGTCCTGAACCTGACCGGGGTACGGTGGACGTCATCGGTCAGCCAGATCTGCGATTCGGCCCGGGGCGCAAACATGCCGTCCTTGCCGACGGTCGGCTGCAGCAGCAGGCACTGGGTCTTCTTGCCATCGGGCAGGTCACACGATTCCCGCTTGACCACCTTGACCACCACCGGATTGGTGTCGAGGTGGAAATAGTTGTCGAACTTGTAGGTCTGGCCGACTTCCAGCGGAATGGTGCGAATGAAATAGAAGAAGGCCGCGTCATCCATCGGCTGATGCGGCGACGGAAATGAGTCCTTGTTTTCGCGGCTGAAGCCGGAGTCCGGATAGATCTCGTAATAGTGGGTGTACTTGCGGTCGTTTTCCTCAGAGTCCTTGTGGAACCGCCGGGAAATCAGGTCCTGGGTGCCGACCCACGAGGTCAGCACGCTGTTGATCTTGAACACCACCACGCCGCCCGTGATCGAGAACCGCAACTGGTAGGTCGGCACTCCCCGCACGGTGTCGATTGACTGGACGCTGATGTTGCCGGTTCCGAGCTTGAGGATGCCGAGCTTGGCATCGTACTGGAACTCCTCGCCGACCCCGAACGGCCAGGCTGGCTTGAGGGTATCCGCCGCCATTGGTCCGTGGAGCAGTGCCATGGCCGCGACTGCGATCAGCCCCGGAGTCATGCGGCACCCGCCGGCTGCTCGGTGCCTACTGAGGGCTTGGGCGGTGGTGCCATCGGAACCCGCAGCCCGCGGCCGGCCTGCCATATCGAACGGGCCGCCACCCAGGCGGTCCGCCGTGCGGCGCGGGGCCTCAGGTCATGCCGCTCGACCACCGGGACGGCCTCGATCCGGCGGGCATGGTGCGCCAGCCTGGCATACAGTTCCGCGTTGGCCACCCAGCTGTCTCCCGCCGAGAGCAGCGGACCCGCCTGGGCGCGAATGGCATTCCGCAAGCAGACCAGCCGCATCGCTCCGAAGCCGGAAACGATATCGCGAACGCCCGGCACACCCAGCCGGCCCCGCAGCAGCCACGGCGCGCCGCGGCGGAGCCAGCGCTGGCCACGCGACGGTTCCCCGGCCAGGGTGGCTTCACCGATCACCAGGTCGGCGCCGCTCTCGATCCGGCGGACGAACTCCGGGATCATGTCGGGCCCGTGACTGAAGTCGGCGTGCATCAGCACCGCGCAGTCCCGCTTGGGCCGGTCGGTCCGCTCCAGCGCCAGCCGAAGCAGTTCCTCGACGCTGGCCGCGTAGCCCTGGCGGGTGCCATGACGGACCACTGTCAGCGGCAGGACCTTGGCATAGGGCTCGAGCAGTTCGGCGGTGTGATCACTGGAGCCGTCATCGGCCACCAGCAGCTGGTACTCGCGGGGAAATTCGCCGAAGACCCGGCGGATCTTCCAGAGCAGGAGTCCGACGGTGCTGGCTTCATCGAAGCTGGGAATGCAGACGTAAATCATCCCGAATAGTACCCTCGACGGGAGGACTCGGCCAACCGGTCGCGGGCCGCCTCAGCCTGCCGCGGATGGCCTGGCGACCAGGGTGAGGGCAGCGCGCAACTTGGCGAGACTGAACGGCTTGTGCAGGCAGGGGCGGCCCTGCTCCTCGAGAAACTGGATGGTGTCGCCACGGATGGCGTCACCGGTGCTGAAGACCAGGCGGGACATCAGGTGCGGAGCCCTGGCCTGGAGTTCGGCCGAGAACTCGCGGCCGCCCAGCTTGGGCATCCGAAGATCAGTGATGATGACGTCGAACTCTCGGGCCAGTGCGGCGTCGAGGCCGGCCCGGCCATCGGGCGCCACCTCGACCGCGTGGCCCCAGGACTCCAGTGTCGCACGCATGTAATGAAGAATGTGAGGCTCATCATCGATGACCAGAACCCGAAGCGGGTCCATCGGCTCGAGGATCGCAAATTCAGCGGTCTCAAGATACGGCGTGCCGCTGGCCGGGAGCTCGACCGTGAAGGTGGCACCGGCTCCGGACGCGGTGGCCAGCGAAATCCGGCCGCCATGCTCACGCACAATGCCCTGGCCGATCGACAGCCCGAGCCCGGTCCCCGAGCCTTCCGGCTTGGTGGTGAAGAACGGCTCGAACACCCGGGCGGCCACATCGGGTGGCATCCCCGGTCCATCATCGATGATTTCGATGGCGACACCGTTGTCGCGGCGGCGGCCTCGAACCACCACGGTTCCCGCCCGCTCGGTCGAGGCGATGGCCTGGGCCGCGTTGCTGATCAGGTTGACGAAGACCTGCTGAATCTGGTTGGGATCGGCCGTTACCTCGGGGAGCTCGCCCTCCAGCTCGAGGGAGACCTCGACATTGAGTGCCATCAACTGGTGGCGCAGCAGGGCCAGCGTGGAGGTCAGGATCTTCCGGAGCAGGATCGGCCGGCGCTGCCGCTCCTGCTGCCGGGCAAAACCCAGCAGGTTGTGGACGATGGCCGCCGCCCGGTCCGCTTCGTCCCGGATGACGCGCAGCGGCTCGAGCAAGCGGGTCGGGACATCCCGTGATTCGGCCAGCAGGTCCGCAAACCCGATGACCGACGCCAGCGGATTGTTGAGGTCGTGGGCCACGCC
>JBDTTF010000012.1:0-3826 GCA_039930765.1 Gemmatimonadota bacterium | reverse complement strand
AGCGCCCGGAAAGCAGGCCACCCGGCTCCGATACCTGCAGCGCCCATCAGCAAGAGGGAGTAGCGCAGCAGAACGACCGGATCCCACGAAGGCAATCCCGGAAAAGCGCGCGCCAGTCCAGCCCAGAGTGCTGGGCCGAACCAGACTCCGACCAGAATCCCCGCCAGCCCAACCTGCACGGCCTTGCCCAGCACCCAAACCAGCAATCCCGTTCGAGTTGCGCCCACCGCCAGCCTGATTCCGAGTTCCGACCGAAGGGTGACGACCCACATCCTCATCAGTTCGAGAATCGCGATGAAGGCAAGTGCCAGCATGGACCACCCGATCACCCGCACTCGGCGCCCGAACCACGTTACCGGCGCCTGCTCCGCCGCGAGGAGTGCCGCTTCGTTGCTTACCACTGGCGCTGCTGCCGCTGGTGGGAGGACCGCTCCGAGGTTGGCGCGTAGTCTTCCGAGATCAGATGGGGTCGGGCCGGGTCTAAGCAGCAATTCGGCGCTGCTGGGCGGATGCTGCAGCAGGCTCTGATAGATCACATTGCGCGATTCATGGCTGGCGCCGAGTCCGTTCGACGGTACATCCTCGACGATGCCGACCACGGTGGCGTAGGAATCCCGCGAATTACTGGCGGCGATTTGATTGCCAATCGGATCCGGCAGTTTGGAGGCCAAGGTTCGGTTGATTACCACCACGGGTGCGGTCCCAAGGCGGTCACGATCGGGCAGAAGCCGGCCTAGCACCAGACGGATGTCGAGCGCCCGGAAGGTGTCGGCGGTCACGAGGCGATGGCTGGCTGACAGCAAATCGTCCGGTGCCCGCGACTTGCCGTCGGGACAGGAGATGCAGCCGGTGCGCAGCACGTCGGTTGTGCCCAGTCCGACGATGACACCTGGAGAGCTGAGACTCGCGCCCGGGAGCTGGGCCAGGATCGCAGCATACGTGGCGGACCGCTCCAGCGGCGTGGCGGCCGGCAGTTCGATTCGAAGCACTGCGCCGTTGCGCGAGGAGAGTTCGGGTAGGGGGGCGGTGGAGACTGTTCGGCCGGACAACAAGGCTGCCATCGTCAGCACGATCAGGCTGAGGCCCAGCTGGGTCGCGGGAATGAGCAGAGGCAGGGGCGCCCCGGACGCTTCCAACACCTGCTTGCGCCGGGAAAACAGGATCGGGAGCGCGGCTCCGAATAGAACCGCGACGATGATGGCGGCAACAACGGCAACCGAAGGGACGACTGACGATCCGGCGAGCCTCCCGGGCCACGCCCGCAATGACGCCGAGGACAGGGCCTGCGCCAGAGGCATCCCAACGCCCAGTATTACCGCGATCAGCACCCCGGACTCGAGCAACGCCGAACCGAGCAGGAGGCGGCGTGATGCACCAACGGCTCGGCGGACCGAGAGCTCGACCTCGCGTTCCCGTTCCCGCGCCGCGGCAAAACTGAACAGGGTGAGAACACTGACGGCGAGCGCCGCGCCAGCCCCAAGCAGCAGCGAGTAATAGAGGTCGAGGACGCCGAGCGCACGGATCTCGCCGGGGCCGCGCGCGTACCATGACCACGGCAGTCCCGAGCCGGCTATACCATCGTGGTCGAACCGGATCCTGGGCGGAGCGAGCAGTCCACCGGACCCTGCCAGGGCCGAAACGGACAGAAGGACCGCCAGCCCGATCGCTCCGGCGATGCAGACAAGCGAGGCGGTCCTCCAGTACACCCGGAGCGCATCACGTGCCGGGGTGGCGAGGGCAACGAATCGAGACGGTCGGTCAGGCGTCGTGGCTCAGCCTCCGTGTGAGCCGATGAGATCAGCCGGCACCCGGCGCAGCACCAGATAGGCCGGCGCGAACGAGCCGGCCGCCGCCGCACCAAACAGCAGCAGCGCGTAGCGCACCAGCAGCGCCGGATCCCATTCGGGCAGGCCCGGCAACAGATCCTGCAGCCCGACCCAGATCGCCGGGCCAAACCAGATCCCTACCGCAATGCCTGCCACCCCTACAATTGCGGTGCGGGCCACGATCATCAGCCAGAGTCGTCGACGAGTAGCCCCGAGCGCACGCCTGACGCCGAGCTCATTCTCGAGCGAGGCCACCCAGAGCCGCATCAGCGCCAGGAGTGCGGCGCCGGCCAGGACCAGCATTCCCCAGCCCTCGAAGGCAAATCGGCGGGCCAGCCAGATCAGCGGCGCGGCTTCGATGGTCAGCAGATCCGCCTCGTGAACCGGTGTCACCTTCGCGCTCGCGCCGAGCGTCGACCTCACCTTGCCTCGTACCGCGTCGTCGCTCGGCCCGGGCGGGCCGGAGCCGACCATCAGCTCGACACCGGCCGGCGCCTGCTGCTGCACGCTGAGGTAGGCGGTGTACCGCGGCTGCAGGCCGGCCCCAAACCCTGCCCGCGCCGGATCGTCCACCACACCCACCACCGTGTACCACTGGTCGTCGTTGGTCAGCCGCAGACCTCGGCCCAGGGGCTGGCCATATTGGAAGGTTTCCGCGGCCATGGCCCGATTGATTACGACGACGCGTTCGGAACCCAGCTTGTCGGCGTCCGTGAGCAGCCGGCCAGCGACCAGCTTGATGCTCAAGGCCCGAAAGGTGTCGGCGCTGACCAGCATCTGAGTGGTCATGACCTGCTTGAACCGGGTCTTGAGGCTGCTGACCGCACAATCACCACAATCGGTGATGATCATGTCCACCGTACCCAGTCCCATCAACGAACCGCGGCTGGCAAGACTGGCGCTGGTACCGGTCCCGGAATGAAAACTGGCCAGGAGTGCCCCATATCCGGCGCTCCGTTCCGCGCTGGTCATTCCGGCAGTACCGACCTGGTAGAGCGTTCGATCTTCCATCGAGGTGGCACCGGTGTCTTTCCCCGACCCGGTCTCAAGGGCGTAGCGTGCCACCAGCGCACCCGCCGTCAGCACAGCGAGGCTGAGGCCCAGTTGCAGCGCCGGAATGGCCAGCGGTACCGGCCGGCTCACTGCTTCGAGCACCTGCCTCCGCCGGGCGAACACCACGGGGACAATCGCGCCGAACAGGATCCCACTCCCGATCGCCGCCACAGCGGCGAGGGTGGCCCCCATCTGCGCAGCACCGAGCATCCCGGGCCAGCTGCGGATCGCCGCGGCCGCCGCCAGGGCACCGCCTGCCCCGCCGAGCAGCACTACGCCCGTGATCAGAACTCCACTCTCGAGTACCGAGGACGCCAGCAGCACTCGGCGCGAGGCGCCCACGGCCCGCCGGACGCTGAGCTCAACCTCCCGCTGCCCCTCACGCACCGCCGAAAAGGTCAGGATCGTGAGTCCCGCCACGGCCAGGGCAAAGCCGGCTCCCAGCAGCAGCAGTTCGAATCCCCGGTCAATGGCGAGCTGGCCGGTTGCAGTGGGGGTGCGGGATAGCTCGCTCCAGTGCAGTCCCGATTCGGCCATCGGTGCAGCCCACATCAGAAGTCGGCTGGATCCAGTCAGGCCATTGGCGCCAGCCAACGAAGTGATGGGGAGCAACAGGGCCAGGCCGAGGGCACCGGCTCCCGCCAGAAGCAGGGCGGTCAGCCAGTAGGTACGAAGGGCAGAAACGGCCGGAACGATCCAGGGCCGAGGGTTCAGGGGCATCGATCGGACTCCAGAGGTGTCAGGGACATTCCGGTGAGACGGCAGTCTCGGCGAGCAGTCCCAATCGGTGTTCCGACTGGGCCGGACCGTCGACGGCGCCGCTCCAGTCGGTGGAGTGCTTTTCAATATTCGCTCGACGCTGAAACTATCGGTGGCGTACCAATAGTGCGAAGGTCCGCCTGTCCGCCTGTCCGCCTGTCCGCCTGTCCGCCTGTCCGCCTGTCCGC
>JBDTTF010000011.1:0-94281 GCA_039930765.1 Gemmatimonadota bacterium | reverse complement strand
AGGCGGGCGAGGCGGGCGAGGCGGGCGAGGCGGGCGAGGCGGGCGAGGCGGGCGAGGCGGGCGAACCAACGCGAATCTGAACCACTGTCAATCGCGATTTTGGTTACCTGCCTGGCTCGCCTCCATGTTTATTGTCGCATGGCGAACTATGAACGACTCGAAATGTGGCAGCACGCCGATCGGTTGGCCCACGCAGTGCATGATTTACCTGCGAGCTGGCCGCTGGAAGAGAAGTACGGATTGATTTCTCAGGCGCGGCGAGCCGGGTTTTCAGTCGCCGCCAATATCTGCGAGGGATCGAGCAGAAAAGGGAGGAAGGAATTCCGGCACTTCCTCGATATTTCAATGGGCTCGCTGTCGGAATTGACCTATGCACTTCAATTCGCTCGGAAGCGGGGCTGGGCGGCGCAAGGACCGTGGGCCGCCATTGAAGAGTTGAGGAGGGAGAGGTCGATTACGCTGTGGTTTCTCTACAAGGCCGTCCGAGGCTCCGAACCGGCCTGAGCAACTTGTCTATCTCGTCCGGCTCGCCCGCCTTCGTCCGCCTCGTCCGTCGCTCTACTGCCAAGTCCGTGGCACCGCCTCCGGCTTGTGAGCCAGGATGGCGGCACCGGCGCCGATTTCGCGGGTGATCCGCTGCCGGATGGCCTGCAGGTCGCGGAAGCCCACCAGCCGGCGCTCGTCTTCATCCCACAGGGTGAGCCACAGGGTACGCACACTGCCGGGCAGGGTCAGCGTCGTCGCTTGCTGCAGTGCCGGATTCTCGTTGAAGGCCCGCTGCAACCGGTAATTGGGAATTTTGCTCGACACGTGATGAATGTGGTGCAGGCCGATGTTGGCCGTGGCCCACTGCATCAGCCGGCTCATCTTGAGGTGGGATGCCCCCTCGAGGCCGGCGGCGAAATAGTTCCAGGCTTCGCGGTAGCGCCAGTAGGTGTCCTCATACTGATGCTGCACGTAGAACAGGTAGACGCCGATGGCGCCGGCGATCAGCGTGATCGGGATCTGCACCATCAGGAAGCGATGGAGGCCCACCGTCATCCACATCAGCGCCACCACGGCAGCCAGACCCAGGTTGGTCCCGTGCACGCTCATCCACTCTTTCTTCCAGTTGCGCGGAATGTCGAGCGGCAGCCGGTGCTTGAGCACGAATTGCCAGGCGGGGCCGACCAGGAGCAGGACCAGCGGATGGCGGTACAGGCGGTACAACAGGCGTTTGTGGCGGGGGCGGCTCAGGTATTCACGGACGGTGAGGGTGTCGATGTCCCCCAGATTTCGCCGGTCGAGGTCGCCCGAAGTGGCGTGGTGAAGCGAGTGAGTCTTGCGCCAGTAATTGTAGGGAACCAGCGTGACGACTCCGAGTACCGAGCCCACCAGGGTATTCATCCGCTGGGAGCGGAAGAACGAGCCGTGTCCGCAGTCATGCTGCAGCATGAACAGCCGGACCACCATCAGCGCGGCCGGGACGGCCAGCAGCAGGGTCAGCCAGTAGCCGACCGACAGGCTCCAGTAAGTCGCGGCCCAGAACGCTGCCAGCAGCAGCATGGTAGTGCCAAGCTGCCAGAGGCTCCGCCACTTGGAGGGCCGCCGGTACGGCGCCAGCATGGTGTTCCAGTCAATCTTTTCGACGTTCGATTCGGACTGCGCGGCGTCAATGGCCATCAGTCGTTCTCGGGTAAGGTGACCGGAGTCAGTTGTCGAAAACTATTCAGTAGGTACGGTGCTTCGGCACCCGGAACCACAGGGGGGGCCGCCCATCCTGGCCTCAAATATAGGGCGGCAGGATGCGATGACCAGATCTCGCCTGCCCGGGCCGTCTCGACTGTCTCGGCAACCCCGCCTGCCCCTCGGCCATCCGACTCGTCAGGACTTGCAGTATTCGTCCACCTGGCTGATCCCGATCAGGATTTCGCGGGGCTTGCTGCCATCCGGAGGCCCCAGAATACCGGCGTAATGCAGTTGATCGATGATCCGTGCCGCCCGGCCGTAACCAACTCTCAGGCGGCGTTGCAACAGTGAGGTCGAGCCGCCGCCGTTCTGGATGCAGGCCTCGGCCGACTCGCGGAACAACGGGTCCCGGTCCCCGACCTCCTCGCTGCCGCCGGGGCCATCGTCATCGGCCTCCTGGGCCCGCACCAGCGCCAGAATATCCGGTTCGATCGAAGCGGCCTCCGACGCCGCCGCCTTCCGGGCATCCTTCCTCGCCTGGTACCACTCCATGACCCGCTCGGTCTCTTCGGTGGCGATATAGGCGCCCTGCAATCGCATCGGCTCGCTCTTGCCCGGCGGCAGGAAGAGCATGTCGCCATTGCCCAGCAGGGCCTCGGCGCCATTCTGGTCGAGAATGGTCCGACTGTCGACCTTGGACGCCACCCGGAACGCGATCCGGCTCGGGAAGTTGGCTTTGATCAAGCCGGTGATCACGTTCACGCTGGGACGCTGGGTGGCCAGGATCAGGTGAATGCCGATGGCCCGGGCCTTCTGGGCCAGCATGGCCAGCGGGGTTTCGACCTCACCCTGCACCGTCATCATCAGGTCGGCCAGCTCGTCCACGATGAGTACGATCAGCGGGAGAATGTCGTCGGAGTAGATCTCCTCCTGAGTCGGCTCCGCCGGCGTATCCGGTTCTTCGGCGGCCACTGACGAGATGGTCGGCTTGGGCCGGGCCGGATTCCGCAGCGGCTTCCCTTCGACCACCTTGCGATTGAAATCGGCCAGATTCCTGGCACTGTTGACATGCAGCAGGGCGTAACGCCGGTTCATCTCGAACACCGCCCACTTGAGCACGGTGGCCGCATCATGATTGTCGGTGACCACCTTGTGGCGCAGGTGGGGCAGCGAGTTGTACATCGACAGCTCGACCATCTTCGGATCCACCATCAGGAGCCGCAGCTCCCTCGGGGTGTACCGGTACACCAGGCTGGTGATGATGGTGTTGATCGCCACCGACTTGCCGGAGCCGGTGGCGCCGGCGATCAGCAGGTGCGGCATCTTGCCGAGGTCGGCCACGACGGGCTTGCCCTCGAGGTCCCGGCCCAGGGCAATCGGCAAGGCACCCCGTGAATTGTCCCACTCCGGCGATTCGAACAGCTCCCGCAGGGTGACCATCCGGGCCGTCGGATTGGGGATCTCGACCCCGACGGCACCCTTGCCGGGTATCGGGGCGACCCGGATTGACTGGGCCCGCATGGTGATGGCCATGTCGTCCGCCAGGTTGGCAATCCGTCCCACCTTCACGCCCGGCGCCGGCACCACTTCGAACTGGGTGACCACCGGTCCGGTCGTCCGCCCCGCGATCGATCCCTCGACCTTGAAGGTCTTCAGGGTCTCGAGCAGCACCTGCCCCAGCCGGTCCAGTTCGGCCTGACCGGCATCGATATCCTGCTTGGTCGGCGGCGTCAGCAGGTCGATGGGCGGGAGTTCGTCCTCCTCGAGTGACTCGCTGGTGCCCTTTTTCCTGTCGGCCTTGTCAGCCTTGTCGCCCTTCTTCTTCCGGTCCCGGCGGGAAATCGGGATGACCATCGGGTCATCGTCCTCGTCGTCCACCGGCGCGATCTTGGGTTTGTGCGGCACGAAGGCATGGGCGGCGGCCGGGGTTGCGGCGACGGTTCCCGAAGCCAGGGCACTGCCATCGACGGCCTTGCCTCCTTCGAGGTGCTGCAGCGGATGCCACGCGATGGTCAGGATCGTGAGCGCGGACAGCGCCAGAAATCCGAACAGCAGCGCACCCGCGAACCCGATACCGCTGGTCGTGACCCGGGCCAGGAATCCTGGCAGCTCCCCGGTCAGTCGGGCCGCGATATGCCATTCCTCGAGCGGCGGATCGAACTGGTACTCGGTGATATGGGTGACCACCCCGATCACGAACGGCACCAGCACACTCAAACCGCCGAGCAGGATGGCGGAGCGCTTCATGTCGAGGTTGGGGGCTCGGCGGAATCCGGCGAGCGCCACGCCAAAACCGAGTAGCGGTATGCCCAGCGCGCCAACGCCGAGCGTGACCCAGAGGGAGTGGCCGAGCAGGTGCCCCAGTGGGCCGGTAGCGGAAGTTGGCAGCAGCGCGATGGCCGAAAACAGTCCCAGCACCAGTGCTGCGATGGCGCCGATCCGTTGTCTCGACTCCCCGCTCATGACTGCTCCGGCACCAGCGTCACCCGGCGATCCTGGAACTGCAGCAGCACCGGGTAGGCATCCTCGCGGGCCGCGTCGAGGATGTCGGCCTTGAGGTCGAGTGCCGCCAGGTCCCGGCCGGACTGGCTGGCGGCCAGCGGCCGTTCCCACCGCAGACCGTAGCGGCGGACAAAATCGAGTGAGGCCAGCGCGGCATCATTGAGTCCCCGGCGGTGGCGGGGACCACCCAGTGCCGCGAGTGCCAACCGGCCGGCGGCGTACGCATCGTCGAGCGCGAACCGCCCGTCCCGACCGGCGCACAGGATCAGCAGGTCCTGGTCGCGCTCCCAGACCTGGTGGGCCTTCCGGCCCGCCACCGAGAGATTGGCTGCCGCCATCGGGAATACCGCGGCGGCCCCCTGGCTGGCCAGGATGGCGCGGGTTCCGTTGGTGGTGGTCATGATGATGGTCTTGCCGCGGACCGCTTCGGCGGTCATGTCCCGCGGACTGTTGCCCAGCGGAAAGCCGGGTATCGGCAGGCACTGGCGTTCTCCCGCCAGCACCACATCGGCGCTATCGAGGGTCTGGGCCAGGCGGAGCGCTTCGTCGGTATCGGCGACGGGAATGACCCCGCGCGCGCCTTTGGACAGCGCGGCGCACATGGTCGTGGTGGCGCGGAGCACATCGATGACGAACACCGTCCGGCCCTGGACCTCGGCCGGCTGGAGCCCCAGAGGGGCGAACACGACGTCCAGCTTCATTTGGCCGGCTGGAACAGCTCCGGCTGCCGCTCCAGGAATTTGGTATCCACGTTGCCGGCCACGAAGTCCGGATGGCGGATGATCCTGGCGAGGAACGGAATGGTGGTGGTCACGCCCTCGAGGATGAAGCTGTCGAGTGCCTGGGCCATGCGGTTGAGCGCCTCTTCCCGGTCGTTGCCGTGGACGATCACCTTAGCCAGCAGCGAATCATAGTACGGCGGCACGGTGTAGCCGGCATAGACGTGGGTGTCGACCCGGACCCCGGGACCACCCGGCGGATGGTACGCCGTGATCTGCCCGGGACAGGGCTGGAAGTTGCGATAGGGGTCTTCGGCATTCACCCGGCACTCGATGGCGTGCCCCCGTAGCCGGGATCCATCGCCCTTGAACGACAGATGTTCGCCGGCCGCCACCCGGATCTGTTCCTTCACCAGGTCGAAGCTGGTGACCATCTCGGTCACCGGATGTTCGACCTGGATCCGGGTGTTCATTTCCATGAAGTAGAACTCGCCGGTTTCATCGAGCAGGAATTCGATGGTGCCCGCCCCGACGTAGTTGATGGCCGAGGCCAGCATCACGGCTGCATCGCCCATCTGGCGGCGGGTCTCGGTGGTCAGTGCGGGCGACGGGCTTTCCTCGATCAGCTTCTGATGGCGACGCTGGACCGAGCAGTCCCGCTCGCCGAGGTGGGTCACCCTGCCGTGGGTGTCTCCCATGATCTGGATCTCGACGTGGCGGGGCCGGCTCAGGTACTTCTCGATGTAGACCTCGCCGTTGCCAAAGGCGCTCAGCGCCTCGTTCTGGGCCAGCGAGAATGACTGGCCAAACTGCTCGGCGTCGAGCGCGATCCGCATGCCCTTCCCGCCCCCGCCGGCCGTGGCCTTGATGATGACCGGAAAGCCGATCGACTCGGCCACCGCGATGGCGGCGTCGAGATCCGCCACGGTCCCGACCGAGCCCGGCACCGTCGGCACATTGGCTGCCTGGGCCAGCCGCTTGGCGGTGGCCTTGTCGCCCATGCTGCGGATCTGCTCGGGCGTGGGACCGATGAATGCGATGTTCGAGGCCCGGCAGGTTTCGGCAAACTCGGCGTTTTCGGCCAGGAACCCGTAGCCCGGATGGATGGCGTCGGCGCCGGTAATCTCGGCCGCGGCGATCAGGCTGGGAATGCGGAGGTAGGACTGGCGGCTGGGCGGCGGCCCGATGCAGACATCGTCGTCGGCAAAGCGGACGTGCAGCGACTCGCGATCGGCCTCGCTGTACACCGCCACCGTTTCGATTCCAAGCTCGCGGCAGGCCCGAATGACCCGCAGGGCAATCTCGCCGCGATTGGCGATCAGCACCTTCTTGAACATCAGGGCGTGAATCCTGAATTGCTGTCGCTGGCGCCGGGCTTGGTGCCGGTGTTCATGTCGCCGAAGGTCCGATCGGACGCCGACGAGATCCCCGACACCCGCAGCGCGAATTCGCTGGGATTGGACGAGTAGAACAGGGCACTCTCGTAACTGATGTCGCCGGACTGGTACCACTTCATCAGTGACTGGTCGAACGACTGCATCCCGTAGGACACCGTACCTTCGGCGATCAGATCGGGAATGTTGAGGGCCCGCTCGGTGTCGCGGATGTTGTCGGCCACCGCGGCGGTATTGATCAGGATTTCGGCGGCGGCCACCCGGCCCTTGCCGTCTTTCCGCGGCACCAGCCGCAGGCAGGCCACCGCCTGCAGCGCCGTCGACAGCAGCATCCGGATCTCCTGGTGCTGGTGGGGCGGGTAGAACGAGATGATCCGGTTGAGGGTCTGGGTGGCGTCGGTGGTATGCAGGGTCGAGAAGACCAGGTGGCCGGTGTCCGCCGCCTTGAGCGCCGTGTCGAGCGTTTCCAGGTCCCGGATTTCGCCGATCAGGATGACGTCCGGATCCTGCCGCAGCACGTGACGCAGCGCGGTACCGAACGACAAGGTGTCGCTGCCGACCTCGCGCTGCGAGATGTTGGCCGAGACGTCGCGATGCAGGAATTCGATCGGGTCCTCGATCGTGATGATGTTGACCCGCTCGTTCTGGTTGATGTGGTTGATCATCGCGGCCAGCGCAGTGCTCTTGCCGGAGCCGGTCACCCCAGTGACCAGCACCAGGCCGCGGGGCCGGAGTGCGATCTCCTCCAGCACCTCCGGCAGCTGCAGCTCCTTGATCGTCTTGACTTCGTACGGGATGGCCCGGAAGGCAAAGGCCAGCGTGCCCCGCTGCTGGTAGATATTGGTCCGGAACCGGCCCACGCCGGGAACGCCGATGGCAAAATCGGCTTCCTTCTTCTCGGAGAATTCCTTGACCTGCCGAGGCGTCATGATCTGCTCGGCCAGCGTCTTGAGGTCCTCCGGTTTCAGGAAGGCCATGTCGAGGCCCACCAGCGCGCCATTGACCCGGATGGTGGGCGGACGGCCCACCTTGAGCAGCAGGTCGGAACCGTTGCGCGAAACCATCTGCGAGATGGCCTGCTTGAAGTTGAACGGGGTGCCCGTCGCGCCGGTCGGATCAGCCATTCGGATCGACCCGGAACAGGACCTGGCCGAACTCGACCGGGTGGACATCATCCACCAGCACTTCGCGGATCACGCCGGAAATCTCCGCCTCGATCTCGTTCATGATCTTCATCGCCTCGATGATGCAGACCGTCTGGCCGGCACTGATCCGGCTGCCAACCTTGGCGTAGGCCTCGGCCCCGGGCTCCGGTGCCTTGTAGAAGGTGCCCACCATCGGCGACTTGATTTCCTTGAGTCCTGACCCAGCCGGCTTGCCAGGGGCGGTCGCCGGAACGCCATCACCGGCCGACGGGGCGTGCCCCGCCGCGGGCGGCAGCGCCTGATACACGGGGCCGGCGGTGACGCCGGTCGTTCCCGTGCGCGTCACCACTACCCCCGTGCCGAACCAGCCTTTGACCTCGATCGAACCGACCTCGGGTGTCTCCCGAAGCAGTTCCACCAGTTTATTGACGTCCTTGATGTCGATGGAGCGGATTCCCGGCACGTGCTGCAGGAGGTCCGCCAGCTGCTTCATCTCGCTCGGATTCATAGGCGCGTCGTCACGGGTGGCCGGTTCGGAATTGCCGGCGATACGGGAGGACCGGGGCTTGGCTGCCGCCGCGGCCGTCGAGCTGCGCGATCGTTTCACGGTGCTTAGTCGAGTTCGAGGAGTTCGGTCTGGTTGCTGGACAGGCAGACCGGACCAGCCGGGTCGAGATGGACGTCGTCCTCAAGCCGGACACCGCCCCAGCCCGGAAGATAGATACCCGGCTCGATGGTGACTACCGCATGGGCCGGCAGCGGGTCATCGAAACTGGGTGCCACGCGCGGCGCCTCATGCACTTCCAGGCCAAGGCCATGGCCAAGGGAGTGGCCGAACGCCTCACCGAAACCCTTCTGTACAATGACGTCGCGAGCCAGGGCATCCGCCTCCCGGGCCGGCTGCCCGGCCCTGATGCCCTGGATGGCCCGACTCTGCGCGGTGCGGACGGTCTCATACACCGCGCGCTGCCGTTCACTTGCCCTGGCCCCCACGACCACGGTGCGAGTGATGTCGGCACAGTATCCGCCAACCTGGGCGCCGAAGTCAAGCAGCAGCCAGTCGCCCTTTTCCAGCTGCCGGGTGCCGGTACGCGCGTGGGGCAGCGCGGCACGAGCCCCCGAGGCAACGATGGTCTGGAACGGGTGCCATTCACTGCCCCGTAGCCGTAACTCCAGCTCAAGCCGTGCCCCGATGGCGATCTCGGTCTCCCCGACTCGGACCGTCGGCAGGACCACTGCCAGCGCCGACTCGGCCAGCGCGGCGGCTTCGCGGATCAGCCCGACTTCCTCGACCGCCTTTGCCGCCCGCAGCCGCTCCACCAGCTCCGGAGCCGGGACCAGTCGCCCGGTCGTGGTTCCCGCGATCCGTTCCGCATCGCGCACCGTCGCGATGTGCCCTTCATAGCCCAGCGTCTCGATCGGTGTGATGGCCAGCAACTTCTTCAGCCGCTGCCAGGGGCTGTGCTGGTCGATTTCGACCCGCACCAGGTCGCCAGCTTCCTGGGGAGCTTGCGACGCGTAGCGAAAATCCGAAATCAGCACCGCATCGGCCGGTCGGATAAGCAGCAGCGCCGCCGATCCGGTGAAGCCGGTCAGGTACCGGATATTGGGAAGGTGCTGGATCAGCAGCCCGCCAAGCACCTCACGCTCCAGCAGGCCCCGAAGCGCCGCCAGGCGCTCCGGCCGGCGGTCAGCCGGCACGGATCCGGCTCACCAGCCCCCGCAGCCCCAGGAGATATCCCTCCGGCCCGAAGCCGGCCACGATCCCGACCGCCAGGTCCGCCAGCCGGGAATGACGCCGCTCGGCTTCCCGGGCGAAAATATTGGAGAGATGGACTTCGACGAATGGAACCTGGACCGCGAGAACCGCGTCCCGGATGGCCATGCTGGTGTGAGTAAAGGCGGCCGCATTGATCAGCGCGCCATCGGCCCCGCCTTTGAGGCCCTGGACCAGGTCGACAAAAACCCCTTCGTGATTGGTCTGGTGCCAGTCAACCTGTGCGCCCAGTCGCTGCCCTTCGGCCCGGACCAGCGACTCGACCTCGGCCAGCGTGGCGTGGCCATAGACCTCCGGCTCGCGGCTGCCCAGCAGGTTCAGATTGGGGCCGTTGAGAACGGCGATCCGCATTCAGCGCTTCAGGCTCTTGAGCCAGTTCTGGAACTGGTCGAGATCTTCGTCCGGGCCGCCGGCCCGACTGGCCCGACGGTTGGCGCCGGCCATCTCGCCGGACGCGGGCTGGTCGCCAAAGAACTGGTCAAACGACACTCCACCGTTCGACAAGCCGGAAGCCGCGCCGCTATTCGACTCGGACCCGTTGCTGACGGTCGGCGGAACCGGCGACGCGTCCTCACCGAAAATGGCACTCAGCGACAGCGAGTCCTGCGCCGGACGGGTCGGCGCTCCGCCGCCTTTGCCCTCCATGGCTTCCACTGAGGACGCCGCCGGCGGCGCCACCTGCCCTGAGGTGCCAACCGCCGAGCCCAGCAGTCCCTGGAAGAAGGAGCCGACCGATTCGCCGCCGGTGGCGGCCGCCGTGATGCCGCTTGCGGCTCGGCGGCCGGCACTGAATGCAGCCAGGTCCGATTCGAGCTGGGTCACCCGCTCGCGCAGGTGAAGATCCCCGGGAGCCCGGTCCGCCAGCTGCCGGAACACCCGCAGCGCCTCGTGCCGGAGCCCCTGCCGCAGATAGAGCTCGGCCATCGTCTCGGTGACGACCGGCTCCGGCTCGCTGCCAACTCCAGGTTCATCGGCTTCAGCGGCCTGCGTGGGACCCGGCGGGTAGATGATCTTGAGATCATCCGGCAGTGCGGCGTGTGCCTGCGCCAACCCACCGGACTCACCCGAGCGAGTGGCATCGAACGACGGCTCCATCTCGGCCACCACGGGGGCGTGGATCTCAGGTGAGATCGGCGTGGTGTCGAATTGAAGCGATTCGGGCGCGGACTCGAGGTGAATCGGCTCCGGCTGGTTCGCGATCGTGGCCGGTTCGACCGCGGCGGCCTCCTCCGGCGCCATGAACACGAATGGCTCAGGCACCGGCATCATCGCCGGTGCTTCAGGCGCGACCAGTTCAGGTGCGCCCGCGGTTCCCGAATCGATCACCGCGGCAGGCGGCTCATCAACCACCACCGCTGGCGGTTCAGCTGGTGACCACGACTGGGCGGCAACGGCAGGAGTCAGCTCCGCCGCCACCGGCACACTTTCCTCGACCGGCTCCGGATTCGCCGGAGCTGCCGTCTCGGCTTCCTTGGCGGCAAAGGCCGACGCCATGTCCTCCGAAGCACTGGCCGTCTGGAATTCCGACGAGGTGCTGACCCGGAAGCCCTGGGCCATGTCCTCGCTGGCACTGGCCGTCTGGAACTCGGTGGCGCTACTGCCCCGCAGCACGATCTCTTCGGCCTTTTCCAACCCGACGTCGAATCCGGATTGGTTGGCACCCTGGGCGGATGAGCCTGACCCGATCAATGGCTCGGTGGAGGCTTCCTCCGCATGCTCGATCAGCATGCCGGGTACACCTTGCGGCTTGAGATCGCGGCCGGCGCTGGAGTCGAACTCGGCGGACTCGAACCCGGCCATCGGCGCCGAGGCGGCCGGAGCCTCGTGAGTTCCGACCCCGCCGGCAAATGGATCCGGAGCTGGCGGCGTCAAGCCGAGAGATTCGGCCGCGACTGAGGGGGTGCTGAATGGCGCGGGAGGCCTGGCTTCGACGGTGAATGGTTCATCGAATGAGGGCGGGATCAACTCAACCGTCGTTGCCATCACCGGCGGCTCCGGCTCAACAACCGGTTCGGGCTCCGGTTCCGGCTCGGGGTCTGGCGCGGCCATGGCCGTTGATACCCGGGTCATCTGATCGCGGGCGTCGTCGTTGCTGGGATCGACCGAGACCAGCTGCTGCAGCCAGGTCGTTGCCTCATCGAGACGGCCACCCCGTTCCGTGATGTCCGCCAGCGCCTTCAGGGCGATGACATTTTCCGGGTCGAGCTCCAGTGCCCGCCGGAACGCCACCTCGGCCTCCGCATCCTGCTTCAAGTCCAGACAGCAGCGGCCCCGGACGATGTTGCCGGGGATGTGCCTCGGATTGCTTTCGAGGCCGACCCGAAGAACCTCCATGGCCTTATCGTGCTGGCCATCCTTGCGATACAGCTCGGCAAGGGGGGCGAACGAGGTGCCCTTGGGATTCTCATCCCATTGGCGCTTCAGCTTCTCGATTTCCCTGGTATACGCCATCCGGGGGCTCGGCCGTAAGTTGTTGTGGGGATTGAACAAAGATTAGCGATGCTCAGCGGACCTGTCAACCGGTCCTGGAGTGGCTGCGCTTGTGCTTCCCTGTTGTCGGACTTAGACTTACGGCCGTTTTTCCAGCCCATTCCCTGTCCGGAGTTCGCCAGCCCCCATGCAAGTAGTCCGCTCCTTCAGCACCAAGATTGCCGCCGCGGTCATGGTGATTCTGATGTTCGGTTTCATTGCCACCTTTGTGCCCTGGGGTCAGATCACCGGCGGTGGCAATAGCAGCATCGGAACGATCGCCGGCAAGTCGGTCCCGACCAAGGCCTACCTCTCGATGGTCCAGCAGGCCATCGACCAGCAGCGCAACGGGAATACCCTGAGCGCCGAGGATGTCCAGCAGGTCAGGGACTACGTCTGGGACCAACTGGTCCAGGAAGCGGTGATTACCGGTGAATTCAAGCGCCGGGGAATCGTCGCCTCCACTGATGAGATCGTTGATCGACTGCAGTCCGATCCGCCGGCGGCCCTGCAGTCGGCGCCGGACTTCCAGACCGATGGCAAATTCGACATCAACAAGTACCATCGCTGGCTCCAGTCCAGCGTGGCCCAGCCCTATCTGCCCGCCCTGGAACAGCAGTATGCCGGCGAAGTCATGCGCAGCAAGCTGTTCCGAGTCGTTACGGCCGACGTGTATCCGTCGGACGCCGAAATCTGGCAGCGGTTTCGTGACCAGCACCAGACGGCCAAGATTGACCTGGCCACACTGATCGTGGCCGATGTGGTGCCCGATTCGCTGGCTCCGGTGTCGCAGCCCGAAATTGAGGCGTATTACAAGGCCCATCCGGATGACTTCAAGCGGCCCCGCACCGCCTACCTCAGCTACATCTTTTCCCCCCGCCTCACCGACGCCTCCGACTCGGCCGCGGCCCTCGAGCGGGCCAAGTCTCTGCGCACCGAAATTACTGGCGGAGTCGACTTTGCCGAGGTGGCCAAGCGGGAATCGGCCGACACCACCACCGCCTCCAAGGGCGGCGATCTTGGCGAATGGACGAAGGGGGCAATGGATCCGGAGTTCGACAAGGTGGCCTTTGGATTGCCGCTTAAGACCGTTTCGGAGCCGGTCCTGACCCAAAACGGGTACCACCTGATCGAGGTGACCCAGCGCAACGGCACCAAGACCAAGGGGCGCCATATCCTGATCCCGATCGAGATCCAGGGTGCCCATCGAGACCGGCTCGATGCCCAGGCCGACAGCCTCGAGAGGGTTGGCGCGGAAAAGCTTGATCCCGCCGCCCTCGATACCGCCGCCCGGGTGCTGGGACTCAAGGTGCACAGCGCCAACCCGACTCAAGAAGGTTCTCGGGTGCAGGCGGGGGTCCAGCTGGTTCCAGACGCCGCGCTCTGGGCATTCCAGGCCAAGGTCGGCGAGACCGGCCGGATCATCGAAGTTCCCTACGGCTACTACCTGTTCAGGCTGGACAGCCTGCACCCGGCCGGGACCCCGCCGCTGGCCCAGATCACGGACGCCGTTACTTACCAGACTCGTCAGGCCAAGAAGCTGGTCGTGGCCCGGCAGATGGGTCAGAAGCTGATCGACCAGGTAGCCAAGGGAGCCAGTTTTGCCGCGACTGCCGAGTCGATGAAGATTCCGCACCACATCGACGGCCCGTTCACCCGGATCGCGCCCCCGGTGCCTGAGCCGATCGTGGTCGGCGCCTCGTTCGGGGTGGATTCAGGGAAGACCAGTGCCCTGCTCGAAGGGCGCAACGGGCTATTCGTCGTCTTTGGACTCGGCCGCGCCAAACCTGACTCGGCTCAATTCGTCAAGGAGTTCGAGGCGCTGCGTTCTCAGGTCATCCAGCTGGACCGGCAGTCCCGGGTCCGTAACTACCTGGCGGCCCTTCAGGGCGCGGCCAAGATCGAGGATCGGCGGACTCTGGTGCTCCAGACCGAGGCGCAAGCGGAAGCGGCGCAGGCCAGAAACACTCGGTCCAGCCAGTAACCCCGACCGGACGTCACAACGCCCCTCTCCCGCCGTGGCGGGAGGGGGGCGTTGATCATTCCGGACCAGCCGCAGTTACTGGGACAGCCGCTTCGGTTCGCCGGTGGTCGTCGGTGTCGGCGTTTCGATCTGCCGCGAGTTCAACTGGCGATCATCGGTGGGGGCGTTGATCTGCTCGCCGGCCTCGGTGATGCTCTTCTTGAACTCCCGGATCCCCTTGCCGATCGACGAGCCGATCTCGGGCAGCCGCTTGGCCCCAAAGACCAGGAGGCAGACCACGAGGATCAACATGATTTCGCTGAAACCGAGATTCCCGAACATACGGACCGTCCTTAGAAGAGCGACCGGGCAACGAAGTAGGCGATCGCGACACCCACCAGACTGAGCAGGGAAATGTGGAGCCCCACGGGCCCCAGGGTAAAGCTAATCACAAGCAGGTCCAGAGACATAGGACCCACGGTGGGTGTCAGGGTGGTGGTGAAGAATTCCTTGAACGCGCTGGCCGGCAGGAATTGCTGCAGCAGCCCGGTGAGGAAGCCGCCCACCAGGAAACCGCACACCAGCACCCCGAGATAGAATCCCGGCCTCCGCGGACCGCTGGCCATCAGCGCCTGCGCTCCAGCACGTAGGGAATCGTGGCCCTGAGCGATTCCCGGGCAGCGGTGGGGCGGAGCCGGTCCAGTTCGGCTTCAGCCTTCTCGCCCAATGCAGCGGCCCGTAATCCGGCGTACTCCAGTCCGCCGATGGCCGCGACTCGCTCGACCACCTCGGCAATCTGGTCGTCGCCCGGCTCCGGGGTGTTCATCAGCCGACGCACCTTGTCCCGCTCGGCTCCGCTCATCCGCTCCAGCGCCCAGATCAGCGGCAGCGTCACCTTGTGCTCGCGGAGGTCCGCGCCGGAAGGCTTGCCCGTCTCCGACGCATCGCCGGTGTAATCCAGCAGGTCATCAACGATCTGGAATGCCATCCCGAGGTACTCGCCGAACAGCCGCAGTGCGGTCCGTTCCTGGGCAGTGCCGGGGAGCGCCCCGATTTCGCAGGCCCCTGACATCAGTGATGCCGTTTTGGCCCGGATCAGCAGATCATACTCGGACTCGGAAAACGCCATCGGCTCCACCGCCAGGAGTTGGCGCATTTCACCGACGGTCATCTCGTTGGTGACTCGGGCGGCGATCCGGAGCGGTTCGAGGTCGTCGAGCCTGACCAGTTCCACCATGGCCCGGGAGTACAGGTAGTCACCCATGATCACCGAAATCTGGTGACTGAACAGGGCGTTGATGGTCGGCATGCCCCGCCGCAGGGCGGAATGATCGACCGAGTCGTCGTGCACCAGGGTGGCGAGATGGATCAGTTCGAGCACCGCGGACAGCGTGGCCGCGCGGGGGTCAGCGCCGCCGACCGCCTCATCGGAGAGCAGCACCAGCGTCGGGCGGAACAGCTTGCCCTGCATCTGCAGCAGGTGGGAATTGACCTCGGCGATCAACCCGAAATCACTCTGGACCACGCGCCGGATCTCCTGGCGCACGGCCTCGAGGCGTTCGCGCAGGGGCGCCTGGATCTCGCCCAGGCTGACCGGGGTGGTCTGCGAATTCACGCCGTCCGCCCGGCCAGTTGCTGCATCCGCGCGCTGGCATCCATGAACCCGATATCGACGGCCATGACCCGTTCGTACCAGTTGATGGAGGCGGGATTCTTCTGCTGGGCCTCGGTCGAGCGAGCCAGCCAGTAGATCAGGCCGATCTGCTCGTCATCGCTGGCCCCGAGGGTCTCGACCGCCCGCTTGAGGATGGCTTCGGCGATGGCGAATTGCCCCTTTTCGTAGAACGCGACGCCCAGGGCCTCGGAGGTCCGTAGCCGACCTTCCGGCGACCGCAGCGCCTTCTGGAATTCGGCGATGGCCTCGTCGAGCAACCCCATTTCCTTGAACGCGACACCCATGTCGTAGTGGGCCTGGAAGTCCTCGGCGTCGATATTCTCGTCGATGCCGCGCTTGAAGGCCACCAGCATGTCGCGGAAATCCTTCTGCTCGTCGCCGGTCTTCTGCTCGCTCTCGGCCTTCATCCTGAGATCGCGAGGCTTTTCCTCGTCCATGATGAAGGCGCCCAGATCGATAAAGTCGGTCGAGCCAGCCGGCACCGCTTCCGCGCTCGAGGCCCGGCGCGGCAGCGCGGGCTGTTCCACCTGGGCGATCGGTTCGGCGGTCGACATCCGCATCGACGGCGGCAGCGCGGGCGGCGCCACCGGTGGGGACACGGATGGCGGCGCGGCGCTGACCGGCGTCGCGGCGGCGGCCGGTGCCGGCGCCGGTGCCGGTGCCGGTGCCTCCGGTTCTTCCTCCAGAGGGGCAAGCGTTTCGAGGGCCAGGCGGGCCCGCTGATTCTCGGGATCGTGCTCGGCGACTCGACTGTAGACCGCCAGCGCCTTGTCCACAGCCCCGGCCCGCATCAGGGCATCTCCCAGCTCCAGGTAGGCCCCGATCAGGCGGCCACGATCGCCGACCCGATAAGCGAGTTCGACCCGCTTCTGGTAATGACGGACCGCCGACGGCTCGAGCCGGGTAAGCTCGCCGACCATATCGGTGGCCCGCTCCCAGTCCTCCTGCGCTTCGTACGAGGAGAGGGCGAGATCCAGTTCTTCCAGCCCGCGTTCGGCCTCGCCGCTGGCGAGCAGCGCTTCACCGAGGGCCCGGTGATGCTCCGGGTTGTCCGGATCGTCAAATACTCGGCCCTCGAGATCGGCCAGGGTCGTCTGAACCGCGGCGGCTTCCACCGTTTCGTTCACGTCCAGCAGTTCGTCGACTTCGAGTTCGCTGACCTCGGCCGGCTGATCCTCAACCGCCGTCAGCTCGGAATCGATCAGGTCGAGCCCCAGGTCGCTGCCGGTCGTTTCCGCCGCCGCCGAGGCCATTCCCGCCAGCGCCTCGTCGAGCTCATCGCTGAGATCATCCTCGGGAGACAGCGCCTCGAGCGGCTCAAGGTCGGCGGCAAGGCTGGTCGGCTCGACGTCGAGCAGCGGCTCGCCACCATCAACCTCGGACGGCGAGTACTCCACGCCGAGTTCCTCCTCGACGCCGGCAAGCCCAGTTTCCAGTCCTTCCACCCGGTCGACGCCCGCATCCACTCCGGCCGTCGGATCCGTCTCGAGTCCGTCGACCAGCGACACGTCGGCGGCTATTTCGCCCTCACTACTGGTCGGTTCGAATCCCAGCGCCAGCCCGACGTCGAGGGAGGTCATCTCGAGCGAGGCTTCATCGCTCAGTGGCATCGCCGGCTCCAGCGCGATCGCCTCGGTGGTCAGTGCCGATCCTTCGATTTCGAGCGGCTCGGCCTCGGGCTCGGCCGGCGGCAGGCCAGCGCTCGGAAGCCGGACCGTGGTCCGCCGGCGCGGCGCGGCGGCCGCCGCGGCCGCCCGCCCTGATGGCGTTTCGTAACCGGTATCGAGAAAGACCAGGTCGCCCTTGGTGGGTGGCTTCACGCCGGTCGGGCCCTCAGGCAGATCCATGGCGTGGAGCTTCTGCAGGGTGCGCCGTGCGCCGACCGCATCGCCCCGGGCCTCGAGATCACTGGCCAGCTTCTCGAGCTGCTCCCTGGCCTCTTCATCGCGTGAAGAGGCGCGGAGCAGATCGCTCAGCATCAGCCGCAGGTCCTTGTTGCCGGGGAAGTGATCGGCAAACTCCTTCATCACCTTGAACGCCTCATCCAGCTGGTTGGTGGCGTTCATCCGGTCGAGGTACTCGAGCAGATTCTTCTTGGCTTCGATGACGACGTTCTTGTGGGCGTGCAGGTAGGCGAGCGTCAGATAGGTCCGGCTGCGTCCCGGATTGACCCGAAGAATCTTGCCGCAGAGTGCGATGGCGTTGTTGTAGAAGCCCTGTTCGCGGTAGAGGTCGGCAGCCTTTTCATAGGCCTGCACCGCCCCCGCCGGATCATTGGCCTTGAGGTAGAGATCACCGACACGATTGTAGATCGAGAGGTCGGCCGCCGGATCGTTGCCGGCCTCGAACTCCTGGATGGCCTTCTGGTACACCTCGATGGCCCGCCGCCAGTCCCCGCCCTGCTCGTACTTTCTGGCGGACTCCTTGAGCTTATCGAAGTTCATCCGGTCAAGTGGGTTGGGGGTTCGGTGGGTACTGCCGGTGCCTCTCCAGAGAAGATACGGGTGGCCCGGGAGGGTGGCAAGCCAAAGTCCTGCCTGAGTTTGGGAAACTCAGCCAGGCCACCGCTGGCTCCCCCCGGCAGGTCTGAAGTCGCCACGGCCAATCCGGAAGGCGAGCTGTTCCAGATCGGGACCGGGCGAGCGGTCGTCCGCCAGCGCCGCCACGGCATCCGCCCCCTGCCGGACTCGGCGGTACAAGTCGGCGACCCCAGCGCCGGGCGTCAGTGGCGCCAGGAATTCGAGTCCCTGGGTGGCACAGAGCAGCTCAGCCGCCACCACCAGCCGCCCGTTGGCCAGGACCCGACGGGCCTTCCAGGCCGCGGCCATTCCCATTGGCACGAAGTCCTCCTGGTTGGCATCGGTGGGAATCGACCCGATGCTGGCCGGATAGCAGAGCGTCCGCGACTCAGCCACCAGCGACGCGGCGGTGATCTGCACCATCATGAAACCGGAGCGAAGGCCCGGATCGCCGGTCAGGAAGGCAGGCAGCCCCTGGGACAGGTCCGGGTTCACCAGCCGTTCGACCCTGCGCTCGGCCAGCGCCTGCAGCGTCGTCATCGTAATGGCCAGCAAGTCGAGCGCCTGGGCCACGGGTTGGCCGTGAAAGTTGCCGCCCGAGAGCACGCTGCCATCCTCGAAAACCAGGGGGTTGTCGGTCGAAGCGTTCAGTTCGACCCGGGCGGTGGTAGCAGCAAACTCGATGGCATCCGCCACAGCGCCGAGGACCTGCGGAGTACAGCGGAGGCTGTAGGCATCCTGGACCCGGTCATCGTTTTCCCGGTGCGATTCCCGGATCTGGCTGTGTTCCAGCAGCCCGCGCATCAGGCGCGCCGCCATCAGCTGACCCCGGTGGGGCCGGGCCGCGTGGATCCGTTCATCGAGCGGCACCGGCGTACCCCGGAGGGCCTCGAGACTCATCGCGGCAGCGCCGATGGCGGTATCCCAGAGTGAGGCCGAGTCATGAACCAGCAGGGCGAGCAGGGCGGTCTGGGCCTGGGTGCCATTGATGAACGCCAACCCTTCCTTGGGACCAAACCGGAACGGTGTGAGCCGTGCCGCTTCGAGGATTGGCAGGGCCGGCCGGCGCTCGCCGTCTTGCAGGACGTGGCCTTCACCCATCAGCGCCTGGGCCACATGACTGAGTGGAGCCAGGTCGCCGCTGGCGCCGACACTTCCCTGCTCGGGCACCCAAGGCACGATCCCCGCGTTGAGCAGCGCGACAAGGGCGTCAGCCAGGGCCGGCCTTACCCCGCTGGTCGGACGGATCAACACATTGGCCCGGAGCAGCATCAGACCGCGGACCACCTCGGGCGGCAATGGCGCGCCCACTCCAGCCGCGTGGCTCCGAATCAGGTTGGCCTGGAGTGTTTCGAGCTGATCCGGCGCAATCCGGATATTGGCCAGCTTGCCAAAGCCGGTGTTGATCCCGTACATCGTGGCCCCGGTGGCGATGGCGCGATCGACCCGGTCGCGGCTGGCGGCCAGAGCGGCCAGTGCGGCTGGAGCGATACTGACCGGCGTCTCGGGACTGCGGGCGGCAGCCACGAAGCTGTCAAGCGAAAGGGATTGTCCGTCGAGTACCAGCGGCGAGATCGTCATGGGGCGGAAGTATGGCCAGCCGTCCGGCGGGGGGCAAACGCAGCGGGGGCCACCGCTCGGTGGCCCCCGCCTGCCTGCATCAATGCTGCTTGACGATCAGTTCCGGATCACCCGGATCAGTCTGGAACGCCCAGTCGAGGATCAGGTAGTCGGTCCCGACATGGGTCACCCGAAGTGCGCCGTACCGCGCGAAGCTGTCGCCGCCGGACATTTCGAGGACATATGCCCAGCCTGGAACCGCCTCGATCTGGTCGGTGGTATAGCCATCAGCTGGCGCATAATCCACGTCGGTTAAGTCCCCGGCCGGCGCATTGCCCCAGATCTGAATGCCGGTGCCCGCCCGGAGCGGCGCCAGGAACAGCTTGCCGGTCCCATCCCGCTCGACGGTCAGGTCGTTGTCAGCCAGTGTGCCCGAGCCAACCTGGCCGAGTTCTCCGGCATCGACCTGGCCGTTGTGGTTGGTGTCCCGCCAGAACCGGAAACCGCTCCCCGCGTCCTGCGCCTGCCGGGCGTAGACAACGATGTTGTGCGAGTCCGGGCGCGGCGTATCGTTTCTGAGCGGCGACCAGAGGCTTTCGTAGCCTTCGACGCTCACCGCGGTCACCCCGAAGCAGCGGGGTACCCCGTTGGTCAGGGCACCAACCAGGAATTCCGGCGCCACGGTCGTCCCCTCCAGGCTCCAGCTGGTGCCACAGACGTTGAGGTCAAGATCGTAGCTGCTGCTGTAGATCCGGTAGTTGCTGAACCGGGTGGGATTGGAAGTGTAGGCGTTGTCGGTCCAGCTGAGCATCGCGGCACCGTTGAGGGAGGTGCTGGTGAGGGCGGTTGGCTTGACCAGCGCGAGACGCTCATCGATGGTGACTACCGCACTGGGGGCCGACTCGCCGCCATCGACATCTTCCGCCGTCACGTAGTAGTCGAGATCCGGCACACCGGCATCATGGAACGACGGCGAAGTGGTCGAGGCCCGGAGGCTGAAGGCACCGCCGCTCGATCCTCGTGAGTACACGTGCCACACCGCGAGGGCGGGATCCGAGCTGGACTGCCAGCTCAGGAGGACTCCAGTGGGGGCATCAGTTGCCGGGCTGACCGGCTCAACCTGGTAGGTGAGATCGCTGGGTGCGGGTAGCTCGCCGGTGGGGCCGTTGCCTCCGTCGTAGGTATTGCAGGCCTGGGTCAGCGCAAGCGTACCGCCCAGAACCACCAGAGATGACCAGCGCATAGTGTCTCCAAGGGGAAATCAACGAGTGCAGTTGCAGAGGGCATGCCATCAGCAGCAACTCGCTAAGCCATTATAACTGAAAAGGTTACGGAATGGTTCCTGGACAGCGTTCGTCCCGGCGGGGGGACACTACTCGGTCTTCTGGGTGGTCTGGTTATAGTCGAACTTGAGCTGCGGCAGGTCGATCAGTGCGATCGAGAAGTAGAAGGCAAAATTGCCGTTGGCGTTGCGCTGGAAATCGAAACCGGCCCGCCAGTCGTGCAGGTCGCGCTGGAGCCGGACGGCGAGCGAGACGACTTGGTTGGACGAAAAGCTGTACTGGGTATCGAGCGACACGCTCCAGAACGGGGTGGCCGAGAAATTCGTGGTCACATGGACGCTTTGATCGTTGGTGGCAATCTGACCCGGCACCGGGCGGCTCCGCTGGAGATTGTAGCCGAAGCTGGCGCTGAAACCGCGGCCGCCCGCCCGGTTGGCCAGCGGGTTGGAGTTGGAAAAGACCGATGGCCTGCCCATGGTCCCGAGGTAGTTGGGTGGCGGCGCCTGGGGCGTGGCGGAGCCGGAGACCGGCTTGTGATACAGCCCGAACAGCCGAAGCAGTCCGTGAACCGTATTGGTGCCCAGCGAAAAATTGGCCGCAACATTCTGCAGGAATGGATCGAATTTGGCGCTGTCAGTCCCGACCACCCCGTCCCACAGGTCGTGCTGGATGCTGAGGCTGAAACCGGTCAGCAATTCGCTCTGGAAGGTGTTGGTCATGGTCTGGTTCTGCCATCCGGTCCTGCCGGGGAGCTTGGCCTGCTCAAAGTCGTAGATCAGCGGCGAGGTGGTGATCGAGAGGATCCGGAATTTCCGTCCCGTGCTGTCAGTCGCCGTCGGCCGCCCCTTGCCTTCGATGTTCTGGGACAATCCGATGCTGAGCGACTGGACCTGGGGCTGCCGGATAGCGGTCAGCCCCGCCGCCTTGGCGTAGTCGAGCGGCACATCCGCCGCCGGATTGAATTGATAGGTGATGGTGGGTGAGAGGCTGTGCCGGATCCGGCTCAGCGATCCGAAGCCTGGGTAGAACCCGAAGAAGGTCGGTGAAGACTGGACGGTCAGCCCGAAGCGTTTGGTCTGGCTGACGAACTCCCCGTCGGACCGGGCATTCCGGAGCAGCATGGGGCCGGGTGCCACATTCGAGACCCCGAGGGTCGGCTGGATCTTCCAGCTCTGGCGCAGCAGCAGCGGCAGTCCGATCGAGGTCTGCCAGTCGATGCCCGTGGAGTAGTCGCCGTTGGAAATGCGGGACACCAGCGAGGTGTCACCAGTGACGGGACTCACGATCGGCAGCCCGCTGGTCTGGGTCTGCAGCCCGGTGTGCTGATCGACGTAGCTGACGCTGTTGGACCAGTTGAAGCTCCCGATCCGGATCGGGGTGGCAATCTGGATACTGGTATTGCGGCTGTTGTACCGGAGACTGTCGGTCAGCACGCTGTCGGCGCCGAAGATGGTCAGTGGCTGGATCTGTCCGGTGTTGACCGTATTGGTGATGCTCACCCCGGGCGACCAGGTGATGCTGCGCCCGATATCGAGCGGCTTGGGGGTGATGCTGAGCTGCGGCAGGGTCATGTTGACCTGCCCGCTGCTGATTTCCTGCCGGCGGCTGGCCCCGAGGGCGATGGTACCCCAGCGCTCACGACGGCTGAAATTCAGGTTGCTCGAAATCGTGCGGGTGTTGAGCAGCGGATCAATGGCATTATTGGACAGCTGGGTCGTATTGGTGCTGTAGTCCAGCTGGAGGTTGAGCGAAGTATTCAGGTTGAACGCCTGTTGATGATTCCACCGGACGGTAGTTCCGCGCGAGCCGCCGCTGTTGAGGGTCCGGCTCAACTGGAAATTGCCGGTCATGAACCGGTCGAGCCAGCGGTAGCTCCCCAGGAAACCGAAGGTGGTGTACCGGTTGGCATACCAGTCGAGCTTGGCCGTGATATCCATGTAATCGTTCGGCGCCCAGTAATAGCCGATATTGGTGAACTGGCGGCTGTAGCCAGGGGTGGGCCGTACAATGTCATTGAGCCCGAACTGTGGCACCAGGATTCCCGACCGGCGCCCGGGCCGGGTGTCCTGAAAGATGAATGGCAGCCAGAGAATCGGAACATCCCGGATATACAGCACCGCCGGCCGGGCCACGATGAAATGGCTGCTGGTCCATTTCACCTCCTTGGCCTCGAAGTAGTAGTGCGGCAGCGGGAGGTCGCAGCTGGTGATCTGGCTGGAGGCCGCGAACAGGCGTGACGAACTCGAGTCCTGGGCAATGTCTCCCCGGAGGAACCAGGCGGTCGATCCTTCCTTGAAGTCGGTCAGGGCATCAGTCACCACGCCCCGGCGCCGACAGGTGTCATACCGAATCCCCAGACCGGTCAGAACATTGGCCTGGTTGAACAAGTTCGGCGACCCATGCGCATCCAGGGTACAGGTGCTCTCCTGGTAGCTGATCGAATCGGCCTCGAGCTGGGTGCTGTCCCGTTCGGCCAGCGCCTTGCCCTGGAGCAGCAGCCGCTTTTCGTCCGGCAACACGGTGGCCGAGTCGGAGCGGTAACGGGTCACGGTATAGCCCGGCCGGCTGAGGAGCTGTTCGGTGATTGAATCGGCCGGGGCAAAGGACCGGGTGGGTGCCGAGGGGAGTCCCAGCCGCCGTGCGGTGGCGGTATCAAGCGCCTTGCCCAGGCGGGCCTTGACCGAATCGGGCAGCGAGTCCCGCCGGAAGCCAGGCGCGGTGGAATCGGCCCGGATCCCCGGTTGCTGCGCCTCGACTCGATTGGGGAGGAGGAGGGCGGCAGCAATCAGCAGCGCCCAAGCAAAAACCCGGTGCTCTCCAATGGAGAGACCGGGCGCCTGTACCGTCATGCGGCACCACGCTGGCCAGCGATCGAGGCGGCCCCGAGCCACCGGGAGCGAAGTTCTCCAAGACGACCGAAGAACGGCGCATGGCCAACAGGACCGCTCATCAGGTGGACTAACCTCGGTTCAGCGGCCCAACGACTTCAAGCGATCCCGGGCAAGGGCGGCTTCGTCAGAGCTCGGATATTCCTTGGTTACCCGCTGATAAAACCCCTTGGCTCCCTCGACATCCTTCCGGCTTTCGGCCACCAGTCCGAGCTTGTACAGCGAGGTGGCCGCGCGAGCCGACCGGGGGAACCCCGAGACAACCTGTCCGTAGTACGCCGCCGCCGAATCGGGGGACTCGGTGGCATAGCTCTCACCAATGAAATAGAGCGCATCGGCAAGCCGGGGATCCTGGCCGTAGGACCGGACAAACTGCTGGAATCCCATCCGGGCCGTGCCGGGGCTGCCCTTCCGGAGCTGGCTCAGTGATGCCTCGTAAATCTGGTCGGCCGATGGTCCGGACGGCCTGGTGCTATCGCCAGGCGCCGAGGGCTCCGGCCTGGCGGCGCTGATCTGTTCGCTGCGGGCGTCGAGCTGGGTGCGGAGCTCGGTGAGCCGCTGCTGACTCTGCCCGGTCAGCGCCTGGACCTGCACCAGCTGTTGCTGGACGTTGTACAGGTCGTTCGAGACATCACCCCGGAAGCCCTGCAGCTGGGCCGAGAGTGCGGCCACCGTCCGGGCAGCCTGTCCCAGGGAATCGGACAGGCGGCGCTGCAGAGTCAGGATATCGTTCAGGCGGCTGGCCGACGCGGTGTCGCGACGAGCGGCCTCCTGGCGGCTGAGGACCAGCTGGTCCTCGATCCGCCGGAGATCACCCTTGCTGGCGCAGCCGGCGAGCAGCAGCACCACGGCCGCGAGGTGCGACGCGCCGGGCTTGATCACGGCTGGACCAGGCCATCGCCACCGGCGGTGATTTCGAAATCATCCCGGCGATTGTCGGCGTAGGCGGCTTCATCGTGACCCGGATTGGCCGGCTTTTCCTCGCCGTAGGACACCACTTCGAGCCGGCCGGCGTCGACGCCCTTGGACGTCAGGTAGCGCTTGGCCGCCGCGCCCCGGCGATTGCCGAGCGCCAGGTTGTATTCATCCGAGCCCCGCTCATCGGCGTTGCCGGCGATCTTGAGCCGCAGTCCGGAGTTGGCGGCCAGGATCGCGGCCTTGCGATCGAGGGCGGCCTCATCATCGCTGCGGATATCGGCCTTGTCATAGTCGAAGTGGACCTTGGAGGTAATCGCATCCATCAGGGAGGTCCGCATGCCGGACGCGTCGGAACGGGCCCGGGCCTCGGCGTCAGCCTTGGCACGCGCTTCCGCGTCGGCCCTGGCTCGAGCGGCCGCATCGATCGAATCCTGGCGGGCGCGGCGCATGGCGGCGTCATCCGACGTGGTCGGGGTCGATTGCGGGGTCGGCTGCTCCGGCGCGGTCTTGCCGCCGCAGGCCGCAACGAGGAGGAGGGCGCTCAGGCCGACGAGAGTGGCAGGGGTATTTCTCATGAGAACTCCGGACTTCAAGGGTTGGTGGTAAGAGAGGCACCGGCGAGCCGCCGTGACCAGGCGGGTAGCCGCGCATTGCCCGAGGTATTCAACTGCCGGATGCGCCCGGATTCAACGTCGATCACCCAGAGCTGCCGACGGCCGCTCCGGTCAGACACGAACGCCAGGTGCCGACCGTCGGGCGCCCAGGTCGGGTCTTCATTGCGGCCGGCCGATGTGAGCTGCCGGACCCGTCCTCCCGCGACGTCCAGGAGGAACAGCTGGGGACTGCGATCGACTTCACGATGGAACACGACCCGGGCTCCATCGGGCGACCACTCTGGTGCATTGGAGCTGCCAGTCACTCCATAGTCAAATGGCGCCAGTAGTTCCTGGTCGGTGCCATCCGATGCCATGGCGTAGATCTGCGGCAGACCTGCCCGGGTGGATACGAAGGCCAGACGGCGCCCATCCGGTGCATAGGTCGGATTCAAGTTGTCCGCATAGCGCCCCACGGTCAAGCGCTGCACACAGCACATCTGTACCACATCCGCCGTGTAAATATCGGTACCCTCTTCGCTCGACCGGGCAAAGGCGAGAGTATGTCCATCCGGCGAAAACATCGGGGTCAGATTCAAATAGGAATTGGTCGATGGAACGGTGGCTCTCGGCCCGCCGGACAGATCCAGCAGGACGATCGACCCGCGGCCACCGGCGAACAGCGTGAAAGCCAGCTTCCGGCCGTCCGGCGACCAGGCCGGTGACAGCGCTTCCTCCCCCGCGCCGGTCAGCGGGGTGATATCTCCGCCATCACTATCGATGCGCCAGACCCGCCGATCGATGACCAGGGCCAACCGGCTCGAGGCGATTCCGGGGGTGCCGGTGATCCAGCGGACGATTTCATCGCTCAGTCGGTGCGCCCCGAGCCGGAAACCAGGGTCGGCCTGATCGGGAAACGGCCTGGTGGCCTCGTGAAGCACCTTCCCCGCCCCGACATCGTGCAGCCGGATCAGGGTGCCACCCATTCCAGCGGCAAGCTCAACCGCATAGCTGGCCCCGAGCGTTCGGTACAGCTGGTAGTTGAGTGGCGGGGGTGCCAGTCCCGGCCGAAATGCGTCGCTGGGCAGACCGGCGGTCGGCGGCAGCACCAGCATCTCGAACCGATCACTGAAATCGAGATCGCGCTGGACGATGGCCCGAAGCGAATCGAGCCCCGGGCCCGGGATCACGACCAGCCCTGGCCGCACGCCGGGGGTATACGTGATCCCGACCCGGACACCCTGGTCAATGGTCTTCGTGGAATCCTGGGCCGCCAGCGGACTGGCAGCAGCCAGGACAAGAGTGGCCAACAGTGCTGATCGAGTATACGTCATGGAGTGGCACGCGGAGTAAAGAAGAAGCTGACCGGCAGTACATCAGCAGGATAGCCATCGGGCAGGGCGCCGAACGAGCCGGCATTGCCGGCCGCCTCGACCGCACCCTGGGCGCCGAGGTCGAAGGAAAAGCTGCCCGACGGAGTGACGAAGCGGATGTTTTTCACCGTGCCGTCCCGGAGAATCATGAAGCTGACCTCGGCCTTGAGCGAAATGTTGCCGCTGGGACGGTCCCACCGCTTGTACACCTGTGAGACGAGGTTGCGCAGATACTCGGGATAGGGAAAATCAAGCCCGGGAGTCTTGACCGTGACGGCATCCGAACCGGTGCTCGGCGTCTCGCCGGGTGCTGGCGTGGCCGGGGCGGACGTACGCGGCGGTGGCTCCTTCTGAACCGGTGTGGTTGTGGCCGGCGCAGGCTTCGGAGGCGCGACCGGTGGGGACTTCGGTTTGGGTTTGGCCGCGACCGGTGCAGTCTTGGTGTCTGGTGCGGGCGCTGTTGGTGTCGGTGCCGGCGCTGATTCTCGCTGGACCACTTCCGGGGCCGGCTTTTGATTCGGGGCCGGCGCCGGGGCGGCGACCAGGTCCACGGCGTACACCGGCGGACCGATCTCCAGTGGCTTGACCGCCGCGATCAGGAAAAAGACCCCGCCACCGTGAATCAGCAGCGTGCCCAGCAGCCCGGCGGCCCGGCCCGAGCGGTCGCGCCCGAGGCGGTGGAACTTCACGGGGCCTGCTCCTCTTCGGCGACCAGCCCCACATTCTGAACGCCGGACGTCCGGATCGTGGCCAGGACCTTGATCACATCGCCGTACGGCACCCGCGCGTCGGCCCTGAGGTAGACGCCGCCGGGCTTGCGCTGTGCCACCAGCGCCCGGAAGGTCAGTCGGAAGTCCGCCAGCGAAACCGCCGCTTCGTCGATGTAGATCTTGCCGGTGCGGTCGACCGAGACGACCATGGCCTCCTTGGTCGGCAGCGGGCGTGCCTCGGCGCGGGGCAGCTCGACATCCACCCCGCCTTGCATCATCGGGGCCGTCATCATGAAGATGATCAGCAGCACGAATGCCACGTCGACCAGCGAGGTGATGTTAACGTCGGCGTTCATGGGCAAATCGCCCCGGCCCCGAAGCCCACCGCCCAGACCCATAGCCATGCTAGAGCAGCCCCTCCCGGGCCATCGAGCCGATCAGTTCGTTGGCGAACCCTTCCAGCTCCCCGGTGAACAGGTTGATCCGGTTGACGAAGAGGTTGTAGGCAATCACCGCCGGGATGGCCGCCGCCAGGCCACCGACCGTGGTGACCAGTGCTTCGGCGACGCCGGGTGCCACGGCCGCAATATTCCCGGAACCCTTGGAGGCAATTCCGATGAACGCGTCCATGACGCCGAGCACCGTCCCGAGCAGCCCGAGCAAGGGGCTGACCGAGCCGATCGTGGCGAGCCAGGGGATGTAGTGCCCCATCAGATCACGCTCCGCCGCCACTTCCTTGCCGAGCACCATCTTGAGTGCCTCGAGCTGGGGGCCGCTGAGGCCGCCACCGGCGGGGACGTCGACATCGCGCAATGTCCCGGGGCGGAGTTCAGAGTAGAAATTCAGCCCCTCGCGAAACAGCCGGTTGTAGGGTGAGGGTGGCAGCTTCAGCACCGCGTGGTACGCGTCCTTGAGCCGGGTAGTTCGTTCCAGCTCGGCGAAGAACTTGTCGGCCTGCTGTCGGAGCCGGTGGAATTGCCACCATTTGAGCCCGATGATGAACCAGCCGGCCAGGGAGAAGACCACAATGACCAGCAGCACGAGCTTGGTCTCGAGGCTGGCATGCGCCACCAGCATGAGCGAGGATGACGGGGTGGTGGGTCCGAGCTGAAAGAGCACCAGGCCTCCGGAATTGCGGCGACGGTTGACATCCGCCGGGTGGGAAACAGACGAAAGGGGCGTCGGAACGCCCCTCTCGTATCAGAACACGTCGGGGAGGAGCGGTTCCAGCTAGGACGGCAGCTTGGCAACCTGACGCGCGGGCGCGCCGTCCGGCACCGAGCCGGTTCCGAGCCAAACGATCTTGCCGGAAGCGGTGTGATCCTTCACATGCACGACCTGCAGCCGGGCGATCACATCCGGAGCGGTATCGGCCGCGTCCGGGTGCGAGACCACAGTCCGCCGGATCTCAAAGATATCCCCGAGGGCCACGCCATCGGAACGGCCCTTGTCGAGGATCAGGACATCCTGAGTCAGGTTGAGCCGAGTCCGGTTGACCCGGGTCAGGACCTTGCCCGCGATGCCATCGGAAATCGGAACTGCCCGACTGGTGCCGCTGCCGGGGAATTTCTCGGCCGGGAGGACGTTCATCCCGCGGTACACTTCGTTGTACTGGGCCACGATTTCAGCCACATTTTCCTGGCGGCTGACATCACGCACGACCGCCATGCCGGTGGGGAATACCATGTTGCCGTACTTCGGCACCTGGCGTCCCACCGAAACGATCATCAGGGTATCACCGACCTGGTAGGTGGCGCCCTTCGGCGGGATGATGCCGATCTGGGTCCGGATGTACGCGCCGGACCGGCCATTGGAATGGATATCGACATCCTTCGGCGTGACGGGACCGGTGACTCGGCCCAGCGGCAGTTTCTGGCCCTCAGTGACATACCCGGAGGAAAAGAATTCGGTGCGGCGCAGCGGCCGGTACTGACTGGCCACGTCGGCCGTGTACGGTGTCACGGTCCGGGCGTTGGCCGAGGGGAACAGGGCACCGGTCGTGTCATCACCCATTGGCTGATCAGCGTATTCCTCGGAGGCCACCGTCGCGGTGTCGGCGGCATCGACCGGCTCCGGGTTGGCGGCCATGGCATCGGCGGGGGCGGCGCTGTCGGCCGCAGCGGCTGGCTGGGCGGCAGCGGTATCCGTCGCCGCTACCGCGGCAGGCTGGGCAGCGGCGGTGGAACCCGCAGCCGGCACGGCGGCGGTTGAACCGTCGCCGCGCAGGTTGAGCACCTCACCGGGATAGATCCAGTGCGGATCTTCGACCACGGTGGTGTTGAGCCGGTAGATCTGAGGCCAGAGGAGGGGATCGCCGTAGTACTGGCGAGCCAGATCCCACAGCGTGTCGCCTTTGCGCACGGTGTGCGAATCAGCCGTCGGGTTGGTCGGCGACTGAGCGTACACCGCCGCGGGAACCGCGGCGGTGCACAACACCAGCAGGGCGGACATCAGCTTAGAACGGGAGATCGTCGTCCTCGGCATCCAGTGCCTCCGGGAAGTCATCAAACGCTCCGTCCTTCTTGGGCGCCGCATTCGCGGTGGCCCCAACCTTCGGAGCGGTAAAAGACTCCGCTGATTCACCACTGGGGCGCCCGGAGAGCAGAATGATCTCGCGGGCGTTGATCTCGGTGGTGTAGCGGGTCTGGCCTTCGCGGTCCTGCCAGGTCCGGTATTCGATGCTGCCTTCGACGAATACCTTGTCGCCCTTCTTGGCGTACTTCTCGATCAGGTCAGCCAGGCCCGATCCCTTGTTGTTCCACGCGACGACCCGGTGCCATTCGGTCTTTTCCTGCTTGTCCCCGGACTGCCCCTTCCACTGGCGGCTGGTGGCCAGGGAAAAGGTGGCGACCCGGGCCCCGTTGCTGGTGCTCCGGACTTCGGGGTCTGCCCCCAGGTTCCCGATCAGGGTGGCTTTGTTCAGACTGCGACTCATGAAAACCTCCAATACGTAATGCAGAGGTAGGGCCCAGCGGACCCGGGCAAAATATAGTGGTCGCAAGTCCTTTCGTCAACCAAATTTACGTCGATAGTACCGAAATTACGCCGTAGCCCCGATAGTCAGGCAAAGTACCAGACCATCCTCGCGCGGGCTTCGGTAATAATTCGGTCGCAGCCCCAGCGGACGAAATCCGAAGTCGGCATACAGCGACTGGGCTGGCTGGTTCGAAGGTCTCACTTCCAGATAAATCCTGGTGACCCCACCGGCACGGATTTCGGCCAATGCCCGCTCCAGAATCCGCCGGCCAATCCCTTTGCGCCTGGCCTCCGGCAGCACCGCCAGATTGAGAATTTCACATTCATCGAGCACCGAGCGTGCGAGGAGATAGCCGGCAACGGCGTCAGTTTCATCCTGGGCGATCAGGCCCAGCGATCCCCGGGCGCTGAGCACTTCCTGGAAGCCCTGGGCCGA
The DNA here is from genome assembly GCA_039930765.1 of Gemmatimonadota bacterium. Taxonomy (GTDB): domain Bacteria; phylum Gemmatimonadota; class Gemmatimonadetes; order Gemmatimonadales; family GWC2-71-9; genus DATEHG01. The sequence continues at coordinate 63,713 of JBDTTF010000011.1, read as the reverse complement.
CCAGGGATCGCTGAAGCAAGCCCGTTCAATCCGCACCAGGTCGGCGATGTCAGCTGAGCTGGCCGGGCGAATCAGGTAGTCGTCTGCCATGCGTCGCTTCCCATTTGGCCTGGGCCTCGGCGGGTCGGCCATACTCAGGCTCCCATCCCTCGGGATCGGGGATGTGTCTTGCCCCTGCCGCACGTCCGATCAGGTCGAGCAGCTCGGCCGCCGAAGGCGAGGCAATTTCAGTCTCGATGCCGGCCCACGCCGAGGGTAGAAGATTCCTGCCTTCGGGTCGGATGACGACCAAATCGGGGGCCGGCAGTTGGGCAGCCAATTCGCCGGCCCGCCACACTCGCGCCGGCACGACGGTTTCGAGGCCGGCAGCATGTCCGCGGACCGCAGTCGCGTAGACCTCCCCCCGCAGGGCATCTCCCAGGGCCACGACGGTCCTGCCCCTCGATCCTGCCCTGGCCGCCGCGAGCGCCCGAAGCGAGGCGATGGTCCAGAGCGGCCGCCGCCTGGCCCTCACCAGCGCCTTGACGACCGTCGCGCCGATTCGCAGACCGGTGAAGCCGCCAGGGCCATCACCAATGATGATCCCTTCGATTTCCGACTCCGTTGCCCCGGCCATCCGGAGCACCTGATCGATCAGCCCCGGCAGTTCCGATGCCTGGTGACGCGGTTCGGTGATTGAGGCCTGGGCAATGAGGCGGCCGGAAGTTCCCACCGCGGCCGACGCCAGATCGCCGGAGGTTTCGAGGGCGAGCCACATCTAACGCTCTTCGATGCCCCGAAGATCCGGTTCGGTCAGGTGGCTGAGGTGGAACCGGCGGCCGCCCTGAGGCAGCCAGCTTCCGGCCCGGTCCGGCCACTCCACCAGCAGGGCATCCGCCTCGGTGAGCAGCCGGTCCCAGCCCAGATCGGCGGCATCCTCGGTGGTCCTGAGGCGGTAGCAATCGAGGTGGAAGACCGGGCCGCGGCGGCCCTGATAGCGATGGACCAGCCCATAGGTGGGGCTGGTGGCGCCGGTCGGGACCCCGAGACCGCGGGCGATGGCGGTGATCAGGGTGGTCTTGCCGGCGCCGAGTTCACCGTCGAACAGCAACACCACGCCGGGTTGGAGTTCCCGGCCGAGCCTTTCGCCGTAGGCCTGCATTTCGTCGAGCGTGACCGCCCGCATCAGGCGCGGCGGCGAGCCGGACGCTGCCGCCGATTCTCGGTCCGGGGGCCGGTGCCGCTGCCCAGTGACTTGAGTTCGAGAATCTGATCCCGGAGGGTGGCGGCCAGTTCGAATTCCAGGTTGGTGGCGGCATCCCGCATCTGCCGTTCGAGCGCGGCGAGTGCCGCCGCTCGCCTGGCGGGATCGTGCAGGTCGGCGGGGACCAGCTTCTCTTCCCGAGCCGCCGGTTTTTCAGTGCGGGCATCGGCCACCCTGGTGCTGAGCCTGACCTCGTCCATCGACTTGACGATCGAGGTCGGAGTGATGCCGTGCTCGAGGTTGTGGGCGATCTGGATGGTGCGGCGCCGGGTCATCTCATCCAGGGCCCGCTGCATCGATCCGGTGATCTTGTCGGCGTACAGGATGGCGCGGCCTTCCTGGTGGCGGGCCGCCCGCCCGACCGTCTGGATCAGGGAGCGGTCGGAGCGCAGGAACCCCTCGTGGTCCGCATCGAGAATGGCCACCAGGCTGACTTCCGGCAGGTCGAGACCTTCCCGCAGCAGGTTGATGCCGACCAGCACATCGAAATCACCCAGGCGCAGACCCCGGAGGATTTCCATCCGCTCGATCGCGTCGATGTCGGAATGGAGATAGCGAACCCGGACACCGGCCTGCTGGAAGTAGTCGGTCAGGTCCTCCGACATCCGCTTGGTCAGCGTGGTGACCAGCACCCGCTCGTGCCGCCTGGTCCGGAGCCGGATTTCGCCGAGCAGGTCATCGACCTGTCCGGCCACCGGGCGGATATCGACCTCGGGATCGATCAAGCCGGTGGGACGGATGAGCTGTTCCACCACGAGGCCACCGGACATCTGGAGCTCCAGCGCCCCCGGGGTGGCGGAGACGGCGATCAGTTGCGGCGCGAGCGAGAGGAATTCCTCGAAATGGAGCGGCCGGTTGTCCAGGGCCGACGGCAGGCGGAAGCCGTACTCCACCAGGGTTTCCTTGCGAGAGCGATCGCCGTGATACATCCCGCCGATCTGCGGCAAGGTCACGTGGGATTCGTCCGCCACCACCAGGTATTCCGGCGGGAAATAGTCCAGCAGGCAGGCGGGCCGTTCTCCGGCAGCCCGACCACTCAGCGGACGGGAATAGTTCTCGATCCCGGCGCAGGTGCCTGCCTCGAGCATCATCTCGATGTCGAAGTGGGTCCGCGAATCCAGCCGCTGCGCCTCGAGCAGCTTGCCGGCGCCACGCAGTTCGGCCAGCCGCTCCGACAGTTCGGCCCGGATGGCCTTCACCCCCCGCTCGATGGTGGAGCGGGCGGTGATGAAGTGCTTGGCGGGATAGATCGAACAGCGATCGAGCTGCTGCTCGGCCTTGCCGGTCAGTGGATCGATCTTGCTGATCCGCTCCACGGTATCGCCCCAGAACTCGATCCGCACGGCCTTTTCCGCGTAGGCCGGAAAGATCTCGATCGTATCGCCGCGGACCCGGAAGGTGCCCTGCTCGAACGAGGTGTCGTTGCGGGCATACTGGATCCGGACCAGGTCCTGGATGATGCCGTCGCGCCCGGGGCTTTCGCCGACCGCCGCGTTGAGCAGCTGGCGGCGGTACTCGACCGGATCACCGAGGCCATAGATGGCGCTGACCGTGGCCACGATGACCACGTCATCGCGCTCCATCAGGCTCGAGGTGGCCCGCAACCTCAGGCTCTCGATGTCCTCATTGATCGAGGCGTCCTTCTCGATGTAGACATCGCTGCTGGGGACGTAGGCCTCGGGCTGGTAGTAGTCGTAATAGGAAACGAAATACTCGACCGCGTTGTCCGGCAGGAACTGGCGCAGCTCGCCGTACAGCTGGGCGGCCAGGGTCTTGTTATGTGACAGCACGAGGGTCGGCTTGCCGTAATTGGCGATGGCGTGCGCCAGGGTCATCGTCTTGCCGGAACCGGTCACACCCAGGAGGGTCTGGTACTTGTCGCCACGGATCAGACCGGCGGACAACTCGGCGATGGCACGAGGCTGATCGCCGGCCGGCTTGAACGGAGCCTTGACGAGGAATTTTGGAGAGGGCATCGGGGAAATATAGACGGTCAGGACGGATGGGCAGACGGGTTGGCTGGCGAGACGGGTGGGACGGGTTCAAGAACCAGAGGCGACGGCCCTGTCAATCTCATTGTGCGGCCACACAATCCCACAGCTCAGCCTTCCCCCATGGACAGGAACTTTTTCCACTGCTCGCCCGTCACCGGCATCACCGACAACCGCGTCATCTTGATCAGCGGCGATTCGGCCAGCGCCGGCTCGGTTCGGATCTCGGCCAGCGCGATGGGGCGCTTCAGCCGCCGGAGTGGAGTCAGGTCGATGACCGAGAGTTTGGGGTCGGCGTGTGCCGGGTCAGGATAGGCCGGCGCGGCGACCCGGGCCATCCCGACCACCGACTTCGAGGCACCGGAGTGGTAGATCAGGACCTGGTCTCCGACCTTCATGGCTCGGAGGTGCATCAGGGCCAGGTTATTCCTGACCCCGTCCCAGGTCGTGCGACCCTCTGTTTCGAGTTGCTCGAACGAGTAGGTGGAGGGTTCCGTCTTGAGCAGCCAGTGTCCGGGCATCGGGACCAGGGTCAGGGTTATCGGGAGGCGGGAAGGTACGGCAGCCTCGGCGGGCGTCAACTCTCGCGCGACTTGGGAGGCCCCGGTGCATCACGCCGCTCGACCTCGGCCACCCCTTTGACCCGGCGGATGGCCTTCATGACCTTGCTGAGATGCGGCAGGTTGTCGACCTCCACGAAGATCTTGCCGAACATGGTGCCGTCCTTCGAACTGATGTCAGCGCCCTTGATGTTGGTGCCGCTCTGACTGACGGCTTCCATCAGGTCGGCATACAGGCCGCGGCGGTCCTCGCCGTTGACCTCGAGCGCCACGGTGAAGGCCTCTCCCTCGACCTCCTTCCAGTCGATCTCGACTCGCCGCCCGCTTTCATTCAGGGTCAGCAGATTGGGGCAGTCGACCCGGTGAATCGAGACGCCCCTGCCCTGAGTGACGTACCCGATCACTGAATCCCCGGGGACCGGCTGACAGCACTGGGCATAACGCACCATCAGGCCGTCCACACCCTGGATCTTGATCCCCCGCCCCAGGCGGAGCCGGTCGAGCACCCGGCCGAAGACACCTGGCTTGGGTTCCTGGAGGGCATCCTGGGGGAGCTCGGGAAACAGCGCCCGCATGATCTGGCCGATGGCCATGTCTCCCCGCCCGACCGCCACCTCGAGACCGGCGGCATCGGCCAGGCCCAGTCCCACGGCCGCGCGGTCCAGCTCCGGCTCCAGCGGCAGCTCGAGGCGGCGCCGCTTGAGTTCCCGGGCGAGGATTTCCTTGCCGAGGGTGCGGCTGGTCTGTTCTTCCTCGTGGCGGATCCACTGCTTGATCTTGTGACGGGCCCGGGCGGTGTGGACGTGGCTCAGCCAGTCCCGGCTGGGGCGGGCGTTCGGTCCAGTCAGGATTTCGACCGTGTCGCCGTTGCGCAGCTCGCGATGCAGCGGCGCGATCCGGCCGTTGATCCGGGCGCCCTGGCAGCGCAGCCCGACTTCGGTGTGCACGATGAAGGCGAGATCGATCGGGGTGGCACCGCGGGGCAGCCGCTTCACGTCGCCCCGGGGGGTGAAGACGAAGATCTCGTCCTGGTACAGGTCCACCTTGAGGAACTCGAGGAATTCTTCCGGCGAGTGGGTGTCCTGCTGCAGCTCCATCAGCTGGCGGAACCAGGTGAAGTGCTGATCGAGCTCATCGGGCTTGCTGCCGTCGGACTTGTAGAGCCAGTGGGCCGCGATACCAAACTCCGCCGTGCGGTGCATTTCGAGCGTCCGCATCTGGACTTCGAACAGCTGGCCGCCGGGACCGAAGATGGTGGTATGCAGCGACTGGTAGGCGTTCGACTTGGGACTCGCGATGTAGTCCTTGAACCGCTCCTGGATCGGGGTCCAGTTGTGGTGAATGATGCCGAGGACGTGATAGCAGTCGGGCACGGTCTTGACCAGGACCCGGATGGCCATCAGGTCGTAGATTTCCTCGAACGGCTTCTGGCGCCGCTTCATTTTCTGCCAGATCGACCACAGGTGCTTGGGTCGGCCGGTCAACTCGAACCACTCGATCCCGGCCCGCTTGAGCTCGTATTCCAGCGGAGTCCGGAGCCTCAGGATCAGCTGTTCCCGCTCGGCCCGGCGGCTGGCCACCGTCCGGACCAGCGCGGCGTACTCCTCAGGCTCGAGAAACCGGAATGCCAGGTCCTCAAGTTCGGCCTTGATCCCGGCCATGCCGAACCGATGCGCCAGCGGCGCGTAGATCTCCCGGGTTTCGGTGGCGATCCGGCTGCGCTTCTCGGGGGCCAGATGTTCCAGGGTCCGCATGTTGTGCAGCCGGTCGGCCAGCTTGATGATGATGACCCTGGCATCCTTGGCTACCGACAGAAGCAGCTTGCGGTAATTCTCGACCTGTTCCTCGGCCGTCGACCGGAAGGTCAGCGAGGAGATCTTGGTGAGACCGTCAACGATGCCGGCGATTTCGGTGCCGAACTCGCGGGAAATATCCTCGCCGCGGACCGGTGAGTCCTCCACCACATCGTGGAGCAGGGCGGCCACGATCGAAGTGGTGTCGGGCAGCTGTTCGACCAGGGTGCTGGCCACCGCGATGCTGTGGGTGATGAAATCCTCACCCGACTTCCGCTTCTGGCCCCGGTGGGCCTCCGTGCTGAAGCGGAGCGCCTTGTCGATCAGCTCCAGATCGAGCCGATCGGCGTAGCGCCCCAGCAGCGCCCGGAATTCCGGGGCGACATCGGGCAGGGTGCCGGTCACAGCAGACCGGCGGCGGCAAAGCTCACGAAACGATCTCCGGCGACGATGACGTGGTCGTACAATGGTACATCAAGCAGGCGTCCAGCCTCGGACAGCTGCCGGGTGACGGCCCGGTCTTCGGGCGATGGCGACGGATCCCCGCTCGGGTGATTGTGCACCACGATGATGCCGGCCGCCGCCTCGGCGATGGCCGCCCGGAACACCTCGCGCGGGTGGACCAGCGAGCTGTTGAGCAGGCCGCGGGTGACCAAAACCTGGCGCCGGACCTGACTCTGGCTATCCAGTGCCAGCAGGTGAAACTCCTCGACCTCCAGATCCCGGAGTCGAGGACCCAGCAGACCCACGACATCCTGCGGTTCCCGGATCCGGGGCAGTGTCGGCCGGGCCTCGGTCACCAGTCGGGAAGCCAGCTCAAAAGCCGCGCAAAGCCGGGCGGCCTTGGCCGGCCCGATACCCGTGGCCCGCAACAGTTCGGCCCGCGGACGAGCCGCCAGAGTCCTGAGCGAACCACCCGCCTCTGCCAGCACATGAGCCGAGAGTTCCTGGACCGACCGGCCGCCGCCGCCCGTCTCTAGGAGGATGGCGAGGAGTTCCGCGGCCGTCAACGCATCAGGGCCCAGGGCCCAGAGGCGTTCGCGAGGCCGATCATGGCCGGGAGCCGGAAAGTCGGTAGCAGGCACCCTCCATCCTAGCGTCTGCCGGCTCAATTCACCCTACCATTTCAACGCAGCAGCCAACCCCGCAACGCAACACGGCAGTCCTGGCACTCCGGCTATCACCCCGCAGGCGGCAAGCGGCCGCAAATGTGCGGCGCCCCTTCGAGTCGATGACTCGAAGGGGCGCCGGGACCACTGACCTCAGGCGCCCTGGTCTCAGGCGCCCGCCCCGTGGCACTTCTTGTATTTCTTGCCTGATCCACAGGGACACGGATCATTGCGTCCGACCGGCGCACCGCCGAGTGGGGGCGGGGTCATGGGGGCACCCGGAAGCCGGACGGAGGGCCGAGGCCTCGGCGCAGGCGGGGCATCGGGTGCGGCACCGGGCATCATTTCATTGGCCCGCGACGATTCGGTGACCGGACCCCGGGGTGGTGGCGGTGGCGCCGGTGGCCGAGGTGCTTCAGCCGAGACCTGGATCTTGAGGAAACGCTCGGCAAAGGTTGCATGGATATCACGCATCAGGTCTTCGAACATCTCGAAGGCCTCGCGCTTGTATTCGACCAGCGGGTCCCGCTGCCCGATGCCCCGGAAGTGAATTGCGCTCTTGAGGTGGTCGAGGTCGTAGAGATGATCCTTCCACTTCTCGTCCAGGGCCGCGAGCATCACATTGCTCAGCACCTGCTGGTACACGTCCGGCACACCCACCGTCCGGCCAAACTCCTCGAGGTACTCGCGCTTGCGCTTGAAGGTGGCCTGACCCTCGGCATGCGCGGCGGCCCGGATGGATTCACGATCGGGCGTCTGGGCCGGCTCGAGGATCGACGGCACCGAAACCATGTATTGCATCAGCAGTTCGCTGTGCAGTGCCGGACGGTCGTAATCCTGGGGCGAGCGGATGTCGGCCAGCTGGGCTTCCACCAGGCTGACCAGCGCGTTCTCGACCATCCGGATCGATTCGGCGGTCAGCTCCTCGCCTTTCTCGAGGGCGAATTTCCGCTGGGAGTAGACCACGTCGCGCTGCTGGTTCATCACGTCGTCATATTCCAGCAGCCGCTTGCGAGCCTCGAAGTTCTGCAGCTCGACCCGTTTCTGGGCCTGGCCGATGTTCCGGGTGACCAGCGGGTGGCTGATCACGTCCCCCTCCTGGTGACCGGCCATGTCCATCAGCTTGGCAATCCGGTCGGAGCCGAACAGCCGCATGAGGTCGTCTTCGAGCGAGAGGAAGAAGACAGTCTGGCCGGGGTCGCCCTGGCGGCCGGAGCGGCCGCGCAACTGGCGATCGATCCGGCGCGACTCGTGGCGTTCGGTGCCGATGATCTGCAGCCCGGCTTCCTCGGCCGTGAGGTCGAGGTCGGCGCCCAGTTTGATGTCGGTACCGCGGCCCGCCATGTTGGTGGCGATCGTGATGGCTTCCTTCTGCCCGGCCCCGGCCACGATCTCGGCCTCCCGCTGGTGATACTTGGCGTTGAGGACCTCGTGGGTGAGCCCGCGGCGCTTGAGCTGGCGGGACAAGGTCTCGGACACATCGACGTTCACGGTCCCGATCAGGACCGGCAGTCCCAGCTTGTGCAGTCGCTCCACCTCATCCGCGATCGCGATGTACTTCTCGCGCCGGGTCTTGTAGATCCGGTCGTCCTGGTCCTTCCTTGCCGCCGGCCGGTTGGTCGGAATGACGACGACATCCATCTTGTAGATATCGAAGAATTCCTGCTCTTCGGTTTCGGCGGTGCCCGTCATTCCGGCGCGCTTGTCGTACATCCGGAAGTAGTTCTGGATCGTGATGGTGGCCAGGGTCTGAGTCTCCCCTTTGACCTGGACCCCCTCCTTGGCTTCGACCGCCTGATGCAATCCATCCGCCCAGCGGCGACCGGACATCAACCGTCCGGTGAACTCATCGACGATCAGCACCGCCCCGTCCTGGACCAGGTAATCCACTTCCTTCTCGTACAGGGCGTGGGCCTGGAGCAGCTTGTGGATGATGTGGAGCTTTTCACTCTTGATGGCGTACTCCGATTCGAGCTCGCGCCGGGCGGTGAGCCTGGCCGCCGGCGTCAACTCGGGATCACGCTCGATCCTCAGGAACGCCTCGGAAATATCCGGCACCAGGAACAGCTCCGGATCCTCGGGGGACATGGCGGCAGAACCGCGGTCGGTCAGGTGGACGCTGTGGCCCTTTTCGTCAAGTACGAAATAGAGCGGCTCTTCGAAATCACGGAGCTGTTGCTGGCGGGTCGGGAGCTTGCGATCGCCGATGACATCGAGCTCGACCCGCTGGACGGCCTGCTTGACACCCGATTCGTTGAGCAGCTTGAGCAGCCGCTTGTTCTTGGGCATGCCGAGCTGGGCCAGGTAGAGCTTGATGGCACCCTGCGGCAGGGTCTTGGGATCGCCGATCAGTGGCTCCCCCTCGGCCAGCAGGGTGTTCACCACCGCCGTCTGCTTCCGGACCAGTTCCGCCACTTGGCGATTGAACTCGGCATACTTGTCATCGACCTCGGTGCCGACCGGCCCGGAGATGATCAGCGGGGTGCGGGCTTCATCGATCAGGATCGAGTCGACCTCGTCGATGATGGCATAGGCGTGCTCACGCTGGACCCGCTGCTGGAGCGTGAACACCATGTTGTCCCGCAGATAGTCGAAACCGAATTCGTTGTTGGTCCCGTAGGTGATGTCCGCCCGATACGCCGCAAACCGCTCCGGCGACGACGGCTCGGTGTCATCGAGACAGGCGACCGTCAGCCCCAGCCAGGCATACACGTGGCCCATCCACTGCGAGTCACGGCGCGCCAGGTAGTTATTGACGGTGACAAGGTGGGTGCCGCGAGCGGCCAGGGCGTTGAGATACAGCGGCAGCGTCGCGACCAGGGTCTTGCCTTCGCCGGTGGCCATCTCGGCGATCTTGCCCTGGTGCAGCACGATGCCGCCGATGAGCTGGACGTCATACGGCACCATGTCCCAGGTCAGTTCCTGACCGGTGACCATCACCGTGCTGCCCAGCAGACGCCGGCAGGCCTCACGCAGGGTGGCAAAGGCCTCGGGCAGCAGCGCATCGAGTCCGACCGCCAGCTGCTTGCGGAAGGCCTCGTCGAGCTGCTGGGATTTTTCCTCGAGCTGGTCCCGTTCATCCGGATCGGGGCAGGCGTGCTTGGCGGCCCGGACCTCTTCCAGCTCCTTGAGCGTCGGACCGGTCAGCTCGTGGAGCCGGGCGCGGAACCGGGCCGTCTGGCCCTGGATCTCCGCGTCGGGCAGTGGCTTGAGCCGCACCTCGTGCCGGTGAATCTCGGCGACGATGGGGCGGATCTTCTTCATTTCCCGATCGAACCGCGTCCCAAGGACCGCGGAGATGACTTTGTTGATCATGCCTCTGTCTTTCGATACAGCCCGCGCCGCGCGATGTACTGCGCCACGGCCTCGGGCAACCAATAGCGGATCGACCGTCCCCCGGCGACCCGCCGGCGAATTTCCGTCGCCGAAATCTGTACCACCGGTACTTCCACCTGCCTGCTCACCAGCGGATGCGGCCCGGCCAGCTGGCCGCCCCGCCCAAAGGCGATGACCTCGGCCAGCCCGGGCAACGCATCCGCCTGGTGCCACTGGGGTAGCTCCTGCGCGGCATCGGCGCCAACCAGCAGCGCGAAACGCTGGCCTGGCAGCCGCGACCTCAGGGCCTGAAGCGTATCCACGGTATAGGACGGACCAGGCCGTTCCAGCTCCATCCGCTCGAGCTTAAAATGCGGCACCCCCTCAATGGCCAGCCCGACCATGGCGGCGCGGTCCTCCGCTGACGCGGCGTGCATCCCGGCCTTGAACGGCTGCTGTCCGGCCGGCACCAGCCAGACCGCGCTCAATTCCAGCGACTCGTACAGAGACTGGGCCGCCAGCAGATGACCGTGATGAATCGGGTCGAACGAACCGCCCAGCAGGCCAATCATCGCGTCAGGAGGGCCCGGCGCCCTCGAGCGGACACGCCTCGTCAATCCTTGGCGCGCTGGGATGGAATCGCCGGAGGTACCCGCAGGTTTCCTTCACATCCTCCACATATCCCAGCTTCTGGTACGCCGAGATCAGCGTGATCAGCGCCTCCGGCGCGATCTCGCTGCGCGGGTAGGTGGCGACCACATCCTTCAGGTACAGGATTGCGGAATCGTAGGCCTTGAGCCGGTAATAATAGAGCGCCGCCCGGTATTGCTTATAGGCAAACCGTCCCTGCAGATAGTCGACCTGCTCCCGCGCCCGGGTGGCCGCATCAGAGCCGGGATAGCGGTTGGACAGCTCCTGGTACGTGGAAATCGCGGTCTGCGCGTAGGTCGGATCGAGTTCAGGCTTGCGCCACAGGTCGGCATAGGCATCACCGGCCCGAAGCAAGGCAATCGGAGCCAGCGGATCGTTGGGAGTCTCATCCGACACCCGGCGGAACTCACGGGCCGCGGCCAGCTGATCCCCGAGCGCAAACTGGGCCTCGCCGAGATAGAATCGGGCCTGGACGATGCGGGGATCGCCGGGAGGGAACTCGAGCGTCACCCGCTCGAGCTTGGTCGACACCTTGCTCCAACGACCGAGCCGGACCTCACGGAGTGCCAGGCGCCAGATGCTGTCGATCTGTCCCGGGGGCGCCGTCAGCGCCAAGGCGTTTTCCGGATCGACGGTGTTGTGCACCCGGGTACGGTGATGGCAGCCGGTGGCAGCCAGCAGCAGCGCCGCAGCCATGAGCTTCTTCACGGCCTGCTCCCGGTGGTTGAATCGGTGGGCTGGGCGGAACCGATGGCTGACACCCGCGCCCGGGCCACGAGGCTGAGGGAATCGGCCACCGAATCGGATCCCATGGCCCGCTGGTAGGAGATGACCGCGGCCACCAGGTCTCCCTGTGCTTCCCGGGCGTGCCCCAGGCCCAGCAGCGCGCGGCGACCGGTCGGGGTGGTGGAATCCACTTGGACGACGGTCTGGAACCAATCGGCGGCCTGGTCGGCCTTCTTGAGCGTCAACGCTTCTTCTCCGAGCTGCAGGGCACATCCGGCCAGTCCGTTCACCGCCCGGTTCCGGGCGCCGGCGTCCTGGACTCGCCGGTAGGCCGTCCGGAAAACGGCGGCCCCCTCTTCACATGCGGTAGTGACCCGCAGCGCCTGACCGTAGGCCAGCAGCAGGGTGTCGATCGATCCGCCGTCTCGGGCCGCAGCCAGGGCTGCCGGCATCAGCGCCACTACTTCCGGCGGATCGAGCTTGCCAGCCCGAATCAGACTGAGCGCGGTCTGGCCACTGGCCCGGTCGGGCGCCAGGGTCCGCAGACCGTCGAGTGCCTGCCTCAGCGCCACCGTATCGGCGCTCCGTTCGGCAGCCCGCGCCGTCAGCACCAGGCCGGTCGCGGCCTCATCGGATCGAGAGCGATCGGACGCCGCCAATGTCTGATAGGCCTCCGCCGCGTCCCGCAGCGAAGGGACGTGCAGCGCGGTGAGCCCGATCTTGGCTTCCAGCGTGGGCGTGGGACTGGTCCTCGCGCCTGCGCGGTATTCAGCCAGCGCGTCGGCATAGGCGCCCTTGGCGTAGGCGGCGTCTCCAAGCTGCTCGTGATCGGTGGCGGCACGCAGGCACCCGGCCACCAGCAGCAACAGACCCAGTCCCGCCCGGCAATTCACGATTCGGCCCGCTCCAGCATGCCGAGGTAGGCCTCGATTCTGGCGTTGCTGGGACGATCGGAAAGACAATCCTTCCACAGCGCCCCGGCGCCGGCGGCATCGCCCGACAGATAATGCGCCAGTCCCAGCGCCGCGATGGCGTCGACGAAGTTGGGCCGGTCGGCAACCACTTTTTCGAGCTCCTCACGGGCGGCCAGGGTGCGGCCCTCCTCGAGCATCAGCCGCGCCATCCGATAGCGGAGGTCCGCAAATGTCGGGGCCAGTTCGGTGGCCCGGCGATACTGCTCGATGGCCTCGGCCAGGTGACCGACCTCGGCGTACGCCTCGGCGAGTTCGGCGTGCCGGTTGGCCAGCTGTGCCACGATATGCGGCGGCAGTCCGCCCTCGACCGGCATGTTGCACACCGAGGCCAGGCGAAAGGCCTCCTCACCCTCTTCGGTGCGGCCCAGCTCGGTCAGCATCAGGCCACGGTGGATATGGGCCTCGATGTAGCGCGGATTGAGCCGCAGCGCCTCCTCGAAATGACCCAGGGCCAGTTCGGGACGGCCCAGCAGCGCCTGGCTCAATCCGAGCAGGTGTTCCACGTCGGCGAATGGCCGGCCCGCCTGCTTCACCTCTTCCAGCAGGTGAATGGCGCCATAGTAGTCCTGCAGGGCAAAGCGCTCGCGCGCCTGGTCGATCAGATGATGACCGCTCACCCGCATGTGTCGCATGGTGTCCTCCATCCGGGGACGGGGACCGCCCGGTGCTAGACCGCGACGGCCTCCCGGAAGAACGCAATGGTGCGGCGGAGCCCTTCTTCGAGCTGGATCTGCGGTTCCCATCCCAGCACCCGGCGGGCAATCGTGATATCGGGCTGGCGCACCTTCGGGTCGTCGGTTGGCAGCGGGCGCGCCTCGATCACCGACTTCGACCCGGTCTGCCGGAGCACCTCTTCGGCCAGCTGCCGGACCGTGAACTCGTACGGGTTGCCGACGTTGGTCGGATCGACCCGGTCACTGTGGAACAGCCGCACGATGCCGTCGATCAAATCGCTGGCAAAGCAGAATGAGCGGGTCTGGGTGCCATCGCCGTAGACCGTCAGCGGCTCCCCGCGCAGGGCCTGGACGATGAAGTTCGAGACCACCCGGCCATCGCCGGGCCGCATCCGCGGTCCGTAGGTGTTGAAGATCCGGACGATGCGAGTGTCGACCTTGTGAAACCGGTGATAGGCCATGGTCAACGCCTCAGCGAAGCGCTTGGCCTCATCATAGACGCCGCGCGGGCCGACCGGATTCACATGCCCCCAATAGCTCTCGGTCTGGGGATGGACCTGCGGATCACCGTAGACCTCTGACGTCGAGGCCAGGAAAAACCGCGCTCCTTTGGCCTTGGCCAGCCCCAGCGCCTTGTGGGTCCCGAGCGAACCAACCTTCAGGGTCTGGATCGGCAACTCGAGATAGTCGATCGGGCTGGCCGGCGAGGCAAAATGCAGGACCCCGTCGAGGGGGCCTTCGACATACATGAACTCGGTCACGTCCTGCTGGATGAACTTGAATCGTGGATTCCCGGCCAGGTGCGCCAGGTTGTCCGGCGATCCAGTCAAAAAATTGTCGATCCCGATGACATGGTGCCCATCGGCAAGAAAACGATCGGTCAGGTGAGAACCCAGGAATCCGGCCGCACCGGTCACGAGGACTCTCACGCGACGCGCCGGCCGATGCCGTGATATTCGAACCCCTGGGCCGCCATCCGGGCAGGGTCGAACAGATTGCGACCATCGAGCACCAGCGGACGGGCCAGCAGTGATTTCATCCGGGCAAAATCAGGATTACGGTACACCAGCCATTCGGTCACGATGACCAGGGCCTCGGCTCCCTGCAGCGCGCTATAGGGATCGGCGCCGTAGACGACGCTGTCACCGAACACCTCGCGAGCGGTTTCCATTGCTTTGGGATCGTGGGCCTGGACCCGGGCACCGGCGGCCAGCAGCCCCTGGATCAGGGGAATCGATGGACTCTCGCGCATGTCGTCCGTCTCGGCCTTGAAGGCCAGACCCCAGACCGCGACCGTCTTGCCCTTGAGATCGGCTCCGAGTGCTTTCTGGGTCTTCTGCAGCAGCACCAGCTTCTGTCGATCGTTGACGCGTTCGACGGCGTCGAGCAGGTCGAACTCCAGCTTGAGATCGCTGGCGGTCTTGATAAAGGCCTTGACGTCCTTGGGGAAACAGGAGCCACCGTAGCCGGGACCCGGAAAGAGAAAGGCCGAGCCGATCCGGCGATCGGTTCCGATCCCGCGACGGACATCCTGGACATCGGCGCCCACCCGTTCACAGAATTCGGCGACCTGGTTCATGAACGAGATCCGGGTGGCCAGCATCGCGTTAGCCGCGTACTTGGTGACCTCGGCCGAGGGGATGTCCATGAACAGGATCGGGTTGCCGGTCCGCACGAAGGGGGCATAGAGCTCACCGAGCGCCTCGCGTGCCTCATCGGAATCGACACCGACGACCACCCGGTCCGGTTTCATGAAGTCCTCGATGGCCGCCCCCTCCTTCAGGAATTCGGGGTTGGAGCAGACGTAAAACGCCGACTTCGTCTCGCCCTGGATGGCGGCGCGCACCCGCTCGGCGGTGCCCACCGGCACCGTCGACTTGGTGATGACCACCTTGGGGAAATTCATGTTGCGCCCGATGGTCCGGGCCACCGCCAGCACGTGCTGCAGGTCGGCCGACCCGTCTTCCCCAGGTGGAGTTCCCACCGCGATGAAGACCACCCGGGCCGCCGCCACGGAGGCCGCAATGTCGGTGCTGAAGGTCAGCCGACCTTCAGCCTGGTTCCGCGCGATCATCGGCTCGAGGCCCGGCTCGTAGATCGGGACGTCGTTGACCTTGAGCCGCGCGATTTTTCCGGCATCGATATCGGCGCAGACCACGTCGTTGCCGGTCTCGGCGAGGCAGGCGCCGGCCACCAACCCGACGTAACCGCTGCCTATGATGGCGACCTTCATGCGGGGACCTTGGCCAGGACGTGCCGGGTGTCGACGATGGCCCTGGCCGCCCGCCGGACCAGCGGATAGTCCACTCCGCTGTGGTCGGTGACGATCATGACACAATCCGAGGCCTTGACGGCCGCCTCGGTGAGGGCCACCGATTCCATCCGATGTTCGCCCTCTTCGAACCGGGCCACATGAGGATCATGATAGGTCACGGATGCACCCTGTTGCTCCAGCAGGCGGATGATGTCAAACGCCGGGCTCTCGCGTACATCGTCGATGTCCTTCTTGTAGGCCACACCCAGCATCAGCACCTTGGCGCCCTTGACCGCTTTCCCGAGGTTGTTGAGCACCTCGGCCACCTTGCGGACCCAGAACACCGGCATTTCGGTGTTGACCTCGCCGGCCAGGTCGATGAACCGGGTCTTGTAGTTCAGCCCGCGCATCTTCCAGGCGAGGTAGTGCGGGTCGATCGGGATGCAGTGACCGCCAAGCCCGGGGCCCGGCAGGAATTTCATGAAGCCGAACGGCTTGGTGGCGGCGGCCTCGATCACTTCCCAGACGTCGACGCCCAGCTTGTCGCAGACGATGGCCATCTCGTTGACCAGGCCGATATTCACCGATCGAAAGGTGTTCTCCAGCAACTTGACCAGCTCGGCCGCCTCGGTGGTTGAGACCGGGACCAGGGTCTCGATGGCGGGCTGGTACAGCGCGCAGGCCACCCTGGCGCAGGCCGGCGTGATGCCACCCACCACCTTCGGGGTGTTGCGGGTGCCGAACTTGGTGTTGCCGGGATCGACCCGCTCGGGACTGAAGGCCAGGAAAAAATCCTGGCCGACCACCAGCCCGGTGCCTTCCAGTGCCGGCAGCATCACCTCCCGGGTCGTGCCGGGATAGGTGGTGCTCTCGAGGATGATCGCCTGGCCCTTCCGGAGCGTGCGGCGCACCGCCTCCGTGGCCGCGACGATGTAGCTCATGTCCGGGTCCTTGAACTTCGACAGCGGGGTCGGCACGCAGATCGAGATGGCGTCCGGCTCGGACAGTCGGGCCGCATCGGTGGTGGCTGAGAATCGGCCGGACTTGATCGCCGCCGCCACCTGGGCATCGGTGATGTCCTTGATGTGCGACTTGCCGGCATTCAGCAGGTCGACGACGCGCTTGCTCACATCGTGGCCCAGCACGCTGAATCCGGCATTCACCAGTTCAATGGCGAGCGGCAACCCGACATAACCCAGGCCAATGATGCCGAACAGCGCTTCCCGCTTCTCGGCCTTCTTGAGGAGGTCCTGCTCGAGAGACATCGTGATTCCTTTAGGCATAGAACCGATTGACCGCGTCGATCACGGCATCCTGCTGACTGATCGACAGTTCAGGATATACCGGGAGCGAGAGCACTTCCTGGGCCGCCTGTTCTGAGACTGGCAGCCGACCCTGCTGATAGCCGAGGTAGGCAAAGCAGGGCTGGAGGTGAAGCGGCAATGGGTAGTAGATCGAACAGCCGATGCCTGAGGCCTGCAGGTGCTTCTGCAGTGCATCACGCCGCGGCGCCCGGATGGTGTACTGGTTGTAGATGTGCTCGTTGGCCGAGTCGGTCACCGGAGGACGGACCGGCCCCCTGGACCAGGCAGCGGTGTAGCGGGCGGCGTTGCGCCGGCGCGCCTCACTCCAGCCGGCCAGGTGGGGCAGCTTGGCCAGCAAGACCGCCGCCTGCAGCGTATCGAGCCGGCTGTTGAGACCCACATCATCGTGATAATACTGCTGGCTGCCGCCGTGCAGCCGCTCGGTCCGGAGCCGGGCCGCGAAGGCCTCGTCCTGGGTCACGATCATGCCGCCATCGCCCCAGCCGCCCAGGTTCTTGCTCGGAAAGAACGACAGGGTGCCGCAGGTGCCCACTTCACCACTCATCCGCCAGGTGCCATCAATCCTGCGGCGGGAGCCGATCGACTGGGCCGCATCCTCGATGACCGCCAGGCCGTGCTTCCTGGCGATGGGCATGATCCGATCCAGCGCCGCCATCTGGCCGAACAGGTGGACCGGGATGATGGCGCGGGTCCGCGGAGTGATGGCCGCTTCGATGGCGGCCGGATCGATGTTGTAGCTGTCGGGTTCGATATCGACGAAGACCGGGCGGGCGCCGGCATTGTGGACGGCGCCGGCGGTGGCAAAGAAGGTGAACGAAGGAGTGATGACCTCATCGCCGGGCTTGAGCCCAAGGGCGCGGAGTGGCAGCAGCAGGGCGTCGGTACCGCTGGCGCAGCCGACGGCAAAGCGGGTCTGGCTGAGTCTGGCCACTGCCTCTTCCAGCGCCACTACTTCGGCGCCCATGATAAAGCCCTGGCGTTCGACTACCGCGGTCACGGCCTGGAGCATCTCATCGCGAATCGATGCGTGCTGCGCGACCAGATCGAGCATCGGGACCTTCACGGCCTGCCTCAACAGTTCAGGAGAAATACCGGAAAACAAGAAGCGCCCGCCCCACGCAGGCCCGGGCGCCACGGCTCCAGACAGGCCGGAAAACTAGTCGATGCGTGAGGGTGGGTCAATCATCGTAAGCTCCGCTCCCGCTTCACGATAGGACGCGCCACAGACCCCGCATCGCGCTGACCCTTGCTGCAGCACCAGTCGCTCGCCGCATTGGCACATCCAGCCGATCTGCCGGGCCGGGCTGCCGACCACCAGCGCAAAGGCCGGGACGCTCCGGGTGACGACAGCCCCGGCCCCGACAAAGGCATACTGGCCCAGCGTGACCCCGCAGATGATGGTGGCGTTGGCACCGATCGAGGCCCCGCGCCCGATTCGGGTTTCCCGGTACTCGTGCTTGCGGGATACATGACTGCGCGGGTTCATCACGTTGGTGAACACGCAGCTGGGGCCGCAGAACACATCGTCCTCGAGGATGACTCCCTCGTAGATCGACACGTTGTTCTGCACCTTCACGTTATTGCCCAGCGTCGAGCCCGACATGACCACCACATTCTGGCCCAGGTTGCAGCGCTCGCCGATCACGGCACCCGCCATGATGTGACTGAAATGCCAGATCTTGGTGCCAGCGCCGATCACGGCGCCCGCATCCACAAAGCTCGAGGGGTGGACGAAGAAGTCGCTCATCGGTTCCTGGGGCTCAATGGCCCGGATGGCCGGAGGCAGGCAGGGCGGTGCCGTCCGCCCGGATCAGCTTCACTTCGGTTTCGAGCCGGACACCAAAGCGGGTCAGCACGGTGGCCCGGACCTCATCAATGGCTCGGCGGACGTCGGCGGCAGTGGCCCCGCCGGTATTAATGATGTAATTGCCATGGAGAGTCGACACCTCCGCGCCACCGGCACGGTATCCCTTGAGTCCGGCTGCCTCGATCAGCCGTCCCGCGGTCATCGGTCGGCCATCGGCCCCGGCCGGGGCCTGGGCAGGGTTCTGGAACACGCTGCCGCAGCAGGGCCGGTTGAACGGGGTGCCCTCCTGCCGCCATCGGAACAGGTCGTTGACCTCTTCGGTGAGCCTGGCCGCCGACTCGGCGTGGAGTTCGACTTCAGTTTCGAGAACCACCGCCCCCTCGAGCCCGCTCTGCCGATAGGCAAACTGCAGATCATGACGGGGCCGGACTTCGATGCCACCGCCCGCCAGCGCAACCGTCACGCTGCGCACCACATCGGACCAGCTGGCGCCGTGACACCCGGCATTCATGAACACACCGCCGCCCACCGAGCCCGGCACCCCGACCATCTTGTGCAGACCGCCCCACCCGGCCCCGGCGGTTTTCCGGGCTGCCAGCGGCGCGGGGAGGCCGGCCCCGAGGCGCCAGATGGCGCCGTCGGAATCGATCCGATCGATTCCCTTGCCCATCCGGATGACCAGGGCGTCCAGACCGTCATCCGGCAGCAGCATGTTGGATCCCAGTC
Source organism: Gemmatimonadota bacterium (assembly GCA_039930765.1). GTDB lineage: Bacteria > Gemmatimonadota > Gemmatimonadetes > Gemmatimonadales > GWC2-71-9 > DATEHG01. Next base: position 44,565 of record JBDTTF010000011.1, on the reverse strand, counting down.
CCAGCACCAGGCAGGATGCACCAAAATCGCGGACCACGGCCAGCGCCGCTTCGACATCGGCCGGATCAGCCGCCAGCACGACCGTGGCCGGTCCGCCGATCCGGTAGGTCGAGTAGCGCGCCAGCAGTTCCGCTTCACGCACCTCGCCCCGCACCAATTGCTTCAACCGGGCGACAAAGCCGTGGTCGCGAGCGGTCAACGCGCCTCCTGGGCCGCGAACTCGCGGCTGAGCTCGTGCCATTCCTGCAGCGAACGGACACTGCCGACCCGGCTCCGGAGCGCGATGATGGCGTCACATGCCGCCGAGGCCGCCGAGAGGGTCGTGGTATAGGGCACCCGGTGCTGCAGCGCCGCCTGGCGGATCTGGTAATCATCCTGCTGGGTCAGTTTGCCGAGCGGGGTATTGATCAGCAGCTGAATTTCGCCGGACAGCAGCAGGTCGATTGCGTTCGGGCGCCCCTCATAGACCTTGAGGATCCGGCGGGTCGGAATGCCCCGGCTGCGCAGGTGCCGCGAGGTGCCCTCGGTGGCCAGGATTTCGAAACCCATCTCGTGCAATCGCCGCACAATCGGCACGGCGTTGACCTTGTCGTCGTCGTTGACGGTGATGAAGACCTTGCCCTGCAGCGGTAATGCTCCGTCCACGCTGATCTGGGCCTTGGCAAAGGCCATCCCGAACGAGTCCGCGATGCCCATCACCTCACCGGTCGAACGCATCTCGGGTCCCAGCACCAGATCCACGCCAGGGAATTTGCTGAACGGGAACACCGCTTCCTTGACCGCGACGTAGGGATGGGCCGGATCGTCCTGCAGCCCCAGCGCATCCAGCGTCCGGCCCACCATGACCGCCGCCGCCATGCCGGCCAGTGGTACCCCGGTGGTCTTGGCCACGAATGGAATGGTACGAGAGCCGCGCGGATTGACCTCCAGCACATACACCACGCCATTCTTGATGGCGTACTGCACGTTGATCAGCCCGATCACACCCAGCTTGAGCGCAAAGGCGCGGGTATGGGTCTTCATCTGTTCGACCAGGATGTCGTCGATCAGATAGGGCGGCATCACGCAGGCCGAATCGCCCGAGTGAATACCGGCGTCCTCGATATGCTGCATGACGCCGCCGATGACGCACCGGGTGCCGTCACAGATGGCATCCACGTCGGCCTCGAAGGCATCCTCCAGGAAATGATCGATCAGCACTGGATGCCCCGGCGCCACCCGCAGGGCCCTGGTGAAGTAGTCGGCCAGCGACTCGTTGTCGTAAACGATCTGCATCCCGCGGCCGCCGAGGACATAGGAGGGGCGGACCAGGACCGGATAACCGATCCGGGCCGCAACCGCGAGCGCCTCCTCGAGCAGCATGGCGGTGCCGGACGGCGGCTGGTTGACGCCGAGGTCCCGGGCCAGGGCCTCGAACCGCTTGCGGTCCTCGGCAGTGTCGATTGCCTCCGGGCTGGTGCCGAGGATCGTGACCCCGGCCGCTTCCAGCCCCTTGGCCAGTTTGAGCGGCGTCTGGCCCCCGAGCTGCACCACGACCCCCATTGGCTTCTCGACGTGAATGACTTCAAGCACATCCTCGAGCGTCAGCGGCTCGAAGTACAGCGCATCGGAGACGTCGAAGTCGGTCGAGACCGTCTCCGGGTTGCAGTTGACCATGATGGTCCGGTAGCCCAGCTCGCGGAATGCAAGCGCCGCCCGAACGCAGCAGTAGTCGAACTCCACCCCCTGGCCGATCCGGTTGGGGCCGCTGCCCAGGATCATTACCGACTCCCGGGGGCTGGCCACCACCTCCGTCTCCTCGTCGTAACAGGAGTAGAGATACGGGGTGGCCGAGGGGAATTCGCCGGCGCAGGTGTCCACGGTCTTGTACGCCGGCCTGATGCCGAGCCGGTGGCGCAGGGTCCGGAGCTCCGCTTCCGGCACACCACGCAGATCCGCCAGCTGGCGATCGGAGAAGCCCAGGCGCTTCATCCGCCGCAGGGCCCCAGCCTGGCTCCGGTCGTCACGGGCGGTGGCGGCAGTCCAGTCCCGCTCGGCCTGCACCAGCTCAGCCAGCTGGCCGGTGAACCAGGGATCGATGCCGGTCAGCTCGGAAATTTCCTCGACCCCGATCCCCGCCAGCAGCGCTCGTTTGACCTGAAAGATCCGCTCCGGCGTCGGGGTCCGGATCGCGGCGCGCAGCGTCTCGATGTGGACATCCGCCACCCGGTCGTCGGTCGGCGTGGCGCCGATGGTCCAGCCCGGCCGGTCGATCTCGAGGGCCCGGAGTGCCTTCTGGAACGCCTCTTTGAAGGTCCGGCCGATGGCCATCGATTCGCCGACCGACTTCATCTGGGTGGTCAGCCGAGGATCGGCGGCGGGAAACTTCTCGAAGGCAAAGCGGGGCACCTTGACCACCACGTAGTCGAGCACGGGCTCGAATGAGGCCGGGGTGGTCCTGGTGATGTCGTTGGGCAGTTCATCGAGGGTATAGCCGACCGCCACCTTGGTGCCGATCCGGGCAATCGGAAAGCCGGTGGCCTTGGAGGCCAGGGCCGACGAGCGGGATACCCGCGGGTTCATTTCGATGACGAACTGGGTGCCATCAACCGGACTCACCGCGAACTGGATGTTGCAGCCACCGGCGGCCACACCCACTTCACGAATGATCCGGATGGCCGCATCGCGCATGACCTGGTACTCGCGATCGGTCAGGGTCATGGCCGGCGCCACGGTGATCGAGTCGCCGGTGTGGACACCCATCGGGTCGAGATTCTCGATCGAGCAGACGATCACCACATTGTCGGCGCCGTCCCGCATGACTTCGAGCTCGAACTCCTTCCAGCCGATGATGCTCTGCTCCACCAGCACCGATCCCACCGGCGACAGCTCCAGCCCCCGGCGGACCTGGGCCTCGAACTCGGCGCGATTGTACGCAATCCCGCCGCCACTGCCCCCGAGCGTGAACGAGGGCCGGATGATCGCCGGGTAGCCGACCTGTTCGACCACCGCCAGGCCATCCTCGAGCGTGGTGATGGTGCGCCCGGGCGGTGTGGCCAGCCCGATCCGGCGCATGGCCTGGGCAAACTCCTGACGGTCCTCGGCGATCCGGATGGCCCGCTCGTTGGCCCCGATCAATTCGACCCCGAACCGGGCCAGGGTGCCATCCTCGGCCAGCTTCATGGCCACGTTGAGCGCGGTCTGCCCGCCCATGGTCGGGAGCAGCGCATCGGGGCGTTCGCGCTCGATGACCTTGGCCACCCACTCCGCCGTCACCGGTTCGATGTAGGTCCGATCGGCAATTTCGGGATCGGTCATGATGGTGGCCGGATTGGAATTCACCAGGATGACCCGGTAGCCCTCCTCCTTCAGCGCCCGGACCGCCTGGGTGCCGGAGTAATCGAACTCGGCACCCTGCCCGATCACGATGGGGCCGGAGCCGATCAGGAGGATGGACTTGAGGTCAGTGCGCTTCGGCATGGGCCAGATCCGTCAGTGTCTGCTCGAAGGAATATCGGGGCGACCACCCGGTCGCCTCGCGGAGCTTGGTGGCATCGCCCACCAGGTGCGGCAGATCCCAGGCGCGCATCTGGCTGGCCACCGGCACAGGGCGGACCGTGCCGCCCACCACCCGCGCCAGGATATCAAACATTTCCTGCAGCGTCTGTCCCTGGCCGCTGGCCACGTTGTAGGTCTCGCCGTCCTGTCCCCGCTCCAGCAGGGCCAGGTAGGCAGCGGCCACGTCGCGGACATCGAGGAAATCCCGGATGGTCTCGAGCGTTCCAGTTTCGACGGTGTCCTCGCCGCGGGCCACCGCAGCCCGCAGTTTCCCGAGAAAAATGGGCGCGACGTAGATGTCCTGCTGGCCCGGCCCGGTGTGGGGAAAGGCCCTCGCAATCATGGCCCGGAGTCCGGTACGCCGGACGGTTTCCTGCACCGCGACCTCGGCCGCCAGCTTGCTCGAGGCGTAGACCGACAGCGGCGCGAGCGGGTCGGTCTCGACCCTGGGCCTGGCACCTTCCCCGCGGCCATAGACCTCGGCGGTCGAAACCAGGAGCAGCCGAGGATCGGCCAAACCGCCTTCGATCAGTCTCGCGATGGCCTCGAGCAACCGCACCGTGCCAGCCGCATTCACATTCCAGGTCTGGCCGGGATCCTCACCCGCAAGGCGGGATGACGCGATGGCAGCCAGGTGAACGATGGCCTCCCAGCCGCCACGCTCCGGCGCCAGTGCCGCCCGGACCGACTCCGTGTCACCGAACTGCAGCTGGCGCCAGTCGACGGCGGCACTCTCGTCGGGTGTCAGTCCCCCCCGGGCAGAGCCATCGAGCGACAACACCGTGCCGGTGACATGGTGGCCGCCCGCCAACAGCGTCCGGACCAGCCAGCTGCCGGCAAACCCATCGGCCCCAGTGACCAGGACTCTCACGCGGAGCGACTGAGCCGCGCCAGGTCGGCGTCGACCATCATGGTGACCAGTGACCGGAAATCCACCGTCGGCTTCCATCCCAGCTCTCGTTCGGCCGCGCCCGGATCGGCCAGCAGCAGATCGACTTCGGCCGGCCGAAGAAATTTCGGGTCCTGGACGACATGGGTCTGCCAGTCGAGACCGACATGACGAAAGGCCGCTTCCACCAGGTCCTTCACGCTGTGGGTGACCCCGGTCCCGATCACGAAATCCTTGGGGTCCTTCTGCTGCAGCATCCGCCACATTGCCTCGACATAGTCTCCGGCAAAGCCCCAGTCCCGCCGCGAATCGAGATTGCCCAGCCGCAATTCCCGGCTCATTCCCAGCTTGATGCGGGCCACCCCGTCGGTGACCTTCCGGGTCACGAACTCGAGGCCGCGCCTCGGCGATTCGTGATTGAACAGGATGCCGCTCACCGCAAACAGGTTGTAGGACTCACGGTAGTTGACCGTGATCCAGTGGCCATAGACCTTGGCGACCCCGTACGGCGAGCGCGGATAGAACGAAGTTTGTTCGGACTGCGGAGTCTCGGTCACCTTGCCGAACATCTCCGACGAACTGGCCTGGTAGAATCTCGCGGCCGGATGGGCCAGCCGAACGGCTTCGAGTATCCGAGTGACGCCCAGCGCGGTGAATTCGCCGGTCAGCACCGGCTGGGTCCACGACGTCGGCACATACGACTGCGCCGCCAGGTTATAGACCTCGTCCGGTTTGGTCTCGCCGATCACCTGGGTCAGCGAATGCTGATCCAGCAAGTCGGCCGCGACGATTTCCATCCGGCCAAGCAGGTGCTCGATCCGCTCGAAGCTGTGGTGACTGGTGCGGCGCACCATCCCCACCACCTCGTAGCCCTTGGCCAGCAGCAGCTCGGCCAGATAGGAGCCGTCCTGGCCGGTCACTCCGGTGATTAATGCCCGTGGCATGGTCCGATCGGTCCTCGGTTGTGGAATCCCCGGCGGCGCGCTATATTTTCGGGCTGCGAAAACTGGTCGCAATCCATCGTTCCAGAAGGGGTTACGTCATGGCTCGGGTGTGCACTGCCTGCGGCAAAGGGCCGACTACCGGAAACAATGTCAGCCACGCCAACAATAGAACCAAGCGGCGCTGGTATCCCAATCTCCAGACCGTTCGGGTAATGGAGGATGGCGCCCCGCGCCGAATCCGGGTCTGCACCCAGTGCCTCAAGGGCAACAAGATCAAGAAGGCGGGCTGAACCGCCCGGCCGGCCCGGTGAAATGAAGGCCGGAGACAGGTTATAAAAAAGGGGACCCTCGGGTCCCCTTCTTTCGTTTCCGCTGCGGGCTGCCGGCGGCAACGTCACTCCGCCAGCAGTTCGATGCGCGCCACATCGGCGCCATCGCCGGGGCGGTGCCCCAGCTTGAGGATCCGGGTATAGCCGCCGGGCCGAGCGGCGAACCGCGGACCGATCTCGCTGAACAACCGGGCCAGCGCCTCGCGCTCGCGGAGGCTGCGGCCGGCCAGCCGGCGGGCGTGGAGATCACCGCGGCGGGCCAGGGTAATCAGCTTCTCGGCAAAGGGGCGGAGCTCCTTGGCCTTGGCCTCGGTGGTCACGACCCGGTCATGCAGGAACAGACTGGCGGCCATGTTGTTGAGCATGGCGCGACGATGAGTGCTGGTGCGGGAAAGCTGCCGCCCCTTGGCCTGGTGGCGCATCAGCTTTCCTCGGTTCCGGAAACGCCGACCTGCATGGAGGGCGGGGTGCCGGGACTGACCACCCGGAACTCACCATCGACCTCCTCGAACTGCATACCGAAATTCAGGTCCTGCTGGCGGAGCAGGTCGCCGATTTCCTTGAGCGCTTTTTCCCCGACGTTCTTGACCTTGAGCAGTTCTTCCTCGGTGTAGTTCACCAAGTCACCCAGCGTGCGGATGTTGCTGTTCTTGAGGCTGTTGAGCGACCGGACCGAGAGACCCAGGTCGTCGATGCTGCGGATCAGCCGTTCCCGGAGGCGCTGGGCGCCGGCCGGGGCCGGTAGTGACTCGGGTCGACCGGCAGGTACCCGGCCGAACTCGACGAAGTGCCGGAAATGTTCCTGGGCCAGCGCCGCGGCGTAGGCAATGGCATCCTCGGGCGAGACCGTACCGTTGGTCTCGACGGTGACCGTGAGACGATCGTAGTCGGTGCGCTGGCCAACCCGGGTCTCGGCCACGCTGAAGTTGGCGCGGCGGACCGGATTGTAGATGGCGTCGATGCGGACGAGGTCGACCGGGAAGGAGCGATCGGTCGGGTGCAGCTCCGACTCGACGTAGCCCCGGCCCTTGTTGATGTAGAGCTCGCAGGTGATGTCGCGATCGTCCTGGACCGTGAACAGCAGCTGGTCGGGGTTGACCACCCGGACTGCGCCGTGAGGCTGGATGTCACGGGCGTGAACCTGGCCCTTGCCATCCCGCTTGATGGTGAGCACGGCCTCATCCACATCCTCGGACAACACCAGGGTCAGCGCCTTGAGCCGCTGAACGATCTGGTGGACATCCTCATGAACGCCCTGAACGGTCTGATGTTCATGCACCACGCCGTCCAGCCGGAAGCCCCACACCGCGGTACCGCGGAGCGAGGAGAGCAGCAGGCGCCGCAGCGAATTGCCCAGCGTATAGCCGAACCCGCGCTCCAGCGGCTGCAGCCGGAACTCAGCGATGTTCGGGTTGTCATCCCGCTTGGTCATCTCGACCAGGTGCGGGCGGACCAGTCCAGTCAGGTCAATGGTCATGGTCACTTCGAGTAGAGCTCGACGATGAGCTGTTCCTGGGCGTTGATCGGGATCTGCTCGCGGGTCGGGCGTTCCGTCACCCGGCCAGCGGCCTTTTCAGCATCGATATTGAGCCAGGCCAGTGGTGCGCCACGGGTGGCCGCTTCCTGGGCCAGCTTGACCGAGACGTTTTCACGGCTGGCGGTGGCGACGCGCACTTCCTGGCCCGGGAGGACATGGAACGACGGGATGTCGACCCGATGGGCGTTGATCTCGACATGGCCGTGACGGACCAGCTGGCGGGCCGCCTTGCGGCTGGCCGCGAAGCCCAGACGGTACACGATGTTGTCGAGCCGGCTTTCGAGCGCGACGAGCAGATTGGTGCCCTTGACCCCGCCCTCCTGGGCGACGGCGTCGAAGGTGTTCCGGAACTGGCGCTCGGTCAGGCCGTACATCCGCTTGACCTTCTGCTTTTCCCGGAGCTGCTTGGCGTATTCCGACGCCTTGCGATGCCGGCCGGTTGACTGGCCGTGCTGACCCGGCGGATAGGCCCGGCGCTCGACGGCGCACTTCTCGGTCAGGCAGCGGGTGCCCTTGAGGAACAGCTTGGTGCCTTCACGGCGACACTGACGGCAGCTGGCTTCGGTATAGCGCGACATAGATCAGACCCGCCGCTTCTTCGGCGGCCGGCAGCCGTTGTGAGGAATGGGAGTGACATCCCGGATCGACACCACCCGCAGACCGACCGAGGCCAGTGCCTGGATAGCCGATTCGCGGCCGCTGCCAGGACCCTGTACCCGGACGTGGATCCGGCGCAGGCCGAGGTTCATGGCCTCCCGGCCGCAGTTCTCGGCGGCGACGGTGGCGGCGAACGGGGTCGACTTCTTGGAGCCCTTGAAACCAGCCTTGCCGGCGGAACCCCAGACCAGGGTGTTGCCGCGCAGGTCGGTGATGGTAATCAGCAGGTTGTTGAACGTGGCCGTGACGTGGGCGACGCCCTCGGACTCGACCACCTTTTTTGCGCGCTTGGCGCCGGGCACTTTGACAGGGGCAGTCATTTACTTCTTGGTCACCTTCTTCTTGCCCGCGATGGCCCGACGCGGGCCTTTCTTGGTCCGGGCGTTGGTATGCGTACGCTGACCCCGAACCGGCAGGCCGCGGCGGTGACGAATGCCGCGATAGCTGCCAATATCCTGGAGCCGCTTGATGTTCATGGCAACTTCGGTCCGCAGGGCGCCCTCGACCTTGACCGAACGCTCGATGACCTGCCGCAGCCGGGCCACTTCGGAGTCGGAAAGATCCCGGACCCGGACGTCCGGACTCACGCCAGTTTCCTTGAGGAGACGGGCGCTGGTCTGACGACCGATGCCGAAGATGTAGGTCAGGGCCACTTCGACCCGCTTCTCGCGTGGCAGATCCACGCCTGAAATGCGCGCCATATCAGCCCTGCCGCTGCTTGTGTTTGGGGGTACGCTTGCAGATGACCCGCACGACGCCCTGCCGCTTGACCACTTTGCAGTGCTCGCAGATGGGCTTCACACTTGAACGAACCTTCACGCGCAGCTCCCTGAAACCGGGTTTAGAGGCCAGCTTCACAATATAGAGCGGGGGTCAGGACGACGCAAGGGAAACGACAGCAAGGGATTGGGAGTCGCACACATCCACTGCGCGATGCGGTCCGGCGAGAGACCTATCCAGTGATTCGGAGTTCAGCCAGGACCCAGCGACCCTGAATCAACTGATACGCCAGAAGCACGGACTGGATCCGCACCCCTGAGGTTCCCGGCACCCGGTAACTGCGGCGTAGTTCCACGGTTCCAGCCTTTTCGCCGGCCAGGCTCACGCTTCGGACTTCAGTCGTAACCTCTTCGAAATCATCCAGATAAGAGTCGAGCAGTGCCTTGGAATGGGCTCGGCCAACCGGGGCAGAGGGTGCGGCTCCCGGTAATTGAAGCAGCACCCGGGTGCTGGCGCCGAGGAGTAGCGCCGCATCGTGAGAGGCCAAAGCCTGCCGAGCCAGCTCTGCCACCGGGGCCAGATCGGGTGCCTGGCGGGAGACTCCGGGAATGCAAAGCAGGAGGGCCAGCGCGGGACCGAGGATCACGCAGCCAGTCCCGACATTTCATGAAACACTTCGGCCGGATCCTGGGCTGACAAAATTGGCCTGCCGACCACAATGTGAGTTGCGCCGGCGGCCACTGCCGATGCGGGTGTCGCGGTTCGCACCTGATCCCCGGTGGCATCCGAGGGGCGCCGGATGCCCGGAACCACAATCCACGCCTCCGGGCCGAGAGCCTGGCGCACCGGCGCGGCCTCAAGCGCGGAGCAGACGACACCTCGAAGCCCTGATCTGGCCGCAGAGCTGGCCAGCCGGGTGACTTCCTCAAGGACTACCACGGAATCGCGGCCGAGTGTGGCGGCCAGCTCGTCGGGGCCGAGCGAGGTCAGCACCGTCACGCCCACGAGGCCAAGCTCGTGTCCGGCGGCCTGGGCCGCGGCCCTCATCATGGCCGGGCCTCCGAGGGTATGGACCGTGGCCATGGCCACGCCCACTGCACCGGCCGCCTCGACCGCAGCCGCAACGGTGTTGGGGATGTCGTGCCATTTGAGATCGAGAAAGATCTGAAGGCCGCGTGCCCGGAGCTCGTGCAGCAGCGAGGGACCTGCGCGGGTCATCAGGATCGATCCCACCTTGACCCAGCGGGCGTCAGGAATCCGGTCGAGCAGGCGCAGCGCTTCGAGTTCGCTGGGCAGGTCCAGCGCGATGATGAGTTCAGCCACCGGCGGATTCCAGCTGGCGCACGATTCGCTCCGGGAGTCTGGGATCGGCGAGGGCCGCGGTCCCGATGGCCACGAGGTCGGCGCCGGCCTGGAGATACTGGCTGACGTCGGACGCCGAGCAAACTCCGCCGACACCAATGATCACAATGGAGGGAAGCCGTGCTCGCACCTTGCGCGTGGCCAGGACGCCGATCGGCAGCAGCGCCGGACCGCTGACCCCGCCGTTGCCCTGGCCAACCCGGGGAACCGCAGTGGCTCCGGCGTACAGGTAGCCGGGCAGCGTGTTGACCACAGAGACTCCCGCTGCCCCCGCGGCCACCGCCACCGCGGCCATCCCGGCAATGTCAGGCAGCGCGGGGGAGAGCTTGGCCACCAGTGGTTTGCTGGTCCTGGCCAGGCAGGCCGAAACCACTTCGGCCACCGAGTTGGGATCGGCCCCGAATTCGAGGCCGCCGGCGTGCCCGTTGGGACAGGAGAGATTGAGTTCGAATGCGGCCACCGCCGGCGAAGCCGTGAGGCCGGCGACCACGGCGGCGTAATCATCGGCGGAGTCGCCGACCACGTTGACCAGCACCGGCAGGTCGGACCACTCCCGGGCAAGCCAGGGTAGCGATTCTGCGCCGACGGCCTCGAGACCGGGATTGGCCAGGCCGATCGAATTCAGCATTCCCCCGGCAAACTCGGCCACTCTAGGCGAGGCATTCCCCGCCCTGGGCAGTGGCGATACCGCCTTGGTGATCAGTCCACCGATCCGGGCCAGGTCGATGATCCCGACCAGCTCGCGCCCGAACCCCGCGGTACCGGCCGCAAGCAGCACCGGATTGCGGAACCGGCGCCCGAACACTTCACGGGCCAGCGGCGGATGTGTCACGGTGAAGGGGCCGGCTCGCGGACTTCCGGCCTGGCACCCGGCCGGGACGGGGCCCGAACTCGGCGCTGCTCGGTCGGAGTCCGGTAGCGGCCCATGAAATTGCGCAGTGAATCCTCCAGCTCCAGGTAGCCGGGAGCGTCGGCACCCTTGATCGCGAGGAGGTAGGGGCTGCCCGGGTGGCGCGCCAGCACCCCGTCACGCAGCGAGTCGTCCGGCGTTGGGGAAACGAGTTGCAGGGCCAGCGCCGCCTTGGGGGCGTAGGGCGAATCCGGACTGCTGGTGACGAGCTGGTGCAGCAGGCCGGACGCCAGCTGGTTGGCGCCGAGAGAGTCCCGGGCCAGCTCGGCGGCCAGAAACAGCCGGAGATCATACTGCGGTGCGTCGCGCTGGGTCGAGTCCGCCGCGGCCAGAATCACCCTGGCAGACTTGGCAGTCCGGATGGCCAGCGGCGCCGAGGCGCCGCCTCGTTCCCCCAGATCTTCCAGTCGGTCCACCAGCGGCAGCAGTTCCGACAGCGTGCCAACCTGGGCAAGCTGTGCCTTGACCACACTCAGCTGGACTTGCCTGGTCCGAGTGGAACCGCCGCCGCCGAGCGATTCGGCCACTGCCAGCTGACGAGCGGCCGCGGCGGGGTCGACGGTGGCGGACCGTTCAGCATCGCCGACGATCCAGTCAACCCGATCGCTGCGACGGAAGGCGGTGTCGCTGCTGACACGCTGGATCAGGGCGGAGGCTCTGGTGGGATCGGTCCTGGCATAGGCATCGAACAGATCGCCCCAGGGCGCCAGCGAATCGTGAGCGACTATCAACGAATCAACCACCGCCTCCCCCTCCACCGTCTTGCCCAGTCCCATGAGTGCGGCCGCCCGTTCACCCTGGGCCCTGGGATCCTTGCTGCCGGACAGATCGGCAAGGGCATCGGCGTACAGGCCGAGCTCGCGCTCGGCCCGGCCGTGCTGAAAGACAGCCTCGCTGCGACGCCGTGAGTCCCGACTGTTCAGGATGCGGCCGTAGGCCTCGAGTGCCGCCGCCGGATCGTTGCGCGCGTCATAGCAGCGGCCGAGCAGGAGGGCAGCATCCTCGACCAGCCTGAGCTCGGAGGAGGTCGCGATCGCGCGCTCGGCCTCCGGAATCGCCGCATCGCAGTTGCCACTGCGGGCCAGCGATGAGGCCTGGATCAGCCGGGCCTCGGGCACATACTTGCTCCGGGGATGCTGTGACTGGAGCGATTCGGCCTTGGTCGCGGCCAGACCCCAGAGACGGGTGGACTCGAAGCTGCGGCCCTCGCGATCGGCCTTGCGGGCGCTGTTGGCCAGCCGCCGGGCGTTGTACATCCCATTGAAGTAGGCACACGACCAGATCGGGACCAGCAGGAGGAACAGCAGCAGCCGGAATTTCATGGCCGGCCCTTGGTGGCCGAATCAGATGAGGCATCGCTGCGGCGCTCGTATTCAAGCAGATAGGCCACGATGGCATCGGCGATGGCGGCCGCCAGCGATTTCTGACCGTTCTTGGTGGTGAGCATGCGGATATCACTCGGGCTGGTACGGAATCCGGTTTCGACCAGCACAGCAGGCCGCTGAGCCGTGGTCAGCACGACGAAGTTGGCCTGTTTGACGCCGAGGTCGGCCCCGGTATGCACCGGTTCGAGCTTGTCCTGGATCAGGTCGGCCAGCCGGGCCGACTCGCGCAGGTACTCGTTGGCCTGCAGATCGCGCAGGATGAAGTCGAGGCCACTGGCCACGCTGTCCCGCATGTCGTTGTTCTCGAACCGGATGGCTTCGTTTTCCATCTTTTCCACCCGGGAAGCTTCTTCGGTCCGGGCTTCGGCCAGGATATAGGTGGTAAACCCATTGTGATTGGGATCGGCACGGCGGGGCGGCAGGGAGTTGACGTGGATGCTGACGAACAGATCGCAGGCATCCCGGCAGTAGCTGCCACGCTGGTACAACGAGATCAGGGTATCCGTGGTCCGGGTCATGACCACACCGATGCCGCGCGATTTCAGTTCCTCGCGGAGCAGCAAGCCGATCTGCAGCACGGCCTTGCTCTCGGTCATTCCGGGGGCGAAGAATTGGCCGTGGGTGCCCGGGTCAACCCCGCCGTGGCCCGGGTCGATGGTCACGACATGCCCCGGCTTGAGCCCATTTGGCAGCCGCTCGGAAGTGGCCACCCTGGGGGGCGGAGGGGGCGGTATCGCCGGTCCGATCTCGGTCAGCCGCACGGCGGTCTGATCCCACCGGTAGCGCTCGGTAAAACGCGAGGGGAGCATCTCGGCGGCGAACTGCAGTGGGATGAAGAGGGTGTCCCCGTGGAGGAGTGGTGCACTGGCCAGCGGCAGCAGCGTGTCGTTGCAGCGCACCGCGGCCACCCCGGGCCAGAAGCGGAACAGCTTCTGGGCGATGGTCACCTGATACCAGCCGCTATCCGACTTGAGCTGGCCCCGGAGTGCCACCGCCAGGCCGCTGGCGGCGAGCTGCGGGCCGGCCAGGGTATCGGCAAAGATCGGGAGCCGGGACTCACCGCGCGGGGTGACCACCAGGAGTTGACCGGGCACGGCGGCGCTGCCGAGCAGTGCGGATACGAGAAGTGCGATCACGACTCGCGGCCCTTGGTGCTCAGGGCGCGGGCGATATCCCGCGAGGCTTCCCGCTGTTTGACGTCTTCGCGGCGGTCGTGCTTCTTCTTGCCGCGGGCCAGGGCCAGGGCGAGCTTGGCGCGTCCGCGACTGAAGTAAAGCTCGAGGGGAATCAGGGTCAGTCCCAGGCGCTCGACCGAGCCGACCATCCTCTCGATCTCCTTGCGATTGAGCAGCAGCTTGCGGCTGCGGACCGGATCGTGGTTGTAGCGGTTGCCCTGGGCGTACGGCGTGATGTTGAGCCCTTCGACGAAGACCTCGCCATTCTTGAGCCGGGCGAAGGACTCCTTGATCGATGCCTTGCCACTGCGGAGTGATTTGACCTCGGTACCAGTCAGTACCAGCCCGGCCTCCCACGTCTCGAGGATGTGGTAGTCATACGTCGCCTTCGGGTTACGGGCGATCGATTTCCGGCCCTCCTCGGGGCGACTCGTTTTCGTGTTCAAGGATGACTCGCAAACGCAAGATAGAGTTGCAGTTGGGACCGGTCAACGTCCGTCTTGACGTGAGCGGCGATATCGGAGTAGTTTGTCGCCCACGCCGGAGTGGTGGAATTGGTAGACGCGCTGCGTTCAGGGCGCAGTGGGCGCAAGCCCGTGGGGGTTCGAGTCCCCCCTTCGGCACTGGACCGCAGTGAAAAGCCAGCAGCGAACAGCCAACGGGGGGCACCGACGCCATGCGGACGCCGGCCCCCCGTTCTGGTTGCGAGACAGAGTAAGCCAGGCCAAAGGCCCGCTTACCAGAACCCGGGTTCCTGTTCCCTTTGCATTTCTCGCTTTTCACGTTTCGCTGTTTGCTGTTCCCGCCCCTTCAGTATCTCGCCATAGCCGGGTCCGCCTCCGCCGCCCAGGCGTCGATTCCGCCAGACAGACTCCGGACGTTGTCAAAACCGGCGCTGCGCAACAATTCGAGCGCCTGCAGCGAACGCAGACCGCGGTGACAGTAGGTGACTATTTCGGCGTGGGCATCAAGTTCACGCAGCCTGGCAGGCAGCTGACGCAGCGGAATCAGCTCGGCGCCGTCGATATGGGCGATATCCCATTCGTGCGGTTCGCGAACGTCGATCAGGAGCATCGAATTTCCGGCCCGGCGGCGTTCGCGCAGCGCTTCGACCGAGATTTCGAGCCCGGCGGCCGGGGCTGCCGTGCCATCCCCGATGCCGCAGAACGCCTCGTAGTCGATCAACTCCCGAATCGTCGGATGGGTCCCGCAGACCGGGCAATCGGGATCGCGAGTCAGGTTCAACTCCCGGAAGCGCAACCGCAGTGCGTCGAACAGGACCAGCCGGCCGACCAGGGATTCCCCCACACCCAGAATCAGCTTGAGTGCTTCGAGCGCTTGGAGACTGCCGATGACCCCCGGTAGCACGCCGAGCACCCCGCCTTCGGCGCAGCTGGGCACCAACCCGGGCGGTGGCGGATCAGCATAGAGGCAGCGATAGCAGGGCCCCTTCCTGGCGTCGAAGACCGACACCTGCCCCTCGAAGCGGAAGATGGCACCGTAGACCAGCGGTTTGCCGAGCAGGACGCAGGCGTCGTTCACCAGGTATCGGGTGGGGAAATTGTCCGAACCGTCGAGGACCACATCGAATGATCGAAGGATCTCGAGTGCATTGGCCGAGCTGAGCCGCACCGGGTAGGGCTCGACCACCACGTATGGGTTGAGATCGCGGAGCCGGTCGGTGAGCGACTGAAGTTTGGGTTGTCCAACCGTGGAAGTGCCGTGGGCGATCTGGCGCTGCAGGTTGGTAGTGTCGACCCGGTCGTATTCCACCACCCCGAGAGTCCCGATGCCAGCCGCCGCGAGGTAAAGCGCCGCCGGCGAACCCAGTCCCCCGGCACCGACCAGCAGGACCCGGGCGGCTTTGAGCCGCTGCTGACCCTCCACTCCCACTTCCGGCAGCAGCAGGTGCCGGGAGTAGCGCAGCAACTCGGGGTGGGAAAGCGATGCGGACACGATCCGACCCTCACTCAATGAAAAAGCCCGGCCACTCGAGCCGGGCAGACCTGATCCATTTCCGGCTGCCAGCTACGAATGACTGAGTGTAACCAGTTCCTGGACGTGGGGCTCCTTGGCGAGCAGGTCGGCCAGCGTTACGCGGCCGAGCAGGTCATCCACGGTCTGCTGGATGGCCACCCAGACGGGACGGATGCTGCAGCCGCTGCCGGGCTGGCAGCGTTCCTCGCCGACCGGATGGGCTTCGCAGTTCATCTCGAAGGTCTGGCGTTCGGAGGCGGCCATGATGTCCCGCATGCTGATAAGGGCAGGATCCTTGGTCATGAAATATCCGCCGCGGGCACCCCGGACGCTCTCCACCAGGCCGGCCCGGCGGAGTCTCAGCAGGATCTGCTCGACGTAATCGGCCGGGAGTTTTTCAGTCTCGGCCAGATCCCGGGCCGCGACCGGCCCCGAACCCGAGCGGGCCCGTTTGGCCAGGTGCATCGAAATAATCAGACTGTATTCGGCCCAGGTGGTGATGCGCATGGCACCAATATGATGATCTGAACTAGAGCAAGCAAGCTGGGGTCAGAACCGATCGTAGACGCACAGGTTCCGGGTTCCGCGTTGTCTCTCTCGACTCTCGACTCTCGACTATTTCAGCCGCCGCCCGGCAGCCCCTTGCCGCCCGGCACGCCCAGTTCGGTCATGGCCCGGAGGTTGAGGACGTCCTCGAGTTCAGCGCCCTTGAGGATTCCCTTCCGGGTCACCAGTTCCTTGACCGTGAGTCCGGTGGCAATGGCCTCCTTGGCCAGCTTGGCGGCCTCGGCGTAGCCGATCTTTGGCGCCAGGGCAGTGACCAGGGCGGGACTCCGCTCCAGCCAGTGGGCGCACATGGCCTCATCGGCCTCGATGCCGCTGATGCAGCGCTCGGCAAAGATGCGGCAGGCGTTGGCCACGATCATCAATCCGAAGACGATGTTGTGGGTGATCACCGGCATCATCACGTTGAGCTCGAGCTGACCCGCTTCCGCAGCCACGGCCACCGTGGTGTCGAGACCGATGGCCTGGTAGCAGACCTGATTGACCATCTCGGCGATCGAGGGATTGACCTTCCCGGGCATGATACTGGAACCGGGCTGGACCGCGGGCAGCAGGATTTCTGCCAGGCCGGTGCGGGGCCCCGAGGCCAGCAGCCGGATATCGTTGGCGATTTTGTTGAGGTCGAGCACAAAGGCACGGAAGGCGCCGCTGAGTGTCGCAATGTCACCCATCGACTGCATCAGTTGAATCCGGTCCTCGGCCACTGCAAGCTGCAATCCGCTGACCGCCTTGAGATGTTTGACCATCAGGGCGGGATATTCGACTTCGGCGTTAATCCCGGTGCCCACCGCAGTGCCGCCGATGTTCATGGCCCGGAGCCAATCGGCCGCTTGCTCCAGCTTGCGGTGGTGGCGGGCCACGGTGTGTCCGTAGGCGGTGAATTCCTGGCCCAGCCTGATCGGGGTGGCATCCTGCAGATGGGTCCGGCCCGATTTCATCACGTGGTCAAACTCGCGACCCTTGGCCAGCAGGGCGTTGGCCAGCATGTCGAGTGCGTCGAACAGTGGCTGCAAAGTCGCGAGCGCGGCCAGGCGCATGGCGGTCGGGATCACGTCATTGGTGCTCTGGGCCATGTTGACGTGGTCATTGGGATGAATGGGAGCATAGCTCCCGCGTGCCGCGCCGAGCAGTTCATTGGCCCGGTTGGCGAGCACTTCGTTACAGTTCATGTTGTGGCTGGTGCCGGCCCCCGCCTGATATACATCCACCACGAACTGGTCCCGGTATTTGCCACCGAGCACTTCATCGGCGGCGGCGATGATGGCATCGGCCAGCCTGGCCTCCATCCGGCCGGTTTCCTTATGGGTGACGGCCGCTGACCGCTTGATCCAGATCACGGCGTCGACGAAGGCTGGCAGTGGCTTGAGACCCGAGATCGGGAAGTTTTCCACGGCCCGCAGGGTCTGGATGCCGTACAGAGCATCCGCCGGCACCGATTTTTCGCCGAGCGGGTCTTTTTCAATTCGAGTGGCGGGCATGGGCGGTGAGCAGTGAGCGGTAAGCGGTGAGCGGGCCATCGAGGCGGGCCACGCCTTCCTTCTCTCAATCAAACGGTCATGACGAATTTTTTTGCCCAGCTGGCCGACGCGGTGCAGTTCGATCCGGACCGGATGACCAAGGCCGACCTGTTCCACGGCAGCACCCTGATGGCGGGGATCAACTGCTTCGAGCCGGGCCAGTCGCAGGTGGTCCACAGCCATGTCGGCGCGGACAAATTCTATCTGGTGATCAGCGGAAAGGCGAGGATGATCGTCGGAGAAGAAATCCGCATCGCCCGAGGCGGCACTCTAGTGGTGGCACCGGCCGGAGTGAGCCACGGCGTGCTTGAGGCGTTGGAGCGGACGGTCATGCTGATCGCAATGGCCCCACCGCCGCCGGCCAGATCCTCGAGCTAGAGGGGCGGACTCGGGAATCGCGGCTCCGGCCGCAGCATCCGCCGGACCTTTTCCCAGCCGTAGTATCTCACCGCCAGCGCCGCACCGAGCAACACCCCCACGCCGGAGGTATAGAAGCGCCAGGCCAGGAGCAGTCGCCCGGCGTCATCTCCCAGATCACCGGCCGCGCCGGCCAGGAATCCCAGCTCAACCGCGCCGACGCCTGAAGGAGTGGGCAGGATGAGCTGACTGTACAGCAGGGCAAAGCTGCCCAGCAGCACCGGACCGAGTGGCGGATGGTCCGGCATGGTGAGGACCAGGACCG
The DNA here is from genome assembly GCA_039930765.1 of Gemmatimonadota bacterium. Lineage (GTDB taxonomy): Bacteria > Gemmatimonadota > Gemmatimonadetes > Gemmatimonadales > GWC2-71-9 > DATEHG01. The sequence continues at coordinate 26,380 of JBDTTF010000011.1, read as the reverse complement.
GCAGCACCGCGACCCGCGCGACCACGTTAATCGCGGTGCAGGGAAAGCTGGCCAGCACCGACCAGCTGGGAGTTCGGCGCCAATAGACCATCACCCGACGAGCGGAACGGCGCAACCGGGACTGATGCCGGGGAAAGCGGCGACGAACCAGGATCCAGGCGGCCAGCGTCAGCAGCCCGATGACCACCATCCACTCGACGCTGCGGCGGGCACTGCGGGTCAGGGCCGGTCCGGCCAGCGCCCACCACTCAGGCGCGTAGCGCCAGCCCAGCCAGATCCCGAAACCGACGACGATGGGCCAGGCCGCGAGAATTTCCACGCTGATCGCGACCAGCGCCGCGGGCGCCGGCACCCTGGTCCGCAGCAGTCCGGCCAGCCGGGCGGGCTCACCGCCCAGCCGGAGCGGGGTGACGGCACAGGCCGCCTCACCGAACGCGTTGGCCACGAAGGCATCCCAGAACGACACCGGATGACCGAGGCCACGGACATACCACTGGATCCGCCAGGCCCGGACGATCAGGTCGCCAGCCACGAGGCCGAGGCAGATCAGATGCGCTATCGGCGTGGACACCATCACCGGACCGCCAGCGACGGGGCCGACAGCACACCACGATACTGGTCGAGCAGATCCGCCAGTACCACTGGCCAGGCATGGCGCGATTCAGCGTAGGCCCGGGCCTGGATTCTCAGCGAGGCCGCCGCGCCGCCGAGCAGTTCGACGGCCTGGGCCACACAACCGGCGACATCACCGAGCTGATACAGCCGGCCGGCGCCCGAATTGGCGACCAGCTCGGCGGTGCCACCAGTATCGACCGAGAGCACCGGGGTGCCCGAGGCCAGCGCTTCCAGCGCCGAGAGACCGAAGGTCTCGGAAGGACCGGGTGCGATGTAGCAGTCGGCGGCGGCGAGCAGGTCCGCCACCCGACTCCGATCGGTTTCGAATGACCGCCAGAAAATTCCATCCTGCGAAAATCGCGATCGCAGCGACGGCTCGATCGGGCCGTGGCCGAGCAGGACCAGCGCGGCACCGGTGCGGGCGCGGACCTGATCCCAGGCGGCGAGGACCGTCTCCAGTTGCTTCTCCGGCGTGAACCTCCCGGCGAACACGGCCAGCGGCCCGGCCGGCAACTGCATGCGCCGGCGCAGCTCGGCCGTGCGGATTCTTCGGTCAGGATGAAACCGGTCGAGATCGACGCCGAGGCGAACCCGCCGGACCGAGTGAACGCCATGACGCTCAAGCTCGGCGGCGATCGTCTCACTGGCGGCGAAGGTGGCCGAAGAGGCCGCGGCGGTGCGGCGGACGTGCCACCAGGCGAGCTGTTCGACGATTCGACGCCAGACCGGCCCGTGCGATCCCGCAGGATTCACGATGCGGGGCAAGTGGGTGTGATAGAACCAGACGGTGGGAATATCGAGACCGCGACTGGCCCACCGGGTAACCGCCGGTACCAGCAGTGAGCTGCCGAGCTCAATCAAGGTCGGACGTTCGTGCTCCAGGATCCGGCGCAGCTTCCGGGTGTCCAGCAGCCAGCGGTAGGTCCGCTGGCCAGGCATCCGGGGACCGCGGATCTGATAGGTGCGTGGTGGCCCGTCGCTGACTCCGTCATGCGCGCCCGGGATGACCAGCACTTGACTGACCCCGGGCTGGCCACGCAGCCATTCCGCCTTGGCCGTCAGGTAGGTCTTGATCCCGCCGCTATCCGGTCCGAAATACTTGGTGATATCGAGCAGGCGCAGGGAGGCCCCCGGGTCACGGGGAGCCGGCAGCCGAGCGGTCTCAAGATCGAAGACTGACACGGAACGGGGTGATGCGATCACGGCGGTCGAGCTCAATCGGAACAGTCGCCCAGCGGATAGACCGTGCCGCAGTTGGAGCAGGGATTCTTGCAGCCGAAGGCCCGCGAGGCGACCGAGAAGCCGCAGCGGTTACAGACGGCCGAATTGACTGCAGGGGGGGCCGTGGGGCTGGGGGGCAGAACTGCCCCGCGGCCCCCCTGCCCCGCCGCGCCGGCAACGGCGCTACTCAAGGCGCCCCGCTCCGGTCAGGAACGGATTGGTCATCCGCTCGACGCCAATGGTGGTTTCGGCGCCGTGGCCGCTATAGACAATGGTCGAGTCTGGCAGGGTCATGAACTCGCGATTGACCGAGGCCATCAGGGTGCTGAAGTCTCCGCCCGGCAGATCGGTCCGGCCGATGGATCCGTTGAACAGGACATCGCCGCCGAACACTGCCCCATTACCCACAAAGCTCACGCTGCCGGGCGAATGCCCGGGCGTATGCCGGACCTGGAAGATCAGGCCGCCCACCTTGAGATTCTGTCCCGCGATCAGGGCAAAGTCCGGCGGGGGTGGGGTCTCGAACTGCTGGCCCATCCAGGCGCCCTGGCGCGGAAGATCGTCGTACAGCGCCCGATCGGCGGGGTGCAGCAGGATGGGAACGTTGGTTGCGCTCTTGATGGCGCCGACGCCGATGATGTGGTCGAGGTGAGCGTGGGTCAGCCAGATGGCGCTGAGGGTCCAGGCCCGGCTGTCGAGCTCGGTCAGGAAGAGGCCGGGCTCTTCGCCGGGGTCGATGATCACGGCCTGACGGCTGTGGCGGTCGGCCACCAGATAGCAGTTCTGGACGAACTGCCCATTCGGGATGGCCACCACCTCGAGCTCAGGCACTGAGCACCGACTTCCGCTCGGTCAGGTATTTCTCCACCGCGATGGCGGCGGTGGTGGCATCGCCGACGGCGGTGGTGACCTGGCGGGTGAGCTGGACCCGGAGATCTCCGGCGGCAAACAGACCGGGGATGGAGGTCATCATCCGGTCATCGGTGCGGATGTACCCGGCCGCATCGTGATCGAAATGACCCTTGATCAGCCCCGAATTGGGTCGGAAGCCGATGAAGACGAAGCACCCGGTGACATCGAGCGTCGAGGTTTTTCCGGTTTCGGTATTCTCGAGCTCGAGCTGCTTGAGTCCGGTGGGATCGCCGGTCAGCTGGTTGATCGTGGTATTCCAGATGATCTCGATCTTCGGATTGGCCATCAGCCGGTCCTGGAGAATCTTGGACGCCCGCAACGAATGACGGCGATGGATCAGGTAGACCTTGGCGGCGTAGCGGGTGAGGTAATCGGCCTCCTCGACGGCCGCATCGCCGCCGCCGATCACCGCGATCGTCTCGCCCTTGAAAAAAGCGCCATCGCAGACCGCGCAGTACGACACGCCGCGACCGGCAAACTCCAGTTCACCAGGAACGCCGAGCTTGGTCGGGGTGCCGCCGGCGGTAAGAATGACGGCCGGGGCGCGATAGGTGTGCCCCAGCGAGGTGGTGGCCGTGAAGGTGCCATCGGGCTGGCGCTCGATTTCCTCCACATTCTCCTGGCGGATCCGGGCCCCGAATTTCTCGGCGTGCTCGGTCATCCGGTCGGCCAGCTCCCGGCCCAGGATGCTGACGAAGCCGGGGTAGTCCTCGATCTTCTCGGTATTGAGCAGTTCACCACCGGTGACGCCGCGTTCGAGCAGTACGGCGTCCAGCATGCCGCGACCGGCGTACATCGCCGCACAGAGTCCGGCGGGACCGCCCCCGACAATCAGCACGTCGTGATCAAATACGTTGGGCATTATGTGATGCTGGCCTGCGTTAGTCGTGAGTCAGTGTTCTGTGGTCACGGGTCGAATATCCCGGGTGGCCTGTCGCTGCCGCAAATATAGTCGGCTCGAGAAGGGTCAGGCCGACCCGAGGTGAAGCCGACTGGCCGCCCCGTGACAACTTGAGATGGTGCCGACCAGCAGATCGACCGCGGCGCCGCCGGCTCCCGCCGCCAGGACCTGACGGTCTCCCCGCAGGACATCGTCGACCCCAAAGGTGCCTACCCCGAACACCTGGTGCTGGCATGCAAACAGCACCGGCTCGGCGGCGATCCCCTCGGCGTGGTGCCGAGCCGCCAATCGCTGGAGCGCTTCGGACATTTCCCAGGTCCTGGGCCCCTTGATCACCGGGCAGAGCGCCGGCTCGGTGCAGTGCGTGGGACAGAGCCAGTCGGCAAAGGACACGTAGCGAGTGCCGTCGGGGGCCGCCACATCGTACGGGGTGCCGGGACCGCTGGTCACCGGGCGGGTCTCGACCAGGCGCCGAGGCCACCGCTCCCGGGCCCGGCGGACCAGCCACTGATACATGAGGTGGGGCATCAGCGGAGAAGGGACGATCTGGGACGGCAGGCGGGGCTGGGGGGCAGCGGGGTTGATCGGGAAGACGTCGGAAGGCCGGACAAGCGGACTGTCGGAAGGTCGGACGGACGGAAGGCGCTCGGCGGCGGCGCCGAGATATTCGTCGAGAAAGATCCCCCAGTCTTCAACCACGATCTCGCGATCAGCCCTGGGCGCCAACTCTCGCACCGCCTGGCAATTGGCGTAGCGGTCCACCACTAGCAGCCTGGAGTAGCTCACCCTGCCCTGCTCCGCGGCCCGCTCGAGCTGCTTCACATAGAAGCTGCCGTAGCAGCCGCCGCCGATGATGATGACGTCGGACCAGTGAAGGGAGTCGGGTGCGGCAGCGATGGCGGGCGCAGGATTCACTGGGGAACCAGATTCCGGTGGCTTACCGCTGCAGCCGGCCGCCGTCGACCACCAGCGTTTCACCAGTGACGTAGTCGCCGCCTTCGAGCAGGTAGAGCACTGCGGAGACGATATCAGACGGGGCACCCAGCCGCTTGAGCGGCGTGCTGCGCACGAGATGCTCCGCCGCCTCGGCGTGCCACTGCTCGGGCAGCAACACGGCCCCCGGCGCAATGGCATTGACGGTGACCTCCGGCGCGAGGGCGACCGACAGCAGCCTCGTGAGCATCACCACCCCGGATTTACTGATGCTGTGCGCCGCATAGCCGGCCCAGGGTTCGAGACCGCCGAGGTCAGCCATGTTGATGATCTTGCCGCCGGCGGCGCGGAGCGCGGCCGCCGCGCCCTGGGCACAGAAGAAACCGGCCCGGAGATTCAGCGCAAAAATATCGTCCCACATCTCCGGCGTGGTTTCGGCAAACGACGCCTTGACCATGACGGCGGCGGAGTTGATCAGGACATCGAGTCGGCCCATCCGGGACACGACCCGCTCCGGCAGCGCCCGCGCAGCGTGCGGATCGCGCAGGTCCGCCTGAAAGATCTCGGCCTTGCCACCGGCAGCCCGCAGTTCATCCCGCAACTCCTCCGCCCCGCTGGCCGATTCATTGTAGTGGATGGCGACGGACATTCCCCGACCGCCCAGGGCCGCCGCGATGGCCCGGCCCAACCGGCGCCCGCCACCGGTAACCAGCGCAACCTTGCCAGCCAGTTCCACTCAGGTCGCTCCGCCGATGACCGGCAGGATATGACCGGTGATGCCGCCGGAACAATCGCCGGCGAGAAACAGCACCGCATCGGTGAGTTGACCCAGTTCGACGAATCGGGCGCCCGGGCCGGCGGACGCGACGTTGTCCGTCGTCCGGACCATACCTGGCGCCACCGCATTTACCCGCACGCCCCGGGGCAGCAGTTCGAGCGCTAGACTCTGGGTCATGGCGGCTACACCCGCCTTGGCCGCTGAGTAGATGGCCATCTGGGGCTGGGGCTGGTAGTAGGCCACTGAGGCAAAATTGACGATGGCGCCCCTGGTGGCGGCCAGCGCGGCAACGGCGCTCTGGGTGACGAGGTACGACGTCTTGAGATTGATGGCGATCTCCCGGTCAAACCCTTCCAGCGTGCCATCGGCGATCGGTCCATAGGTGGTCAGACCACCGGCGGCATTGATCACGGCATCGAGACGGCCAAAATTCTTGAGCGCGGTCTCGATACAGTGCCGGGCCACATCGGGCTCGGTGAGATCACCGGCGGCCGGCCGGGCGTCGATCCCGGCCGCGGCAAACTCCTTGACCCGCTCGGCCACGCCGGTCGCGTTGCGGTCCACAGCCACGATCTTCGCGCCGGCCGAACCAAAGGCGAGCGCAATGGCATTGCCGATCTGCCCGCTCCGTCCAACTCCGGTGATCAGCACGACCTTGCCGCTGAAATCGAAATGGGTTGCCATCACTTCTCCTCGAGGCCCAGGGCCTCCAGCACGATAGACGCTCCCGGCGCTCCGGGAATGGCAGCCAGGACGGTTCCGTCCCGGTCAATCAGGCAGACGCCGCGCTGCACTTCGGTCCCGCCGGCCGGCCGCATGCCGTAGGCACGGCAGACCGATTCGGTCCGGTCGGACAGCAATGGAAATTCGAGACCCAGCCGGCGGGCAAAATCGGCGTGGGCAGCCACCGGGGCCGGATTGACGCCAAATGGCTGCACGCCCCGAAACCGGAACTCGGCCCATTCATCCTGGAGCATCGTCAGCTGCCGGTTGCAACCAGGGCTGTCGTTGGCCGGATAGAACATCAGCATGACCGGTCCGCTTCGACGCAACTCCGTCAGCTCATAGCGCCGGCCGTCTGAACCATCCAGCACGAAATCAGGGGCCTGACTGCCGACCACAATCACGGGGTGGTGGCCGGACGGGATGGCGCGGGGCGAGCGGCCTCGAGGCGATCGAGCCAGTCCAGCGGAACCTCCTGGGAGCCCAGCGGCGCGTGGGTGCCCATCCCGGCATCATCGCCGTGCCAGTCGCTGCCGCCGGTGCGGAGCAGTCCGGTGGCCAGGGCCAGCTCGGTCAGCCGGCTCCGCCGGTCGGCATCATGCGATGGATGCCGGGTTTCCACGGCGTCGAGTCCCTCGTCCTTGAACCGGCGCAATACCGATTTGGAGCCCCGGTCCTTGAGATGGGCAGCCGAAACCACGCCGCCCACCGAATGCACCAGATCCGCCACCTGGCGCAGGGTGGGCAATTCCTTGTCGACATACCCGGGCCGGCCCCGGCCGAGGTAGCGATCGAAAGCATCGTTGACCGACTTGGCCACGCCGGCCTTGAGCAGCGCGCGGGCCAGATGCGGCCGGCCGATCGCGGCGCCGTCCGATTCGGCCAGCAGGTCCTCGAACTTCACATTGACACCGATGGCCTGAAGCTGCTCGACCATCTTCCGGCCGCGCTCCGAGCGGCCGGCGCGAGCCACCACGAGAAACTCATTGAGTGGCACGGAATCGGGCGGCAGGAAGTATCCCAGCAGGTGCATTTCGCCCCAGGGAGCCGAGACCGAGAACTCGCAGCCGGGAATGACCTTGAGGTCGAGGGTATCACCGGCCGCGATCAGCTCCGGCAGGCCATCGATCGTGTCGTGATCGGTGAGCGCAATGGCGAACAGGCCGGCCCTGGCGGCGGCCCGGGCCACTTCAGTGGGACTCTTCTCGCCGTCGGAGGCTGTCGAATGGGTATGGAGATCGACAAATCGCTCGACGCCAGGCTCCGCGGAACTCAGGACCGGTATCCGGTTTCGGCTGCGGTCCACGACGGCTGGGAGCGGGCGAACAGATTCTTCAACTGCGCATCACCCAGCTCGGCGATGGCCAGCTCGGAACCCCGGGCGCCCAGTGGCGCGAACCGGGTGACCCGTTCCTCGCGGTGGTCGCCGACGATACGGCTGAACAGCAGCCCGATTTCATCGCGACTGTACTGGGTCACACGACCGGTAGTGGACACCGACCAGTGCTGGCCATTGATATCGACGCTGCGGCGGGGCATTGGACCTGTTCCTTCCTTGAGATGGGCGAAGCAGGCTACGCTCCGGCGTACTCGGATGGCGGGCCAGCACGGGAATCCGCCCATGCCGCGGTCCGCGAGGACTATTCCCCGGCCGCTTCCGGCGGCGCGGTGGCCAACGGAACCTCGGACCACATCTCCCAGGCATCGGCGGCGTAGGCGGCCACCGACGCGAGACGCTTCTCCAGCTTGAGTTCGTCACCGGTCCGTGACGCCCGGCTGCGGTGAGACATCGGGCTCGGACTCTCGGTGAACTCGAGAAATTGCTGCGACTGCTTCGGATTGCGGAAGATCCACAGATGCTGGCCTCGGCGCTCGAGCAGCACCGCGAGCTCGGCCACCGCCGCCAGGTACTCCTCCTCCTTGCCTTCGGCGACGGTCACCCTGGAGACAGTCAGCGCCCGAGGCATCTCAGACCGCCGATTCCGGGAACTGCTCCAGCAACTTCTTCACATCCGCGAGGAATCGGTCGGCATCGGCGCCGTCCACGATCCGGTGATCGAACGCCATCGAGATCATGCCCCTGGTGCGGATGCCGAGCGTATCGGTCCCGTCCGGCAGGGAGATGACCGCGGGCCGCTTCTCGATGGCGCCGACGCAGAGGATGGCGGCCTGGGGCTGGTTGATGATCGGGGTGCCGATAAACGAACCAAAGACGCCGGGGTTGGTGATCGTGAAGGTCCCCTTCTGCACCTCATCGGGCGACAGCTTCTTGGACCGGGCCCGTTCACCGAGATCGTTGATGGCGCGAGCGGTGCCCAGCAGCGAGAGCTCATCGGCATGCTTCACCACCGGGACGATCAGGCCCCAGTCGAGCGCCACGGCAATCCCGATATTCACATCCCGGCGATAGATCGTGGCCTCCCCGGAAACCGCGGCGTTGATGCCGGGATGTTTGCGCAGATTCTCGGCGATGGCCTTGGTAATGAAAGCCAGGAAGGTCAGGTTCACGCCGCGGTCGGCGTATTCCTTCTTCTTCCTGGCCCGGAGCTGGGCGATCCGGGTGTAGTCGATTTCGAAGAAGCTGTTCACGTGGGCCGACACCCGCCGGGACATGACCATGTGATCGGCGGTGAGCTTGCGGATGCGGGACCAGGGTTCGACCCGGTCGCCGTCCCAGGCCTCGATGACGGGGCCAGCGTACGCTGGTCCCGGGGGGGCAGCGGGGCCGCGGGGCAGTGAGGTCGCTGCCCCAGCTGTGGGGGCGGCGGGCAGAGATGCAGTGGCTGCGACTTCCGCGGGACGAGCCACCGGTGTCGCTGCTGGCGGAGTGGCGCTGATGGCGCCGAGCAGGTCGTCGCGGGTCACCCGACCGGCGAGACCGCTGCCCTTGAGGGCCGTGATATCGACGCCATGCTCGGCCGCCATCTTGCGCACCAGCGGCGTGGAGCGGCGGCGGAGCCGCTCGTCAGCCGTTTCCGCGGCTGTCGCAGTCGCGGCCGGGACAGCGGCCGGGGCTGGTGCGGGACGCGGCGCGGGGGCCGGGGCAGCCGCAACCGGCGCGGGAGCCGGCGGTGCGGCAGGCGCTTTCACGATGGCCGATGCGGCGGCGGCCGGAGGTGCGGCCGCGGGCGCCAGCGCCGGCGCCGAACCGACGGCGGCCTTGTCAGTCTCGATCCGGGCCACGATGGTCTGGACTGCGACCGTCTGCCCCTCGTTGACCAGGACCTCCACCAGGGTGCCAGCACTCGGGGCCGGAATCTCGGCGTCGACCTTGTCGGTCGAGATCTCGAAGATCGGTTCGTCCCGTTTGACCTCGTCCCCGACCTTCTTCATCCAGCGGGAGAGGGTGCCCTCGGTGATGGATTCACCCATCTGGGGCATGATGACGTCGATGCGGGCCATGTGTGCTCCGTAGCGTGCGTTTATTTAGGTCTGCAGGACGCGTGGGACGGGTAAGACGGATGGAGGCTTGAGCCACCCGCTCGCGTCGGCATGTCAACCTGAGTGTGCTACCCGTCCTACCCGTCCCATCCGTCTTACCTGTCAGTACTTCGCCAGCCACCGAATCGCGTTGACCAGGTCCGCGGTCTGCGGCAGCACGAAATCTTCCAGAGTCGGGGCAAATGGCAATGGGACGTCGTGGGCCGCCACCCGCTTGACCGGCGCATCGAGCCACTCGAACGCGCCGTCGTTGATCCGGGCCGTGATCTCGCCGGCCACGCCACCGGTGCGAGTGTCCTCGTGGGCAATCAGCACCCGGCTGGTCTTCCTGACCGTGGCCAGGATGGCCTCGTCATCCATCGGCAGCAGGGTCCGGAGATCGAGGACCTCGACGGACAGCCCGTCTTCCAGCTGAACCTGCTCCGCCGCCTCCAGCGCCTTGTAGACCATGGCCGACCAGGTAATGACCGAGACGTCCTTGCCTTGCCGGGCCACACGTGCCTTGCCGATCGGGGTCAGGATCTCCTCGTTGTCGGGCAGCGCTTCCTTGATCCGGCGGTACAGGTATTTGTGCTCGAAGTAGAGCACCGGATCATCATCGCGGATCGCGGACTTGATCAGCCCCTTGGCGTCCCGCGCGGTGGCGGGGCAGACGATCTTGAGGCCGGGCGTATGCAGAAACGCCGCTTCGGGATTCTGCGAGTGGAACGGCCCGCCGCGGACATAGCCGCCGGATGGGCCCCGCACCACCATCGGAGTCGGCAGGTCGGCCCGGTAACGCGCCGTGGCCACGTAATTGGTCAGCATGTCGTAGGCGCAGGCGATGAAATCGATGAACTGCATCTCGCACACCGGCCGCAGCCCCATGTGCGCCGCACCCGCTGCCGCTCCCACGATCGCCGTTTCGGCAATCGGGGTGTCGATCACCCGGTTGGCACCGAACCTCGTCAGAAAACCTTCAGTCACCTTGAAGGCACCGCCATAGGCGCCGATATCCTCGCCGAGCAGGAAGACGCGCGAGTCGCGCTCCATTTCCTCCCAGATGCCCTGGCGAATGGCCTCGAGGTAGGTGACCTCAGCCACCGGGGCTCCGATACCACTCCGCATCCGCTGCCGGCGGCTCGGCCAGGACACCGACCAGGGCCGTGTCGGCACTGGGTAGCGGTTCCGACTCACATTCGGCCAGGGCGGCGTCGAGCTCAGCGGCGATCCGCTGCCCGACCTGCTCCAGGTCCTCCGACGATGCCCAGCGCTCCTCGAGCAGCTGCTTCCGGTACCGGGCGATCGGATCCTTCAATTCCCACTCGGCCAGCAATTCCTTCGGCATATAGGACTGATTGTCGTGCTCGGCGTGGCCCTTCATCCGGAAGGTGACCAGTTCGACCAGGGTGGGCCCGCCACCACTGCGGGCCCGATCGACTGCGACCTTCGTCGTCTCGTAGACCGCCAGGACGTCATTGCCATCGGCCCGAACACCAGGAATTCCGTAGGCCAGCGCCTTGGTCCTGAGTTCTGCCACCGCGGTCTGCCGGTGATGCGGCGTCGAGTAGGCAAAGCCGTTGTGCTCGCAGATGACCACCAGCGGCAGCCGCTGCACCGCGGCGAGTGTCATCCCCTCGTGAAAGGCGCCGGTGCTCATGGCGCCATCTCCCACGTACACCATCCCGACCCGATCCTGGCCAGCCAGCTTGAAGCTCAAGGTCACACCGGCCATCACCGGCACCATGTCCCCCAGCGGGGAAATCTGGCCGAGGAAGCCGCGCTGCAGATCATTGAAATGAATATTGAGCTCTCGGCCTCGAGTCGGGCTCGCCGCCTTGGCCATGTACTGGCGGAGGACCTCGAGCGGAGTGGCCCCTTGCACCAGCATCGAGCCAAGGTTTCGGATCAGCGGTGAGAGGATGTCTCCCCGGGTCCGGTCGAGGGCGTAGGCGCTGCCGACGGCATCGGCTTCCTGCCCCAGCGATCGGAACAATCCGCCGATGAGCTTGCTCTGGCGATACAGACTGACCAGCCGCTCCTCGAGGATGCGGGTCAGCGTCATCCAGTAAAACAGTTCAAGCAGCTGCGCCCGGCTGAGACCGGCCGGAATCGGTCGAACGGGAGGCTCGGTTGTGGTCTTCGCGGGCATGCGGAGCTGCTGGAAAAGGTCGATTGAGCCAGCCGACAAAGATCGGCCGGGGTAGGGAGAGAGTCAAGTTGATGTGGGACTCGAGTCGAGAGTCGAGGGTCGAGGGTCTAAGGTCGAGAGGCGCACGATTCACTTTTGAGTTTCCTGATGCAGGCGCCTGAGCGAGTCCGGCCGTGCCCGTGAACCTTCCGACAGCCGGCGGGCGGGCCAGTGCACGCTGAGGGGGAATCAAAGCAAGAGGCCGGAAAGATGAAACGCATCTTTGCCGGCCTCGCTTTTCCCTGCTACCTGTTTCTGCCCCCCTGCCCCGCTACCTGGACTCGATCCGCATCCCGTAGAACGAGCGGTAGACGAAGACCAGTGCCACGGCCAGGAAAACCGCAGCCAGTATGTGGCTCAGCCCCGGCTCGAGGCTCACCGCCAGCTCCACGGCCAGCAGGCCGAACAGCGTGGTGAACTTGATGATCGGGTTGAGGGCCACGCTCGACGTGTCCTTGAACGGATCGCCGACGATGTCACCGACCACGGTGGCCTCGTGCAGCGGCGTGCCTTTCTGCTTGAGCTCGACTTCGACGATCTTCTTGGCATTGTCCCAGGCGCCGCCGGCATTGGCCATGAAAATGGCCTGGTACAATCCGAACAGCGCGATCGAGATCAGGTATCCGATGAAGTAGTACGGCTCGGCGCAGGCAAAGGCCAGCGTGGCAAAGAAGACCGTCAGGAAGATATTGAACATCCCCTTCTGGGCGTACTTGGTGCAGATCTCGACCACCTTCTTGCTGTCTTCCAGTGAGGCCTTGGTGGCCCCTTCCAGCTTGATATTGGCCTTGATGAACTCGACGGCGCGGTAGGCACCGGTGGTCACGGCCTGGATCGACGCGCCGGTGAACCAGTAGATGATGGCTCCGCCGGTGATCAGGCCGAGCAGGAAGGGCGGGTGCAGGATCGAGAGATTGGACAGCCGGTCGGGCTGCAACCCATCGGTCAGCGCCACGATGATCGAGAAGATCATCGTGGTGGCGCCGACGACCGCGGTGCCGATCAGTACCGGCTTGGCCGTGGCCTTGAAGGTGTTGCCGGCGCCGTCGTTTTCCTCGAGGAAGTGCTTGCCGCCCTCAAAGTCGGCGTCGAACCCGAAATCGCGCTTCAGTTCGTTCTTGATGCCGGGAATGGTCTCGATCAGCGACAGCTCATAGACCGACTGGGCGTTGTCGGTGACCGGGCCGTAGCTGTCCACCGCAATCGTGACCGGGCCCATGCCGAGGAAGCCGAACGCCACCAGGCCGAAGGCAAAGACCGCCGGCGCCAGCATCAGGCTGGCCATGCCCATGGCCCCGCCGAGGGTGCTGACGAAGTAGGCAATGGTCATCAGCATCAGCATCGCGAGGCCGATCCAGAAGGCGCTGAAGTTGCCCGCCACCAGGCCGGACAGGATGTTGAGCGCCGGACCGCCTTCGCGCGACGAACTGACCACTTCGCGCACGTGACGGGACTCGGTCGAGGTGAAGACCTTGACCAGCTCGGGAATGATGGCGCCGGCCAGGGTGCCGCAGGTGATCACGGTGGACAGCTTCCACCACAGCGAGCCATCCCCCAGGTCCGGGATCAGCAGGTAGGACACGGCGTACGTCGCGGCCACCGACACCACCGAGGTCAGCCACACCAGCGTGGTCAGCGGAGCCTCGAAGTTCATCTTGGCGGCGGCGACGTACTTGGCCTTGGCAATGGCCTCGTTGATGAAGTATGACAGCGCCGAGGTGATCACCATCATGATCCGCATGACGAAGATCCAGACCAGCAGCTGGACCTGCACCCTGGGCTCGTGGACCGCCAGCAGGATGAAGGCGATCAGCGCCACACCGGTGACCCCGTAGGTCTCGAACCCGTCAGCGGACGGACCGACCGAATCGCCGGCGTTGTCGCCGACGCAATCCGCGATGACGCCGGGGTTCCGGGCGTCGTCTTCCTTGACGTTGAATACGATCTTCATCAAATCGGCGCCGATGTCGGCGATCTTGGTGAAGATGCCGCCGGCGATCCGGAGTGCGGCGGCGCCCAGCGATTCCCCGATGGCAAAGCCGATGAAGCAGGGGCCGGCGTAATCGCCGGGGACGAACAGCAGGATGAACAGCATCAGCACCAGCTCGACGCTGATCAGCAGCATCCCGATGCTCATCCCGGCCTTGAGCGGGATCTGGTAACAGGGATACGGTTTGCCCTTGAGGCTGGCAAAGGCGGTCCGCGAGTTGGCAAAGGTGTTGACCCGGATGCCGAACCAGGCCACGCCGTAGCTGCCCGCGATGCCGATCACGCTGAACAGCAGGATGATGGCCACCTTGAAGGCCGGCATGCCATGGGTGACCGCACCGGTGGCGGGGTCGACCGAGGTGGCCAGCTTGCCGAAGTAGACCATCATGATGGCGCCGATGAAGACCCACAGCATGACCAGGAACTTGCCCTGGGTGATCAGGTAGGTCTTGCAGGTCTCGTAGATCAGCTCAGAAATTTCCCGCATCGACTGATGGACCGGCAGGTTCTTGAGCTGGGTATAGATCACCAGGCCAAAGCCGAGTCCGAGGGCACAGACCAGGAGACCGCCCATCAGCAGAGCCCGGCCGTTAGTGCCACCGAGGAAGGTGACCGAGGACAGATCGGGCAGGATGAGGTTGGCCTCGCCGCCCTGGTGGTCCTGGGCCAGCAGGGCCGGCGCGAGCAGGGCGCTCCCCACGAGCAGGGTGAGGAGCGCGAGACAGGCAGCCAGCGCGCGGTGCCAGACAGCGGACAATCGGTTCATCGGCAAACTTCTCCTGGGGTAGTTACCTGCGAATCGCGGGCGCGGCCCGCCCGCGATCGAACGACATGACGATCAGTAGGCGCCGCGGACCTGGTAGGTCGGGTCCTCGAGCGTATGGAGTTCCGCCAGGAACCGCTTGCCCAGCTTGTCGGCTTCGCTCTCGCCCGGCTGGTTGGTTTCCACGGTGATCAGGGTGTAGTGCCCGCCCTCGGCCTGCGCGCTGACCGAGATCTGTCCCACCGGCCCGGTGAACCGCCGGCGCCTGGGCGCCTCTTCGGTCGGCGCCAGCCGGGCCCCGAAAAAGGCGTTGGCCCGGCTCATGGCCAAATCAGGGCTGATGTGGGACCGATGCAAATACTTCACGCATGCCTCCGGATCGTCTCGAGAACCGACAGGAAAAGGGAAGAGGGGAGGGGGGTGGCCCCGCTCCTCTCTCCCCTCTCCGCTCTATTTTTTCGCGCCGTAGTCGTAATACTCGATGCCGAGGTGGGTGATCTGTTCCTCACCCATCATCCAGCGCAGCGTATTTTTCATCTTGGTCTGCTGAATGAACAGATCATGCTCGGCATACAATCCGGGCGCCGCCTGGGGACTCTTGAAGTAGAACGACAGCCATTCCTGGATGCCGCCGAAGCCGGCCCGCTGGGCCAAGTCGAAGAACAGCGCCAGGTCGAGGACCAGCGGGGCGGCCAGGATCGAGTCGCGGCAGAGGAAATCGACCTTGATCTGCATCGGATAGCCCAGCCATCCGAAGATGTCGATGTTGTCCCAGCCCTCTTTATTGTCGCCACGCGGCGGGTAGTAATTGATCCGGACCTTGTGGTACAGGTCGCCGTAGAGCTGGGGATAGAGCTTGGGCTGCAGGATGAAATCGAGGACGCCGAGCTTGGACTCTTCCTTGGTCTTGAAGCTTTCCGGATCGTCGAGCACTTCCCCGTCGCGGTTGCCCAGGATGTTGGTCGAGTACCAGCCGGCCACCCCGAGCATCCGGGCCTTGAACATCGGCGAGAGCACGGTCTTGATCATGGTCTGGCCGGTTTTGAAATCCTTGCCGCCGATGGCCACACCCTGTTCACGGGACAGCAGTTCAAGGGCGGGCACGTCACAGCACAGGTTCGGCGCCCCGTTGGCAAACGGCACTCCTTCGAGGATAGCGGCCCAGGCGTACAGCATCGACGGCGCGATCAGCGGATCGTTGGCGTCGACCGCCTTTTCAAAGGCGGCCATGGTCTCGTGCTGGGGGCCGGGGGCAATGAAGATCTCGGTTGAGGCGCACCAGACGATGACCAGCCGGTCACAGCCGTGTTTGGCCTTGAAGTCCCGCATGTCCTGGCGGAGCGCTTCCATCTGCTCCCGCTTGGACTTGAGCAGCTTGACGTTCTTGCCCTCGAGCCGCTTGACGTAGTACTGATCGAAGACTGCCGGCATCGGAGTGATGGACTTGAGGAATTCGGCGATCGGCTCGACGTGTTCGTGCTTGTCGAGCACCCCGCAGTGCAGGCAGGACTGGTAACAGTTGTCCGGCACCGGATCCCAGGCGCCGAACACGATGTCCTCGAGGCCGGCCAGCGGGACGAAATCCTTGATCAGCGGGGTCCGTTCATCGGTCCGCTTGCCCAGCCGGATAGTGGCCATCTGGGTCAGCGAGCCGATGGCCTTGCCACGGCCGCGCCGGACATTCTCGACACCGGCAATGAAGGTCGACGCCACCGCGCCGAGGCCCACCGTCAGAATTCCCAGCTTTCCCTTGGCCGGCTTGATCGGCCGGGCTGCAGCGTTGGCCACGAAGCAATCCTTTCCCGTAATTGGCCGGGGCGGTTACCTGCCCTCGGTCACCTGATAGACAAAGACAACGCGCTGGACCACCGTAATCAGCGACGCCAGCGTCAGGACCAAGACCGCGGCTTCCAGGACCAGAGCCTGGGGGCCGGCCCCCACGAATACCGACAGCAGTCCCAGCCCCACGATCCGTTCCGCCCGCTGGGCAATCCCGACCTTGCAGTCGAGGCCCAACCCCTCGGCCCGGGCCCGGGCGTACGACACCAGCAGCGAGGCGATGATCGCCACCATGCACATGGCGACGGCCCAGGGCCGCCAGGCCACCTCGGCCGGGGTGACCATCAGCCAGACCCCAATTCCCATGAAGGTGGCGCCGTCCCCGACCCGGTCGAGGGTCGAGTCGTAAAAGGCCCCGAACCGGGTGGCCTTCCCGGTCTTCCGGGCCACCGCTCCATCCAGGGTGTCCACAATCCCGCTGGCCAGCAGCAGGGCCCCGCCCCACCGGATGGCGCCCAGACCGTAGGCCACCCCTGAAACCACCACGACCAGGGTCCCGACCGTGGTAATCAGGTTAGGTCCGACCCCGGCCCGGATCAGGCCATCAACGAAAGGCTCCGTGATGGCCAGGAACCCGTCGTGAATCGGCTTCGGGAGTAGTCTCAACGGGTTGCCACCTCGAACATCCAGTCGTCCACCGGCCCCCGCGTCTTCAGGCCAGTTGGCCTGGCCGCGGCCATCCATGGACGCCCGGTCGCCGGCCAGCAGTCGGCGCAAACAATAACCGTCAGACCGGCATCCCGGAAGTCGTGCGCTGGAAAGCAGTTATTCAGGATACAACAGGAAAGGGCGACGGCGTTCACGATACTGTTTAAGGGCCGGATTCCACCCCGAGGCGATCTCCCCCGCCGCCCTGCCAGCGAGGATCGACTGGCGAAGTTCCGACCCTCCAGCAAGCCGATCAAACCGGCGTGGATCGATATTCAGCCGGTCCGGTGCCTGGCGCTCCAGTATCGTGAGGATGGTGACCGCCGTGAGCACCGGGTCGTAGCTTTGCCGGTCGCTGATCCGGAGCCGGATTCCGGCCAGGAGGGTATCGGCGTATTTGCCGTCTCCAGGCTGGCGGGGAGTAAACTTCACCGACGAGAAAGTGACCCCGGGCAGGGCGGCATCCCGAAGCGTCAGCAGCAGCGAAGTGGTGTCCAGCCAGGGGGCGCCAAGCTGCTCGAACGGGGCATCGCTGCCCCGGCCAACCGACAGGGCGGTGGCCTCGAACAGGCAGGTGCCCGGATAATGGAACAGGCTCTCGACGCTCTTGAGGTTGGGGCTCGGCGGAATGAACGGCAGCCCCACACGGTCGTAGTCCATCGAGCGCCGCCACCCCGCAACTGGCACGACCGCCAGGTCGACGTGGATAGCGAGATCATGCCGGGCCAGCAGCGCCAGTTCTCCAAGGGTCAGGCCGTGGCGCATCGGCACGGCCAGCAGTCCCACCGCGGAGCTGAACGCCGTATCCAGCACATTGCCCTCGACGGCGCCGGCAATCGGATTCGGGCGATCGAGGATGAGGACCTTGATGCCGTGCTTGCCGGCGGCCCGCATGACGCCGACGGTGGTGGCCAGGTAGGTGAAATACCGGGCACCGGCATCCTGCAGATCGACCAGGATCAGATCGAGTCCGGCCAGCATGGTATCGCTGGGGGCGGAATTACTGCCGTAGAGGCTGTAGATTGGAAGACCAGTTGCAGAATCGACGGTCGATGCCACGGCCGCGCCGGGAGCCGCCGACCCCCGATAGCCATGTTCGGGACTGAACGCCGCGATGAGATGCACCCCCGCGGCGCGCAAACGCTCCACGTCGCTGACACCGAGGGCGTCCACGCCAGATGAATTGGTCAGCAGCCCGACCCGCTTGCCGGCCACCAGCGCCAGGCTGTCGGTGAGCAGCACCTCGATCCCGGGACGCACCACTGGCGCGGCGCCGGGACGAGCCGACTGCGCCGCACTCACAGGGCGGGAGCAGCCCGCCACGAGACACCAACCGATCATGCCGAGTCGCCAGTGAATCATCGTTTCCTCGCGTCCGTGATGCTGATGTCGCTGGCGGGCTGTCGCACCGCCGCCGGTCCTTCGCTTTCGCCCACTCCGGCCATGGCGCCGGCTCCGGAAATCTTTCCGGTCAATGTCCAGACCGTCGATCAGCCCGGTCCCAATGATGCGGGGCTGATCGCCGCCGGCGTCGAGCGCACGCTCGACAGTCTTTCGCTGCGGGACCGGGTGGCCCAGCTGGTGATGCCGTGGGTGGCCGGGAACTACGCCGCGTTTGACGACGACGCCTTTCGCCGTTACCAGGGGTGGGTGGACAGCCTCCACGTCGGTGGGCTGCTGGTGTCGATCGGCTCTCCGCTTGACGTGGCGGCCAAGCTCAACCGGCTGCAGGAACAGTCCCGCTTTCCGCTGCTGATCTCGTCGGATCTCGAAGCCGGCGCCGCCTTCCGGTTGATCGGTTCGACGCCCTTCCCCACCAATATGGGTGTGGGCGCCGCCGGCGGGGAGCTCGATGCGTATCAGATGGGGCGGGTCACCGCCCTCGAAGGCCGGGCCGTCGGGATCCAGCTGGCCTTTGCGCCGGTGGCCGATGTCAATAACAACCCTGCCAATCCGATCATCAATACCCGGTCGTTCGGCGAAGATCCCACGGCGGTGGCCCGCCTGGTCGTGGCCTCGCTCAAGGGGATGCAGGAGCACGGCATGCTGGCGACGGTCAAACACTTCCCCGGTCACGGCAATACCGGTACCGACTCCCACATCGCGCTTCCTGTCATCACCGCCGGGTGGGCCGAGCTTGATTCGGTCGAGCTGGTCCCGTTCCGCGCAGCCATCAAGGCGGGCGTCGCCGGGGTGATGTCAGCCCATATCGCGCTTCCCGGCATCGATAGCGGCCGCACCCGTCCGGCCACCCTCAACCCCGCGGTGCTGACCGGCATCCTGCGCGATTCGCTGAAATTCGAAGGGCTGGTGGTCACCGATGCGCTCAACATGGGTGGCATCGTGAGCGGCTATGGTACCGGTGAGGCATCGGTCCTGGCCATCCTGGCGGGCACCGACCTGCTGCTGCAGCCGGCCGATCCAGGTGTCGCCATTGAAGCGGTGGCCAAGGCCGTCGAGAGCGGCCGGATTGCCCGCGAACGGATCGACAGCTCGGTGCGCCGGGTCCTGGCCATCAAGTACCGGCTCGGCCTGTTCCGCCAGCGCACCGTGCCGCTCGACAGCATTCCCGCGGTGGTCGGCAGCGCCGAGTTCATCAACCTGGCCCGGGATATCACCCAGCGTTCCCTGGTCCTGGTGCGTGACAGCTCCGGTACCGTCGACCTGCTCCGGGCCCGGCGCGGCAAGATCACCGTCATCATCTACGGCGACGAGAACAACAAGGACGCCGGCACCACACTGGCTGGCGAACTGCGCGCCGGTGGCGACACGGTGGCCGGTTTCCGCCTCTGGCCCGCCAGCGGACCGGCCAGCTACGACTCGGCCAGGGCCATGCTCAGCCGGGGCGGCACCGCACTCTTCGCGGCCCAGGTCCGGGCCACCGCCTGGCGCGGCACCATCACGCTGCCGGATGCCTACGCGGCATTGGCCGACACCATCTCGCAAATCCAACCCACCGTGCTGGTATCGCTGGGCAGTCCGTACCTGCTCACCCAGGTGCCGCACGCGGGCTCGTATCTGCTCGGCTGGAGCGCGTCCACGATCGCCGAGACGGCCATTGCCAGGGCGCTGCTGGGCCAGGCCGATTTTACCGGCAAACTGCCGATCAGCCTGCCGCCGTTCTACGCGGTTGGCGGCGGCCTGGTGCGAAAGACCCGATGATCGTCACCGCGCTGACGCTACTCTGTACCTCGACCCAGCCGTGCCGGCCACCGGCCAGGCCTGACTGGCGGCCGCTGGCGCATTTCATCGATTCGGTGGTTGCCGCGGGTGCCGCACCGGGAGCGGTGATCGGGATCAGCTGGCGGGGCCAGCGGTACCTCCACAGTGCCGGGCACCTCGGCATCGGGCTTCCGGCTCAGCCGGACGGGAAGACAATCTACGATCTGGCCTCGCTGACCAAGGTCATCGGGCTCACCACGATGGTGATGATTGGCGTCGACGAGGGACGGCTGCAGCTCGATAGCACCGTGGCCCATTGGGTTCCCGCCTTTCGGGGACCGGGCAAGGCTCAGGTCACGCTCCGGCATCTGCTGACCCATTCGAGCGGGCTGCCTGGCTGGCGCCACCTGTACGATTCGACCCACTCACGGGTCGAGGCCATGGCGCTGGCCGACTCGACTCCCCTGGACACGGTCCCTGGTGCGCGGTTCGTCTACTCCGACCTCGGCGCCATCGTCCTGACCCAGGTCGTGGAGGCGGAGTACGGGCACCGGCTCGACAGCCTCGTCACCCAACGGGTCTTCGAAAAGCTGGGCCTCACGTCGACCCGCTGGCTGCCTCCTCCGTCGTGGCTCGACCGGATCGCGCCGACCGAGCTCGATACCGCCTGGCGCAAGCGGATGTTGCGGGGCGAGGTGCATGACGAGAATGCCTGGCAGCTTGACGGCGTCTCGGGCCACGCGGGGCTGTTCAGCGATGCCGAGGACTTGATGAGCTTCGGGGAGTGGCTGCTGACGGGACTCGGCGGACCGGCGGACGGGCGGGCAGGCGGACAGAGACATGCTCACTTCGCGATTGAAGCGCCTCGCGCCTTGCCGGCTTTCATCATGCGACAGGAAATCCCACCTGGATCGAGTCGAGCGTTGGGATGGGATACGCCCTCGGATGAGAGCAGCGCCGGGACGCTGATGTCGCCCCAGAGCTTCGGGCACACCGGATTTACCGGAACCTCGATCTGGATCGATCCCACCCGGGAGCTCGTGGTGGTGATCCTGAGCAACCGGGTGCATCCCACGCGGAGCAACAACCGCTGGGGAGTGACCATCAGGGGCGGGATCGCCGATCGCGCCGTCACCGCCGTCGATGGAGCCCGCCGATGACACTCGAACGGGGTGATCTCCTGGTGCTGCTGGTGGTGGTTGGCATCGGCAGCGGGCTGATCTTCCTGTTCCGCGCCCGGGGCCCCACGTCGCTGGCACAGTTCCTCCTCAATGGCCGACAGGTCCCTGCCTGGCTGGCGGGATGCTCCTTGTCTGCCACCTCGCTGAGCAGCGGTGCACCGCTGCTGCTCACCGGTTTACTCACTGGTCCCGGCGCACTGGGCGGGTGGCTCTGGTGGTTCGGGGCCATGGGCGGGCTGTTCACCGCGTCGTTCTTTGCCCGGCTCTGGCGCCGGACGGCGGTGGTCACCGACGCGGAGTTCGCCGAATTGCGATACGGTGGCCGGCCCGCGGCCCTGCTGCGGGCATTCCGGGCGCTGTACTTCGGATTGCCGGTCACCCTGTTCCTCGTGGCCTGGCTGACCCGGTTGCTGGCCACCGCCATTGCACCGGCAGTCGGTCTTCCGGAAATCGAAGTGATGCTGGGACTGATCCTGCTGGCAGCCGCATGGGGCGCGATAGGTGGTCTCCGCGGGCTGCTGGCGGCGCACGCCTTTGAGTGCGTCACCGGGCTGGTTGGCAGCGTGATCCTTGCCACCTACATGGTGAAGCAGGCCGGCGGACTGACGGCGGTAACCGCCGCCCTGGCCGGCGGCGGCATTCATTTCGGCACCCCATCGACCGGCCTCAACGGCGGGGTATCGCTCCCGGCGCTGCTGACCGGCTTCGTGGTCGCGTGGTGGTCCAACCTCACCTTCAACGCCGAGCCCGATGGCGGCGGCTCGATGGCGCAGCGGCTGCTCGCCACCCGCGATGAGCGGGCCAGCAGTATGGCGGTGCTGTGGAGCCTGCTGCTGCAGTTCGTGATCCGTCCCTGGCCGCTGATCATGGTGGCCGGAGTGCTGCTGATCCAGGGCAATGCCGCGCGGGCCGACGGCTACTCCCTGCTGACGCTCGCGGGTCCCTCGGTACCTTCACCGATTCGGGGCCTGGTGGTCGCCGGCGCGGTCATGAGCTACCTGTCGATCGCGTCGGCCGCGCTGACCCGGGGGGCCGGCTACCTGGTCCACGACATCCTGGTCCGGTTCATCCGGCCCAACTTCTCACTCCCGCTGCGGCCGATGGCGGTGCGGATCGCGATCGTGCTGCTGGCGCTGGTCGCCGTGCCGGTCACGATGAAGCTCGAATCGCCCGCGGCGATCGCGCGGCTGCTCCTGGCCGTCGGTGCCGGCTCGGGCGTGGCGGTGATTGGACGCTGGTTCTGGTGGCGGATCAACGCCTGGGCGGAGCTGGCCTCACTCGGCATCGGCGTCGCCTCGATCCTGGCCATCGACGCCCTGCGCCTCGAAGCGTGGGATGGACCCAACGGAGAGCTGGTGATTTCGGTACTGCTGCCGCTGGTCGTTGGCTCGATGGTCACCATCGTCATCACGCTGCTCACCGAACCTGAAGCAACCCCGGTCCTGGTCCGGTTCTATCGCCGGGCGCGGCCGGGCGGGCCGGGCTGGAAGGGCGTTGCCAAGTGGGCAGGCTATAAAGAGGACGATCTATCCGGCAATGGCAGGGGCCAACTGGTCTGGGCGGTCGGCGGTGCCGGGCTGCTGGCGGGCACCGGCGCCGGAGGGGCCTGGCTTGATGGCCGTCCGGAACTGGGCCTGATGCTGGCGGGCACCATGGTCGCCGCGATTATCGGTGTCATGACCCTGCTGCGCGACGAGCGGGCGTGGCAGCGAAATGTTGACTTGACCGGGTAGAAACGGCTAGTTTCCCACCAGAGCAGAGGGCCTCAATTCATGAGGCTCGACCCGCCAAGCCCAAGGGGGACAACAGCATGGAAGCCACTACCGCCGCCACCGCCGCACCGATGACCGGCCCATCCCTGAGTGACCGGGCGGCCGAAGAGGTCCGCAAGTTCATCAGCGCCGAGCAAGTGCCGGCCGAGACGGCCGGCCTGCGAGTCAGCGTGATGCCGGGCGGTTGTTCCGGATTCAAGTACAGCCTGAACATCGAAGAGCGGGCGCTGGAAGATGACGTGGTGCTCGAGTGCAATGGAGTCAAGCTGTTCGTCGATGGATTCAGCCTGCAGTATCTCAACGGCATGAGCATCGACTACACCTCGTCGATGCAGGGCTCCGGCTTCACCTTCAGCAATCCCAACGCGACCGGCGGCTGCGGCTGCGGGAGCAGCTTCTCGGCCTGAGTTGGAATGCCGGGCGGAACCAATGAATTGACGGGAGCCGGGAGTTAGCCGGTTCCCGTTTTCATTTTACCGATCGGTGTCAGGGTTGGCGGGTCCGGGTCCTGGTGACAGGTTCCGGGTTCCGGGTGACAGGCTCCGGGTTCCTGGCTCCGGGCTCCGAGTTCCGGGTGACAGGTTCCGGGTTCCGGGTTCCGGGTGACAGGTTCCGGGACCCATATTGCGTGACGGGTTCTCTTTTCGCTGTTCACTGTTCGCTGCTCCCTGTTCTCTTTTCGCTTTTCGCTTTTCGCTTTTCTCGCGTCCTAGCGCCGGAGCCGCCCCTGCATCCATTCGATCTCAGCATCGTGGCGCTCTACCTGACCGTGTCGATCGGTGTCGGCCTCTGGGTGTCCCGCCATCAGACCACCGCCGGCGAGTACTTCCTCGGCGCCCGCGACCTGCCGGCCTGGGCAATCCTCTTTTCGATCGTGGCCACCGAGACCTCGGCGGTGACGGTGATCTCGGTGCCGGGGCTCGGCGCCCGGGGCAACCTGACCTTCCTGCAGCTGGCCTTCGGCTACCTGGTGGGCCGGATCGCGGTCGCCCGCTGGCTGCTCCCCGGCTATTTCCGCGGCCAGCAGGACACCGCGTACGCCAGGCTCGAGACCCGATTCGGGATCAACACCCGCCGGCTGGCATCGGTGGTGTTCCTGGTGACCCGGGCGCTCGGCGATGCCGTACGGGTCTATGCCAGCGCCATTCCGCTGGCCCTGATCACCGGCTGGTCCATCCCGATCGCGATCGGGGGCGTGGGCGTCATCACCCTGGTCTACACCTGGTTCGGCGGCTTCAAAGCAGTGGTGTGGACCGACGTCATGCAGATGGCGGTCTACATCACCGGCGGGGTGGCCGCACTGTTCATCGCGTGGAGCCTGTCCGGCGGCGCCAGCAACGCCCTGATGGCCGCGTCGAGCGCCGGCAAGCTCAAGTTGATCGACCCGACCATCAACTTCACCACGACGTACACCCTGTTCGGCGGCCTGATCGGCGGAGGGTTGCTGGCCTGTGCCAGCCATGGCACCGACCACCTGATCGTGCAGCGGCTGCTCGGCGCCGGTTCGCTCCGGTCAGCCCGGATCGCGCTGATCGGCTCCGGGGTGGTGGTCATCTTCCAGTTCCTGCTGTTCCTGCTGATCGGCTCGGCCATCTGGGCAGCGGGATTTGCGCCTGATGGAATTCTGGCCGACCAGATCTTTCCCCGGTTCGTGATCGATCACCTGCCGACGGGGTTGGCCGGGCTGGTCATCGCCGGCATTCTGGCCGCCGCCATGGGCACCCACAGCTCCGCCATCAACTCGCTGGCCTCGTCGGTCACCCACGATCTGTACGCCGGCTGGACCGGGAAGAAGGATCCGGTCCATCTGCTTCACATCGGGCGCCGCTTCTCGGCCACCTGGGGCATCATCCTCATCCTGCTGGCCCTGTTCTTCGACAGCTACGCGCGCCAGGCAGACACGCCCGTCGTGGTGCTGGCCCTGTCGATCGCCTCGGTGACCGGTGGCGGGCTGCTCGGGACCTATATCCTGGCCGGCCGCTGGCCCAGGGCCACCGGGCGCGATGCCATCGGTGCGCTACTGCTCACGGTCAGCATCATGCTGGTCGTGATCTTTGCCAGGCGTCTCGCGATCTCCCCCGGGCTTGAGTGGCTCACACCGGTGGGCCAGCTGGCCTGGCCGTGGTACGTTCCGCTGGGAACGCTGCTCACCCTGCTGGGTGGAGTGACTTTGAGCCTGATTCCACATGGAGCACGCACGCGATGAGCAGGATTCTGGTCGGAGCGGATGTCGGCGGTACCGCGACCCGGGTGTGGGTCTCAGCGGACAACAAGATCCTGGCCACCGCAGAAGGCCCCGGCGCGGCACTGAGGCCCGAGCGAGTCCTGGCCTCGGCCGCCACCATCGCCGATGTGGTGCGACGAGCGTTGTCGTCGGCGGGGCAGCTCAAGGCGGACGTGCTGGTGATCGGGGCCGCCGGCGCCGGCCGGCCGCAGGAGCAGGATGAGTTGCGCCAGTCGCTCCGCGGTGAGGGTTTTGCCGAGCGCATCGTCGTCACCACTGACATTGCCATCGCGCTCGAGGCCGCCTTTGGCAGTGAGCCCGGGATCGTGCTTACCGCCGGTACCGGCAGCGTGGCCATCGGCCGGGATCCGAGCGGGCAGATCCATCGCTCGGGCGGTTACGGCTGGCAAATGGGTGACGAGGGCAGCGGCTATTCGATCGGCCGCAGTGCCCTCGGCGCAGTCGGCCGGGCAGCGGACGGACGCAGCCCGGCCACGGTGCTGACCTCAGTCGTGCTCAACGCCACCCATGCGTCGGACCTCGAGGCGCTGATCCGCTGGACCGCCAAGGCAGGCCCGGCTGAAGTGGCGGCCCTGGCTCCGCCGGTACTCGAGGCGGCAGCCAGTGGTGATCTCACTGCCCGCGGGATTCTTGATTACGCCGCCCGTGAATTGTCCCAGCTGGTGGTCTTCCTGCTGCCGCATTTCGGGGAGCAGGGCGAGGTACGGGTGGCCTGCAACGGCGGGCTGCTCGCCCCCGGGCGGCCGCTCCACGCGGTCCTGCGGACCAAGCTCGAGGAAGATCCCAGGATCCGGGTGTCCGCCGAGGTGCTGGAACCGGTGGCGGGTGCGGTGGCGATGGCGGGGAGGGCCTTCATAAATGAAGGCCGCACATCATAAATGAAGGCCACACATCGTGAATGAAGGCGACACATCATAAATCAAGGCCGCACATCATAAATGAAGGCGACACATCATAAATCAAGGCCACACATCATAAATCAAGGCCACACATCATGAATGAAGGCGACACATCATAAATCAAGGCCGCACATCATAAATGAAGGCCGCACATCATAAATGAAGGCCACACATCGTGAATGAAGGCG
>JBDTTF010000010.1:0-8160 GCA_039930765.1 Gemmatimonadota bacterium | reverse complement strand
CACCCATTCCGGGTGCCCGCGGCGGTACTTTCCTGCCATGCGTTTCATTACCTCCGGCGCTTCCGGCGCGGCCGCTCTGGTCGCGCTGCTGGCCTGCAATCCGATCGACCCGCCGCCCGCCACCACTCCGGCCATCGACTCCAGGGCGGTGGCGCTGCTCGACACCATCCAGCAGCGCACCTTTGCCTATTTCTGGGAGCGGACCGATCCGGCCACCGGACTGACGCCGGATCGATGGCCGACTCAGAGCTTTTCGAGCATTGCCGCGGTGGGCTTTGCGCTCACGGCGTATCCGGTGGGGGTCGAGCGGGGCTACGTCTCCCGGGCCGATGCGGCCACCCGCACACTCACGACCCTGCGCTGGTTCTGGCAGGCAAAGCAGGACTCCGCCGGCACGGATGTCAGCGGCTATCACGGCCTGTTCTATCATTTCCTGAACCCGCAGGACGGAACCCGGTTCAAGACGGTGGAGCTCTCCACCATCGACACCGCGCTGCTGCTGGCCGGTGTGCTGTTCAGCCAGCAGTACTTCGATCAGTCCAATCCCGATGAAGCCGCCATCCGGGCCTACGCCGATTCGCTGTACCGCCGAGTGGACTGGCAGTGGGCGGTACGGCCGTCACACCGGATGGGAGGTGGGTGGTCGCCCGAGGAAGGGTTCCCCCAGTGGGAATGGTCGGGCTACGACGAGGGAATGATTCTCTACCTTCTGGCTCTCGGTTCACCGACTCATCCCGCCCCACCGGAATCCTGGACTGCGTGGACCGCCAGCTATCAGTGGGGCACCTTCTACGGCCAGACCCATCTCGGTTTCCCGCCGCTGTTCGGTCACCAATACACCCAGCTCTGGGTCGATTTCCGCGGCATCCAGGACCCGTACATGCGGGGCCACGGCATCGATTACTTCGAGAACTCGAGGCGGGCCACCAACTCACAACGGGCCTACGCCACCGCCAATCCGATGGGGTGGGTGGGGTACGACTCGGTGGTCTGGGGACTGACCGCGACGGATGGCCCTGCCGACGTGACCTTGCCGGTTGACGGTACCCCGCGGCGGTTCTACACCTACGCCGCACGGGGCACCTCCTTCATCGAGCCGCCGCGTGACGATGGCACCCTGGCACCGACCGCTGTCGGCGGATCGGTGCCGTTTGCTCCTGAGATCAGCATCAATGGGTTATACGCCATGCGCCAGCGGTATGGCGATGACCTGTTCGGCCGGTATGGATTCGTCGACGCCTTTAATCCGACCTGGACCTGGTCGACTCCGGCGCCGAGTCAGGGCAAAGTCGTGCCCGGGAAGGGGTGGTTCGACACCGATTACCTCGGCATTGACCAGGGTCCCATCCTGCTGATGATCGAGAACTATCGGTCCGGGTTGATCTGGAAGTACATGCGGAAGAGTCCCTACATCGTGCAGGGACTCAGGCGGGCCGGGTTTACCGGCGGCTGGCTGGACCAGGCCCGATGAGGATCGCCGCTGTGATTCCGAGCCGCCGCCCCTCGCGCAACTCAAGCGGCGCTTCGGGCGCCGGGCACCCTCGGAATGCCAGCCGGAACACTCCCTTGGCAGTGCTCTCCGCACTCCTGCTGGCCGGCTGCGGCCCCAGCGGGAACCCAAACGAGGTCCGCTTCTGGGCCTTTGGCCGAGAGGGCGAGGTGGTGCAGGAGCTGGTGCGGGACTTCGAACGCGACAATCCTGGAATCCCGATCAGGGTGCAGCAGATCCCGTGGACCGCGGCCCACGAGAAGCTGCTGACGGCGTTCGTCGGCCATGCCTCGCCTGACATGGCTGCCATGGGAAACACCTGGGTGCCGGAACAAGTCACCCTCGGTGCGCTGATGCCGCTCGATTCGATGGTGGCGGCCAGCCCCGGAATGGATTCAAGTGGGCACTTCCCCGGCATCTGGGCCACCAATGTGGTGGGGGGCAGGCTGTACGGGGTGCCCTGGTACGTCGACACCAGGGTCATGTTCTATCGGACCGATATCCTGGCCCGCGCCGGTTACACGGCCATGCCGACCAGCTGGCCCGAGTGGCGCGAGGCGATGGAGAAGGTGGTGGCCGTCGAGGGACCGGGCCACTACGGGATCTATCTGCCGCTCAACGAATGGCCCCCGCAGGTCATCCTCGGCCTGCAGCAGGGCTCCCCGCTGGTCACTCCCGACGGCTACGGCGCCTTTGCCGACAGCGGCTTTGCCCGCGCCTTTGCGTTCCTGGTCTCGTTGTATCACGACGGGCTGGCGCCGTCGGTGAGCAACACCCAGGTCGCGAATCTCTACCAGGAATTTGCCCGCGGCACCTTTGCGATGTACATCACCGGCCCGTGGAACATCGGGGAGTTCCGCCGGAAGATGCCGCCGGACGTGGCTCACAACTGGACCACGGCGCCGTTGCCCGGCCCGACCGGCGCGGCCTCCGGCGTTTCGCTGGCCGGCGGCTCAAGCCTCGTGGTATTCAAGAGCTCACCGAACCAGGCCCGAGCCTGGGCGTTGATCCGCTATCTCTCCCGGCCTGAGGTCCAGGTCCGGTTCTACCAGCTGACTGGTGATCTACCCGCCCGGCGTGAGGCGTGGCAGGATTCGGTGCTGGCCCGCGACCGCGAGGTCCAGGCCTTCAGGATCGAGCTCGGTCGAGCGGTCCCGACACCGATGCTGCCGGAGTGGGAAGAGGTGACGACCAAGATCATGGACCAGACGGAAGCGGCGGTGCGGGGTCACGTGAATCCCGCCGGCGCGCTCGCCGTGCTCGACAGCCAGGTCAACCGCCTGCTGGAACGGCGCCGGTACCTGCTGGCTCATCCGACAGCCAGCACCAAGTGATAGCAGGCGCTGAGCGGTCCGAAGCCAGGTCGGGGTGGCTGTTCGTGGCGCCAGCACTGAGCCTGATCGTGATCTTCTTCGCGGTGCCGGCGGTGATGGCCTTCGTGCTGTCATTCACCGATTTCGACATCTACTCGCTGGGCAATCCGGCCCAGACCCGGTTCATCGGCCTGGCCAACTACCGGGCGCTGTGGACCGATCCCGAGTTCTGGAACGCGCTCAGGAACACGCTCTACTACGTCGTGGTCGGAGGTCCGTTGTCGGTGGCGGCTTCGCTGGCCGCGGCCATCCTGGTCAACGGCAAGCTGACCCGCTGGAAGCCGTTCTTCCGCAGCGCCCTGTTCGCGCCGTGGGTGACAACCATCGTGGCCGTGGCACTGGTCTGGCGCTACCTCTACCACCCCCAGTATGGCCCGATCAACGCCGCACTCGGCCTGATCGGCATCGGCCCGATTGACTGGCTGGGCAATCCGCACTGGGCCATGCCGGCCATCATCCTGATGTCGGTCTGGAAGAATTTCGGCTACAACATGCTGGTGTTCCTGGCGGGGTTGCAGGCCATTCCCGAGGAATTGTACGAAGCCGCCTCACTCGATGGTGCCTCCGCGTGGCAGCAGTTCCGGCACATCACGGTGCCGCAGCTTGGTCCGACCTTCGTGTTCGTCGGGGTCGTGACCATGATTGCCAGCTTCCAGATCTTCAGTGAACCGTACGTGATGACCCAGGGCGGGCCGCTCAAGAGCACGACCACCCTGGTGCTGTTCATGTATGAACAGGGATTCCGCTGGTGGCGGCTGGGCTTTGCCGCCTCGGTGGCCGTCATCCTGTTCCTGCTGACGCTGGCGGGGACGCTGCTGCAGCTCCGGCTGCGGCGGAGCTCCGAGGAATGAAGCGGCCGGCTGGCTGGTTGGTCCGTCACGCCCTGCTGGTCATCGCGGCCTTTCTGGCCGCCGCACCGCTGCTCTGGATGGTGTCTGCCTCCCTGATGGTCAGCGGCGAGGCCAGCAGTTTTCCGCCGCCGCTCTTCCCCAGGCACCCCACTCTTGATCATTACCGCACCCTGTTCACCAGCCAGCACATGGGCAGCTATCTGCTCAATAGCCTGGTGATTTCGGTGGGCGGAACTGTCATGGCCATCGGGATCACCAGTCTGGCAGGCTACGCCTTTGCCAAGCTCAGGTTCAGGGGCCGAGAGCCGGTGTTCCGGATCCTGCTGGCGGGGATGGTCATTCCGGGCCAGGTGGCAATGCTGCCGATGTTCCTGCAGCTGCGGGAAATGGGGCTGATCAACACCCTGTTCGGCGCCATGATCCCGGTGCTGGCCCCGATCTACGGCGTGTTCCTGGTGCGGCAATACGCCCTCTCGATTCCGGATGACCTGCTGGACGCCGCGCGGCTCGACGGCGCCAGTGAGTTCCACATCTTCCGCGCCATCGTGCTGCCCACCATCAGTCCGGTGCTCGTCACCCTGGGTGTGTTCACCTTTCTGTCGGCCTGGAACGACTTCATGTGGCCGCTCATCATCCTGGGCGATGACTCGCGCTATACCCTGCCGGTGGCGCTGGCCAATCTGGCCGGCGAACATGTCCAGGACGTCGAACTGATGATGAGTGGGGCGCTGGTGACGGTGCTGCCGGTCTTCCTGGCCTTCCTGTTTCTGCAGCGCTACTACATCCAGGGAATCATGGCCGGCAGCGTGAAGGGATGATCGCGCTGGCCCTTGGGATCCTGCTGCAGTCTGGCGGCCCTGGCCGGCTGCTCGACGACTTCGAGCAGCTGAAACGGTGGAGTCCGCACCCCGCCGATGGAGTGACCGCCACGATCCGTCCTGGTCAGGGCCGGCGGGGCCAGGCCCTCCGGATGGACTTCGATTACCACGGTGGCGGGGGTTACGCCATCGCCCGTCGGGCGCTGTCACTCACCCTGCCCGAGAATTATGAGTTCTCGTTCTGGCTCAAGGGCGTTGGCCCCGCCAACACCCTCGAGTTCAAGCTGGCCGATTCCACCGGCGAGAATGTCTGGTGGTATACCGAGCGCGACCGGGCATTCGATGGCCAGTGGCACCAGATCATTGTGCGCCGGCGGCAGATCGCCTTTGCGTGGGGGCCGGCCGGCGGCGGCGAGCTCCATCGAGCCGCGTCGCTGGAAATCGTGATGACCGCCGGCACGGGTGGCCGTCGTGGGACGATCTGGGTCGACGATCTCAGGATTGCTCCGCTCCCCGCAGTCCATCCGTATGACCAGACCCCGGTGGCGGCCGCCGATGGCAGTGAAACCGGGTTTGGGCCGGAACTGCTGATGGACCACGACACCAGCACAGCCTGGCGCAGCCGAGCCGGTGTGACCGACGCGACCGTCACCATCGACTTCGTAAGCCAGCGGGAATTCGGCGGCCTTTCGCTGCGATGGGAACCGGGCCGGCGGGCGCGGAGCTATGAGGTCGCGCTGTCGGCCGATGGCAAGGCGTGGCGCATCGCGCACCAGGTGCGTGCCGGCGATGGCCCCCGCGACGCGATCTACCTGCCGGATGCCGAAGCGCGCTATCTGCGGTTGACTCTGCATCAGGCCGAGGGCCCGGGCGGATTCGGACTGACGGACCTGATGATTCAGCCGCTGGCCTTCGGCGCCAGCCGCAACGCCTTTTTTGCGGCAGTCGCCGCCGATGAGCCGGTCGGCACCTACCCCCGGTACTGGGCCGGTCAACGAGCCTGGTGGACCGTGGTCGGACTCGATCGGGCCCGGGAGGAGGCGCTGGTCAGTGAGGATGCCGCACTCGAGCCCGGCGCCGGGGCCTTTTCCATCGAGCCATTCATCAGGGAGGGTCAAGCCTTCGACAGCTGGCACGATGGCCACACCACCGTCGGGTTGACGGACAGCACCCTGCCGCTGCCGTGGGTTACCCGCGAGGCCCGCGGGCTCCGCCTGACCCTGACCGCCTTTGCGGCGGGTTCAACCGAGCGCTCCTCAATTATCGCGCAGTACCGGATCACCAACCTGACCGATTCGGTCCGATCCCCTACGCTGTACCTCTCGGTCCGGCCGTTCCAGGTCAACCCGCCCAGCCAATTCCTCAATCGGGTCGGCGGCTACACTCCGATCGATTCGATGCACTGGACCGGCTCGGCAATGACGATCAACGGAACGCGGCAGGTCGTGCCGTTCACTCCGCCTGCCTGGGTGGCGGTGCAGCCCTTCGCAGCGGGCGATATCGTGTCTCGAATCCGCAGCGGCCGCCTGGGCGGTGGCCAGGCTGCGGTCGATCCCTCCGGCGCGGCATCGGGCGCGATGGGCTGGCCGCTCACGCTCAAGCCGGGAGACTCCACCGACATCGCGATCGAAATTCCGCTGACGCCGCGAGGAGTCGCAACCGTGGCACCCGGATCGCTGACAAAGGTCGGTCGCGCGCTCGACGCCGCACGGGCCGCCTGGCACGGCGCACTCGAGCGCACCACGATCGACCTGCCGCCGAGCGGGGCCGCGCTCAGTCAATCGATCACCACCACCCTGGGTTATATCCTGATCAATCGTGATGGCCCCGCCATCCAGCCCGGTTCACGTTCCTACGAGCGGAGCTGGATTCGGGATGGGGCGCTGACCTCCGCCGCCCTGCTGCGCTTCGGTCATGCCGATGCGGTCCGCCAATTCATCGTGTGGTATGCCGGCTACCAGGCATCCAGCGGGCGGGTGCCCTGTTGTGTCGACGCCCGCGGCGCCGACCCGGTCCCCGAGCATGACAGCCACGGTGAGTTCATCTACCTGGTGATGGAATACTGGCGGCACACCGGCGATCGGACCTTGCTGACCTCGATGTGGCCCCACGTCCGGCTGGCCGCGGCCTACATCGACTCCCTGCGGCGCAGTGAGCGCACCCCCGCCTATCAGCAGGGCAGCCAGCAACTCTTCTTCGGCCTGCTCCCCGCCTCGATCAGTCACGAGGGATACTCCGCCAAGGCCCAGCACTCCTACTGGGACGATTTTTTCGCGCTCCGGGGGCTGACCGATGCCGCCACCATGGCAGCTGTACTGGGCGACAGCGCCGACGCACTCCGGCTAGGCACTTCACGGGACGAGTTCCGGACCGACCTGCTTCAGTCGATTACCCGCTCGATGGCGGCGCACCAGATCGACTACATCCCCGGTTCCGCCGACCTGGGGGATTTCGACGCCACCTCAACCACCATTGCGCTCAACCCGGTCGAAGCTGAAGGCTGGCTGCCCGATGCCGCGCTCCGCAACACGTTCGACAAGTACTGGCACGAGACCGAAACCAGGATTGATAGCAGCCGTGAATGGGATGCCTACACGCCCTATGAACTTCGGACCGTCGGTGCCCTCCTGCGCCTGGGACAAACCGAACGCGCCTGGGCACTGCTCGACAGCTTCCTGGCGGACCAGGAACCGCCAGCATGGCATCAGTGGCCGGAGATCGTGTATCACGATCCGCGAGCCCTCCGCTTCATCGGCGACCTGCCCCACACCTGGGTCGGCAGCGATTTCCTCCGCTCGGCGGCCGATCTGTTTGCCTGGGAACGGGAACGTGACAGCGCGCTGGTGGTTGGCCAGGGCATCAAGCCGGAATGGCTGGATGGCGTGGGAGTCACGGTGAATCAGCTCCACACGTGGTGGGGAACCTTGAGTTACAAGGCACGGCGTCAGGGGCTCGGCATCCTGCTCACGATCGACGCGGGAGTGAACGTGCCGGCTGGTGGCATCGTCATCGGGCTACCAGGAATTGCGGGGCGCGCCATTCAGGTCGACGGGACCGACCTGCCGCCGGGCCCTGAGGGCCAGTACCGCATCCATCACCTTCCCGCCCGGATCACGATCCAATGACCGCCGCCGATTCGATCGGGCTCGCGGCATTGGGATCAAGCACACCGATTGCCCATCTGCTCTCCAACGGTCGCTACCAGGCGATGATCACCGCCGCGGGGTCCGGTTATTCCGCCTGCGACGGATGGGCCCTGACCCGCTGGCTGCCTGACCGGACCCGGGACGCAGATGGCTTCTGCATCTATATCAGCGAGCCGGCGACGAGCAACTGGTGGTCCGCCGGGTTTGAGCCGTCACGTGCCAAGCCCGACAGCTACCGGGTCGAGTTCACCCCAGGGATGGCGGCCATCGTCCGCGAGGACGACGGGATCGAGAGTCGACTCGAGATCATCGTGGCGCCGGACCTCGACTGCGAACTGCGCCGGCTCACCCTGACCAATCGGTCGGACCGCCCCCGTGAGCTGGTGGTCACCTCATACGCTGAGGTAGTGCTTAACGGGGCCGCGGCCGATTCGGCCCATCCGGCCTTTTCCAAACTGTTCGTCAGCACTGAACGGCTGACCG
>JBDTTF010000009.1:0-10949 GCA_039930765.1 Gemmatimonadota bacterium | reverse complement strand
ACTTCGGCGTCGGTGACGTGGCGAGCGCGGCCGGTCAGGGAGAAGGTTGTTTCGAGGCCAGCGCCTTGGGATCGTGCTTGCCGCTGGTGGTCCGTGGCAGCTCGGCGTAGGTCTCGATCCGGGCCGGCTGCATGTAACGCGGCAGTTCGGTCCCGATGAACCGTCGAAGCCGTTCGAGGGTGCCCAGCTCCGCCAGCACCACGTGTGCAATGATCAGGTTGCCCCGGGCGTCATCCGGTTCGGCCGTGATGATCGCCTCGACGATTTCCTTCGAGGCATAGAGCACGCTGGCCACCTCATCGGGACTCACCCGGTAGCCCATCGTCTTGATGATCTTGTCGCGGCGGCCGCAGTAGTACAACCAGCCGTCCGCATCGCGACGGACAATGTCGCCCGAGAACACCACCCGCTCCACATCGGGCGAGCCCGCCGGCCGCAGTGGATTGGGGCGGTACACCGCCGCCGTCGTCTCCGGATCATTCCAGTATCCGAGCGCCACGGTGGGACCGCGGTGCACCAGCTCACCCTCCTCGCCGGGGGCAGCTTCCTGCAGCTCGTCGGTGAGTACCATGATCTGGGCCCCGGGAATGGCCCGGCCGATCGAGTCGGGGTGGTGATCCGCTTCGTCCGGCGGGAGATAGGTGCTGCGAAACGCCTCGGTGAGCCCATACATCAGGAACAGCCGGGCGTCGGGGTGGGAGGCCCGGAGCGCTCGCACGGCCTCGATCGGCAGCCGCCCGCCGGTATTGGTCATGACCCGGAGCGCCGGCAGTGTCTGCCGGAATGCCGGTGCGGCCAGGAGCTGGAGCCAGAGCGGTGGAACGCAGGGCAGCACGGTCACGGCCTGGCGCCGCAGGGTCTCGGCAATCATCGCCGCCAGTGAGGCGCGCTCGATCACCAGCGTGGCGCCGACCAGCAACGTGGTCAGCAGCTGGTTGAAGCCGTAGTCGAAGCTGAACGGCAGCAGGCTGGCAATCCGATCAGTGGCCTGCAACCCGGTATAACCGGCCACCGACTGAGCCCCGGCCCACAGGTTCCCGTGGGAAATCAGCACGCCCTTGGGCATCCCGGTCGAACCAGAGGTGTAGATGATCTTGGCCGGATCGTGCATTACCCGCTCGACCGGCTCGTACCCGGTGGCCACCGCCACTGGTGGATCCAGCTCGATCTGTGCCTCAGTCTCGAGGGCCCGGCCGAGTCGATCCGGCATGTCGGCGGAGGTGAGCAGTACCCGGGCGCCGGAGTGCGCCAGCACATGCTCGACCTGTCTGGCCCGCAGTGATTCGTTGATGTTGATCGCCACGGCACCGGTGGCAATCGTGCCGAAGAAGCACGCGGCGGCCGGAGCGCCGCGGTCGAGCAGGATGCCGACCCGGTCGCCCGGCATGACGCCGAGGGCGGTCAGTCGCGTTGCCACCCCGCAGGCCATCGCATGCAGCTCTGCGTAGGAGCAGCTCCGGTCGCCATCCAGGATGACAGGATGGCCGGGGCGTTCTGCCGCCATGCGCCAGAGCAGGTGCGCGGCGTTGGGAGCGAATTCGGGTCGTACATGCACGTCGTTCGTCGTCACCCCGCCACCCTCCGGGCAAGGACGGCCCGCGCCATACCCGCCTGATCGTTGATCACTCGCACCTCATGGTAGCTGCCGTTGGCCGCGATCCGCTTCTCGAGGTACGGACCCTGCCCGGCTCCAAACTCGAAACAAAGCCAGCCGCCCGGCGTGAGCAGCACCGGAGCTCCTGCGATGAGCCGAAACAGGATCGAGACGCCGAAGTCCCCTCCGTCAAAGGCCGCCGTCGGTTCGTGCCCGCCGACATCGGCCGGCATTGCGCGGGCCTTGCGCGAAGGAATGTAAGGGGGATTGCAGACGATCAGATCGAATGGCGCGGGGGATGGCACCAGCTGTTCGACTGGAGCGAACAGGTCGCCCTGAAGCAGCACGATCCGGTCCTGGACCCCGTGCAGCCGCGCGTTTTCACCCGCGATCCGCACCGCCTCGGACTCGAGGTCCGTGGCCCAGACCATGGCCTGCGGCAACCGTACCGCCAGGGCCACCGCCAGGTTGCCGGATCCGGTGCACAGGTCCAGGATCCGCGGCGCAGGCAGTCCCGGTGCCGACAGCAGCTCGATCACCGCTCGGCCCAGCAGCTCGGTCTCGCGCCGCGGGATCAGCGCGCCCGGGCCGACCTGGAACTCGAGCCCGATGAACGACTCCACCCCAGTGAGATATGCCAGCGGCTCGCCGCCCAGCCGCCGGTCGACCAGGGACTCGAAGCGGCGAGCACCCACGTCGTCGAGCGCGGGAAGCTGGGCCTCGAGCCGCCCGATGCTCCTGGGTTGACCGGCCGCCCGGAACCAGAGCGCCCGGGCAGTCGTCTCCGGGGTCTCGTCCGGTTTGTCCGCCGAAAATGTCGCCCGCTCCTGCAGGAGCGTCAGCGCCCGGGCGTACGGTTGGTTCATCGGGTTTTTATCCTGCTGCAATGAAGATTTTGTCCAGGCTGAGGGCAAGAGCGTGACAGCCGCCCCGGGCATTGTGGTCACGACGGATTGATACACCGCTGCAACCTAAAATGGCATTCGGCGTACTACGGTATTGACCTCTCCCGCCACGGGGGAATATTCGCACCACATGACTTCAGCCACAGCGGCGTCCCAAGCCAACCCGTCCTCGGCGGCCAGCGGCCGCGTCACGGCCATCGACCTGATCCGCGGCGCGGTGATGGTGATCATGGCCATCGACCACGTGCGGGTCTTCTCCGGCCTGCCGGGCGGCGGTCCGACGCCTGGCATCTTCTTCACCCGATGGATCACCCATTTCTGCGCCCCGGCCTTCATCTTCCTGGCCGGGACCAGCGCCTTTTTCTACGGCCGGCGCCATCCTGATCTCGGCCGCCACCTCGTGGTCCGCGGCCTCTGGCTGATCTTCCTCGAACTCACGATTCTCCGGCTGGGCTGGACCTTCAACTTCGACTACGGCCACCATGAAATGGCCGGGGTCATCTGGGTCATCGGCTGGAGCATGATTGTGCTGGCCGCCATTCACCGGCTGCCGATCAAGGTCATTGCCGTGGTGGGCCTGGTGATCATCGCCGGGCACGACCTGATGGACTCCCGGATCGGCCCGGTGATCGCCGGGCTGGGGCAGGACCCGATCTCCGCGCTCTGGCGGATCGGCTACGTCGGATTCTTTGCCGGCCCGATCCGGTTCGGGGCCGATGGGCCCAACCTGATCGTGCTCTACTCGCTGATCCCGTGGATCGGGGTGATGGCGGCAGGCTACGCCTTTGGCAGCCTGTTCACCCTGGAGCCGGCCCGCCGCAACCGGCTCTGTCTGATGATCGGGCTCGGCGCCATCGTCCTATTCCTGGTGCTCAGGGGCTGGAATCTCTATGGCGACCCCAACCCCTGGCATTCGCCAGTGCCGACCACCGATGGCGAGCCGCAGCGCCCCGCGCTGCTCTCCTTCCTCAATACCAGCAAGTATCCAGCGTCATTCCTGTTCCTGCTCATGACGCTGGGCCCGATCATTGGGCTGATTCCGCTGGTCGATGGCGCCCGGGGCTGGCTGGCCGATCGCCTGGTCGTCTTCGGCCGGGTGCCCTTCTTCTATTACATGCTGCACATCCCGCTGATCCACGGCCTGGCCATCCTCGTCTCGCTGCTGCGTGACGGCGCGGTCAATCCCTGGCTGTTCACCAACCACCCGATGGGAAATCCACCACCGCCGGACGGATACACCTGGAACCTGGCCCTGCTCTACGCCGTGTGGGCCGCGGCAATCCTGCTGCTCTATCCTGCCTGCCGCTGGTTTGCGGCTCTCAAGCTTCGGAGGAAAGACTGGTGGCTGAGCTATCTCTGATCGCCTCGTTCATCAAAGCCGCCATCTGGCATGGCGGCCTGGATGAAGCCAGCGCCATGCTGGCCGACCATCCCGAATTGGCCACCGCCTCCATCCACACCGCCGCAATCCTCGGCGATGAGGCTACCGTCCGGAAATTTCTCTCGCACGACCCCGCCAGTGCCACAGCCACCGCGCCACCGTTCGGCGCCAATGCCCTTACCTGCCTCGGCCTTTCCAGGTACCTCCGGCTCGACCCCTCCCGCTCCGCGGCATTCCTGCAAGCTGCCACCGCGCTGCTGGATGCGGGCGCCAACCCCAATGGCGGGTTCATGACCGAGGGGTCGCATCCGGAATTCGAGACGCCCTTGTATGGCGCGTCAGGTGTGGCCCATCATGCCGGGATGACCCGGCTGCTGATCGCCAGAGGGGCAGATCCCAACGACGACGAGGTGGCCTATCACACCCCCGAGAGCTACGACAACGGCGCCATGAAAGTGCTGGTGGAAACCGGCCGGATGACCCGCGCCAACCTGACCATGATGCTGGTCCGCAAGCACGACTGGCACGATTACGACGGCGCCAGGTACCTGCTGGAGCACGGCACCGATCCCAATGACGATGCCGGGCGGGGCTGGCTGCCGATGCATCACGCTATTGCCCGGGACAACCGCCTCGAGATGATCCAGCTGCTGCTTGACCATGGTGCCGATCCACAGCGGATCAAGGACGGCCTGACCGCCGTCGAACGGGCCGCGCGCCGTGGGCGGGATGACATCCTGGCCGAGTTCGAACGCCGGGGGATACCGGCGGAACGGCAGGGGCTGGCCGGCTTGATCGCGGCATGCGCCCGGAACGACGGCGCGGCGATCGCGGCGATTGCCGCACAGGAGCCCGGATCGGCGCAGCAGCTGGTGGCGAATGGCGTCGGATTGCTGGTGGAATTCGCTGGTGTGGGTAACAGCGCCGGCGTGAGCCGGCTCCTCGATCTCGGCGTTCCGGTCGGCGCGCCGTTGGTCGAGGGCGACGGCTACTGGGACCTGGCGCCCGGCAGCACCGCGCTTCACAACGCCGCGTGGCGCGCCCGGCCAGGGACGGTCAAGCTGCTGATATCCAGGGGCGCACCGGTCAATCTCCGCGACCACGCCGGCCGCACCCCGCTGATACTGGCCATCAAGGCCTGCGTCGATTCCTTCTGGTCCGATCGGCGGAGCCCCGAATCGGTGGCGGCCCTGCTGGAGGCCGGCGCGTCGATCGACGGCGTGATCTACCCCACCGGCTATGCCGAGGTTGATGCGCTGCTGGCCGCCCGCCGCATAGCTCCTTCGAGCGAACCGCACCCCCCCAACGATTGATGGTATTCCGGCCGTGGCCGGGTCACCTTGGGATTGGGGGTCTTCTCCCGCTTCCAGTGAGCTGCGCCGCCGCCCTCGCTGCACCATCCCGAAGCGAGGCACAGGCGCGCACTCAACCGCGGAGGCGGCGATGGACGACGACACGGTGGCCTCGGACGAGGCCCGCAACGCAGCACGGCACGCCTCGGTCAAGTCCCAGATCGGCGGCAACGTCAACGCCGAGCTGAAGCAGCAGGCCGGTACCGCCACCCCGGAGCAGTCGGCCCGCGTCAACCAGGTGGCCGCGGACCTGCGGGGCCGGGCCCTGGACGAAACGGTGGCCGCCGAGCACACGGTGCACCGCTCCCGCGATGCCGCGCGGACCTCGCAGTTCATCGACTTTGCGTTCTACCTGATTTACGCCCTGCTGGCCATCCGCCTGGTGCTGGCCCTGATCGCGGCCCGCTCCACCAGCGGATTCGTCCAGTTCATCAACGGCGTCACCTATCCTCTATATATTCCGTTCCGCGGCATCGTGGACAGTCCATCAACCGCGGAGGGCTTTACCCTGGCCCTGCCAGTCGTGATCGCGATCATCGTCTACCTGCTGCTGCATGCCGGCATCAACGCCATGCTGCGGATGGTGGGACACCGGAAGACCACTATATGACCTACTTCGGAGGCATTGTGTATAAATCTCTTGCCATCTCAGGACTCCTGGCCCTCGCTGCGCTGGGCGCCACCGCCCCGCTCTCAGCCCAGGCCACCAGCACCGTCAACCCGGCTGACCTCGAAGCCTCGGTGACCTCGGCCCCGACTCCGAACCGCACTGCCGTCCAGCAGTTCCTGCAGAATCCCCGGGTCGCGGAGCAGGCCGGCCGGCTCGGCGTCACCCCCGCCGAGCTCTCGGCCCGGGTGAATGCCATGGATGAGGCGTCGATGGGTGATGTGGCGCAGCGCACCCGCGCGGCCAATGCCGGCCTGGCCGGTGGCGATGGCACGGTCATCATCAGCACCACTGCGATCATCATTATCCTGCTGATCCTGATCCTGGTGCTCAAGTAAAACAGTCAGGTTGCCGGTGCTGACGACCGCCCGCTGTATCAGTATGGCGTGCGGTCTCAGCCTGGCGCTGGGCGCCTCGGCGTCCGCCCAGGTTCCCGCCCCACCGCCCGCTTCGGCTCCCGTCACAATCGATGTGCCCTACCTCCCCCAGTCGGAACTGCTCTGCGGCGGCGCCGCGCTAGCCATGGTCGAACGGTTCTGGGGCCGGCGGGGTGTCTACGCCGAGGAGTTTGCCGGGCTGGTGCATCCAGAGCTCCACGGCATTCGCACCACCGATCTGGCTGAAGCAGCGCGCCGGCGTGGCTGGGCCACGAACCAGTTCGATGGCACACCAGAAGCCGTGCAATCAATTCTGGCGGACAGCGTTCCGGTCATCGTCCTGATCCAGGTGGCGCCCGGGCGCTACCACTTCGTCGTCCTGCTCAGCTGGTCCAACGGCCGGGTGACATTTCATGATCCGGCAGTAGCGCCATCACGCAGCATGGCAGCAGCCCGATTCCTGAAGGCTTGGGACGGCGGCCTGCGCTGGGCCATGACCATCGCCCCGGACTCGAAACCGGCAGCTCAGCCTCCAGCCGCAGTTTCACAGGCGCCGCCGTTCAACTGGCCAGCCTGCGCTCCCCATCTTCCGTTGGCACTTGGGGTACCCCTCAACACTGAGGCGCGCCTCGAGGGGGCGGCTGCCTCGCTGGAAAATGCCATGTCGGGATGCCCGAACGAACCGGTGCTGCTGCGGGAGTTGGGTGGGGTCCGGTTCAAGCAGCGGCGTTTCGTGGCAGCCGAGAGCCTGGCCGTGCTGTACGTGGCCGCAGTACCGGGCGATACACTCGGCTGGGAGTTGCTGGCCAGCAGCCGAT
This sequence comes from Gemmatimonadota bacterium, assembly GCA_039930765.1. Taxonomy (GTDB): domain Bacteria; phylum Gemmatimonadota; class Gemmatimonadetes; order Gemmatimonadales; family GWC2-71-9; genus DATEHG01. The sequence continues at coordinate 3,855 of JBDTTF010000009.1, read as the reverse complement.
ACCTCCTCGACGACGGGGCCGGCGCACTCGACGCCTGGAATGCCATCGGAAAGCCCAGCGTCGATCTCATCCGCATCGATGGGGTGCGTCGGATCCGATTCAGCGTCATCGCAACCGCCATCGGCATTCGGCACGGCGGCCTGCTTACCCGGGACAATTTGACCCTGGCACGCCGGCGAGTGGCCGAGCTGCCGGCACTCAGTGCCGCGTCGATCGGCTATCAACCCGTTCCCGGCGGCCTCGTGGAGGTCCGTGCCGCGGTGGCCGAGCGGCCGCTGCTGCCGCCGTTCTGGGCGCTGGCCGCGGCCCAGGGAATCAGGGCGCTGGGCCAGCACGAGATCGGGGTTTCACTGGCGACCCCGCTGGGCACGGGAGAGCTCTGGAGTGGCAGCTGGCGATGGGACCATGCTCATCCGCTGGTCGACTTCCAGGTCCAGATCCCGCTGCGACTCGGCGTGCCCGGTGTGATCGGATTCGACGGCGGGTGGCAGCGGTTCCGGTTTGCGCCCCGATCGGCCGCGGACAGTGGTTTCGAGGAGACTCGACGAGCCGGATCAGTGACGTTCGGTGCCTGGGTCAACCGGGCCCTGCGGCCCTCGATCGGACTCAGCCTCGAACACTGGTCCGGAAATGCGCAGTACCTGGCCGGAATCGGCGGACTCGAGTTCCGTGCCGCCGGCGACCGGTTCTCCCTGCGGGCCACCGCGGAGCAGGCGGCGGCAATCCAGTCGGGGCCCGGCTATTCACGGGGCAGCCTGCGGACCGATTGGGCATCGTCATTCGGACTACGCAGGGCCAGCTGGTCGGTCCGGGCCGGCATCGACCTGGCCAGCCGGGCGGCGCCGCTCGGGGCTCAGCCGATGGCCAGCGGAGATATTCCACTCGCCATCCCGTTGAGGGCACATCCGTGGACCAGGAACGGGTTGATTCCCACCAGTACCATCGGCCGCACCATGGTGCATGGTGGTGTCTCCGCTGATCAGCCGCTGTTGCGGACCGGTCTGTTCACCGTCGCCGCGGGTATCTTTCTGGACGGTGCCGATGTGGGGAACCCCGTCGATGGCTCCGCCCGGAGCCGGTTTTACCTCGACGCCGGCGGTGGCATCCGGATCGGGATCCTGGATGGGCAGCTCGGCGTCATTCGCCTTGACCTGGCCACCGGATTGAATCATCGAACGACCGCACTCACCGTGGGGCTGCACCAGGAATGGCCCACATTCCGCGAGCGGACCCACTAACGGATTCAAGGAGGACTGTGATGAATGATCGAAGCAAGCAGGCCAACCGGCGGCACACTGACTCGAAAAGGCCGCACAAGCCGGATGTGCCCGACAGCGGCCAGCGCCGCCGGTCGGAAGAAACCACCCGCCCCGAAACGCCTGAGCTCGAGGGTGTAGCGCCGCTGCCCGAGGAATTGACCGGCCGCGCCAGCGCCACCGCTGAGAGTCTCACCAGCCTGTTCGACAACCGTTCCGCCGGGCACCTCAAGGACGGCTTTCACGGCGGCAGCGGTGATGACGGGCCGACGCTCGACCAGACCGATGGGCCGGGTGACGCGGAAGAGGAAGACGACGGAGCCTGAGGCCGGCACCTCATCCTATGGGTGCAGTCACCTCATCCTGAGGGCGCAAAGCATCGAGGACTGACTCCCTCAACACGCACCTCATCAAGCGATCGAAGGATCGGGTCGACGGTGAGTCGATCCAATCGCCAAGCCGGACGCCGTCCACCGGCTTCCACCGCCCCTCTTCAGCCGAGCTGGAGAGGGGCGTTTTTTTCGCCTCGTCTCTCGTCTACGTATGCGGCCGATTCTTCTGGCTCAGCACCCAATGACTTACCGCGGGATATTTCTGGGCTGTCTCCTTGGGAAATTTCTTCACCATGTCCTGGGCGACCTGCTCGAAGCTGGCTTCGATCGGCGTCGTGGCCGGCTGATTGGCGCCCAGCGGTACCGTCGCCTTGACGGCGAAATTCGGCGCCGCCGGCGCCACCGGTTGCTGGATCCTGTCACTCAACACGGCACTCACACTGCCGACTCCCTGCACCCTGCGCCGCTCGACCGAGGCCGAGTACGGTCTGCCCGGGGTGAATTTCTCGGCCAGCAGCTGAAGCACGGAGGTGTGATCCAGGGTCTCGTGATAGACCTGCTTCGGGCTGACCAGCGGGGAGATGACCAGCCCCGGGATCCTGACTCCCAGCGAGGTGAACGGGGTGGTCCACTTGGCCTTGGGCGGCGGCTGATAGCCGATCCGCGGCGGCGCGACGTGATCGTAGAAGCCGCCATGTTCGTCGTAGTACACCACCAGCATGGTGCGGGCCCAGCGGGCCGGATTGCTGGTGAGGGCGTCATAGATCCGGCGCAGAAAATTCTCGGCCGGGCCAACCGCGGCCGGAGCGTGACAGTCATCGGCCACGCCGCCGGTGATGCGCACCGCATCTCCGTACGCCGGTTCCACCACGATGACCTGGGGAAAATCGCCGGGCTTTTCGCCGGCCACATCCGGCGCCAGCCGGTCGATGCTCCGGAAATTGGGGCCGAAGGCGGCCTTGGCGCCGAGCAGGAGGAAGAAGGAGATGCCGGAGGTGTAGACCCGGTAGTGGACCCGGTTCCGCGTCATCCAGTCGAGCAGCAGTTCATCGCGGGGAGGCAGGAAGCCGTTCCCATCGATCAGGCTGGTGCCGGTCCAGGCCATCAACCGGTTGGGCTGGGTTCCCGCCGGAAGCGCCGCGAACCAGCGATCACAGACCGCATAGTGATCAGCCAGAAAGCGGGTCATCGGCACATCGTCAGGCTTGAGGCAGCCCATGGCATCCGGCGTGGCGGTCCGGTTGGTCGGCGACGAATCGAAATAGCTCCGGGCAAATCCGTCCATCGCAAAGGCGCCGGTGACGGCATTCATCCGTAGCTGGGTGGCAATGGCCGCGCGGTCGTGCGGCAAGTCCGTCGATAACGCCGTGTCCGGCATGAAATGGGGATAGTACCGCTCGCCCTGGAACGGATTCACGTAGCTGTCGCGGGCGAACGGCTCGGTGAGGCCATCGGCGCCCGATCCGTTGGCCATGACGCCGCAGCTCAGGTGACCCAGCATATGGTCGAAGGAACGGTTCTCCAGCATCAGGAGAACGATGGTGTCGATCTGGTCGAGGGCGCTCATGAGTGAGCCTCCCCGGTTCCACAAGCCAGGCCGACAGTCAGGTAGAGGTGGGCCGGCGGGTGATGGGCGGGGTTGCCGGGCACTTCACCGTGGAGCAATCCGGCGTGAAGCTCCCATCGGCCGGCCACCGGTTGACCATGCCAATCGGATTGGGCACCGGTCCCGGCTTTGAGGGTCGCGGTCTTTCCGGCATGGATGACGACCATTCCGCGGGCCGAGTCGGCCGTGACCTGGTCGATCGTCATTCCGCCCCAGGCCTCGGACGACAACGTATCGGCCGCGATCAACGAATCGATGCCAAGCATGCCGGTGGAGAAGACCAGGGTTTGCGCCGAGGCGAAGGTGATCACCTCCATCCGGCTGTAGGCCGAATCGCTCCGGCCGCGGGCCACGATGGTGTAGGTCGTCGTGTCGGATCCATGGTCTCCTCGGCGGGCGACGGTCATGTGGGGCTCGCCGCGGACCTTGAAGGTGATGGAGACCGGCGTGCCGGCGCAGATCCGCCGGGGGGTGACGTCGAACTGCTGGATCTTGGGGCCGCACCCGGCCAGCACCAGCGCGGCGATCGTGAGATGAAGTCGTGGCATGCCGTTCCCTCCGCAGCGATGAGTCTCTTGTATATCGGCAGATCGACCCGCAATGCGACCTGACCAAAGATCTGAATCTGGGGCGGAAGGCACAACTACCAGTGGTGGTAGGG
>JBDTTF010000008.1:0-3632 GCA_039930765.1 Gemmatimonadota bacterium | reverse complement strand
CGTTTGCGGCCGGCCGCGCCCATTCGGGTGCGGAGCTCGGGATCCCGGGCCAGCGTTTCGAGCGCCCGGGCCAGCTCGCCCACATCGCGCAGCGGGACCTCGAGTCCGGTCTCACCCGGCACGTTGACCTCGCGAACCCCGGTCGGTACGGTCGTGGTGATCACCGCCCGGCCCGAGGCCATCGCTTCCAGTACCACCAGGCCGAACTTCTCCTCGACCGTGACGGATGGCAGCACCAGAAAATCGGCCTCCGCCATCCGCCGCGGCATATCCTCATCGGGGTATTCGCCGAACCATTTGACCCGATCGGTCAGCGCCAACGCCTGGGCCAGGGTCTTGAGCCGAGGGCCGTCAGGGCCGGAACCGACCACGTCGAGGCTGAGGTCCGGCACCCGTTCCAGAGCCCGGAGCAGGATATCGAGTCCCTTGTACTTGACCAGCCGGCCGATGAACAGTGCCCGGGGAGCTGCATCCCGCGGCCGCGGCGGCACTTCCCGCCACCGGGTCTCGTCGATCCCGAACGGTATGACCTCCACCTTGGTTTCGAAGCCTTCGAGTTCGGAACTGAGCGCCAGGTGAGCCCGGCTCGGGATGACGATGGCCGCGGCACGCCTGAGCACCGCGCGGGACATCAGCTTGTACGCCTCGCGGGTGGCATCGCCGTGCTGGGTCACGATCAGCGGAGTGCGGCGGCCCCGGAGCAAGCAGGCAATATCCGCCAGCGGATGGGGATGATGCAGGTGGAGAATATCGGCCCGGCGGCGGGCGGCGGTCAGATACCCGGGAGCAATCTCCTCCAAACCGAGGGCCCCGAATGAAAAGACCCGGGTGACAGTCGACCGCTGCCGGCCTGCCGCCCCGTGCTGCGAGCTGCTTTCCACGGCCACCACCGATACCTCATGCCCGAGCTGGGCCGCGCCCTCGGCGAGGTCCTGGACCACCCGTTCCATCCCGCCGGACCGGGGCCAGTAATACTTGGCCAATTGGAGAATTCGCATGATTGGGACGCAACTTGAGTGTGGGCCGAATTGAAGTCAACTGAGACGTGAGACGGGAGACCAGAGACCAGAGACGAGAGTCTGAACCACTCAGGATCCGGCGACCGGTCCCGGGAATTCCTCTGGATTGGTTCACTGGTAGTCGCAGGCAGGACTCTTGTCTCTCGTCTCTCGTCTCTCGACTCTTGACTCCAGTTCGGTCATCTTTCACCCCCAATCCACCCCCTCCCGGAGCCCAGTGCCGCCCAACTCGTGTGACGTCGCCCTCTGCTATGGCACCCGGCCACAGGTCATCAAGGCCAGTGTGCTGCGGACCGAGCTGGCGCGGCGCTGCCGGGTGCTGGCCGTCGATACCGGGCAGCACTACGACTACACCCTTCAGGCCGTCCACTACGAACAGCTTGCCATTGCTCCACCGGACCTGTTCCTCGAGGTCGGATCGGGCAGCCACGCCGAGCAGACCGGCGCCGTCATGACCCGGGTGGAGGCGGTGCTGCAGGAAAACCGGCCCCGGGCCGTCGTCGTCATCGGTGACACCAATTCCACCCTGGGCTCGGCCCTCGCGGCGGCCAAACTCCGGATCCCGGTGGTCCATGTCGAGGCCGGATTGCGCGCCCGAGACAGCATGATGGCCGAGGAGATCAACCGCCGGGCGGTCGATTCGATTGCCAAAGTGCTGTGCACTCCGTCAGCCGCTTCCACTCGCCGGGTCCGCGCCGAGCGGCCCGATGCCATCGTGGTTGAAACCGGCGATGTGGCGTTCGACGTGCTGCTCAGGCAGGCGGCGCACCTGCCGTCGCCGCTTGGATTGCTTCCCAATGGGGTCACCGAGCCGTACTTCTTTGCCACGCTGCACCGGGCCGAGCTGACTGAGCAGCCCGAGCAGCTGCTGGAAGTCCTCGGGGCGCTCAATCGACTGGATCGCCAGGTCATCGTGCCGGTCCATCCGCGGACCCGCCAGATCCTCGAAGGCGCCGGCGAGCGACTCAACGAATTCACCTCCCTGATCTTCATCGCCGCAGTCGGGTACCGGGACAGCCTGGCGCTGATCCGGGGCGCGTCGATCGTGATCACCGACTCTGGCGGGGTACAGCGTGAGGCGTACTGGCTTGGCGTTCCCTGCGTGACCGTGCGGGATGAGACCGAATGGGAGGAATTGCTGGCCTGCGGCGCCAACCGCCTGGTGCCTCCGAGCGCGTCGTCCCGGCTTGGGCAGGTGGTGGCGGAGCAGCTGGCTCGCTGGTCTGGCACCGAGCGCTGGGCCAACGACGCATACGGTACCGGCCATGCGGCCCGGGCGGTCGCCGCGGCCACTACCGGACTGGTCGACGGCTCGTCCGGCCACTGACAGGGATTGATGCGCGCCATACTCGTTTCCCACTCCTATATCGAACCCTCCACCCGCGGCAAACTGCGGGCGCTGGCCGGGCTCGGCTGTTCGATCGCGGTAGCCGTTCCCGAGCGCTGGCTGGGTCGCGAGGCCTCGGCGCCATTGCTGGCCGAGTGGGGCACCGACGCTGGCGTCCGGATCGCGCCGATTCCGATCCGAGGCCAGTCGCCGACCGAGCCGGGCGTGTGGCGCCGGTCATCGCTCAAGCGGCTGTTCACCGATTTCCGTCCCGACGTGGTCCAGATCGAGGAGGAGCCGTGGACTCCGATTGCCGGCACCGCCTCGGCGCTGGCGCAGGGGCTCAAGGTCAAGACGACGCTGTTCGGTAATTCCAGCCTGCCTGAACGACTGTCGCCGCTGGCCCAGTGGCGCCGTAGTCGGACTTTGAGTCGAGTGCAAGGACTGCTGGGAGCCAATCGTGGCGCGGTGGCACAGCTCACCCGGTTCCGCGAGGGGCTGCCGTCCGCGGTCATGCCACAGATGGGGACCACCCCGCCGCTTGACCTGCCCCGCGAGCGGCGGGACGCGCTGGCCATCGGATTCGTCGGCCGGCTGGTACCGGAAAAGGGGCTGGACCTGCTGTTCCGGGCCTGCGTGAAGATGGCGGGACGCTGGCATCTGACGGTCGTCGGCAGCGGGCCTGCCCAGGAGGAGCTCGAGGCGCTGGCCGAAAAATTGGGAATCGCGGCCCGGGTGAGCTGGCTTGGCGCGCTGCCCCTGCCGCAACTGGTCGAACTCTGGCCCGCCATGGACTGCCTGGTGGTCCCGTCGAGAACCACCAGCCGCTGGGTCGAGACCTTCCACCTGCCGCTGATCCAGGCCATGGGCCATGGCGTCACCATCATCGGCGCCGACTCGGGTGCCCTGCCGGAGTTGATCGATACGGCCGGTCTGGTGGTCCCGGAGAACGATGTGCCGGCCCTCACCGCCGCGCTCCAGCACCTCAGCGACAGCCCGCGCGAGCGCGAGCGTTTCGGCAGGGAGGGCCGGCTGCGAGTCATCTCCGAGTACACCGACGATGCAGTGGCCCGCCGTACCCTGGAGTTCTGGGAACGCCTGGTCCGACGCGCAACCGCTTGACCTGAGACAAGTTAGGGCGCATCTTCACGGCCTATGCCTCGTCACTCACTGACAGGCTGGGACGCCGCGTTCAGGGCGCTCAGCCTGCTGCTGCTCTCCCTGCTGCTCGCTGGCTCCGCGCTTCACGCTCAGATCCCCACCATACTGCCGGCCAACCTTCCGCC
>JBDTTF010000007.1:0-4649 GCA_039930765.1 Gemmatimonadota bacterium | reverse complement strand
CGGCGGTACCGGTGCTGCCTGAGCCGTCGATCCCGGGGCGATGGTGTAGCGAATCCGGGAGAAGTAGGCGCCCCGCCCAAAGGCGCCGGCCCAGAGCCCGAGGCCGGTGCCGGAGGAAGCCACCACCCGGGGGACCACGAGCGTCGGGGTCGTGGCGGTATCGAGATACATCCGGGCGGTCCCGCCATTGAGTTCAATCCGAAGATGAACCCAGCGATTGCGCTCGAGTATTGCCACCGCGTTCGCCCCATCACCGTGGTACACCTGCCAGGCCACTCCGAGGCTGTTGAATGCCGGGCCGTACTGCACCGCTTCTTCATTACCGCTCGACCCCGGCTGCAGGAAGAGCACATTGGAAAACCGTGGGTTGGCGGCGCGAAACGCCACGCCGAGGAAGCTGGTGGCATCGCTGGCGGCGAGGTCGAGCTCGACAGTGCCGTTCTGCAGGGAGGCGCCCCGGATCAGGGCAACACCCCGGTTGATATACAGTGCCGGTCGGCCCAGAAAATCCACCGATCGCAGGCTGTCGGTCGCGATCCACGCCTCCGGTGTCAGTGGCACATCGACGGTCTGGGCCGCGGCCGGGATCGGGGTAAGCCAGGCCAGGAGTATCCCGGCCAGGCCGGCTCGAATGCGCGGGGCTGGCTGCGTCATTATCGTCCTTGGTGCGGGGCTGCTCCGGTGAACTCGATGGGGGATATGCACATGCCGACGATTCAAGTGGCGCACAGGTGCCGGAGCGGTTGCAGTGTGCGACTGGTGGGCGGCTCACCATGAAGTTCAAGCCAGCCCTGTGGCAGCCGATCGCGATCATACTCGGCGGCATTAACCTGGTGGCGGTCGGTGCCGCCGCCGGGGCGGCCGAGCCGTGGCATGCCGCGATTCATGCGGGGCTGGCGGTCGCCTGCGGATGGTGGGCCCAGCGGCTGGGGCAGGGCACCGGTGCCGGTGACCGCCAGGCTGGGCTCGATGCCCTGGAATTCGAGGTCAGCGCCCTGCGCCAGGAGTTGAGCGAGACCCAGGAGCGGCTCGACTTCGTCGAGCGGGTGCTGGCCCAGGGTGCGGAGTCGCGCCGGGTGGGCCCGGACCGGTGAGTCGGGAGCCGCGGAAGATTTCGAGAGCTGGCCCGGAGGGCATGGGGTGAGAAGCCTCGGCAGGTCCAGGGATGATCTGCCTCGCGCTGGCCACGTCTTCTACCTGGTGGCTGTCACCACTGCGCCGAGCGTCACGGCACTCCAGATGCTCCAGGTCCGCGGCGGTCTGCTGACCGTTTACGGGGCCGATCTGTTCGGTACTGCCTGGCCCTACCTACCTCATACCCGGCACCTTTGACCGCCACGATCTGGCTACCTACGCGATCAGCGTCCTGCTCTGTCTCGCGTTTGATCGTCAGGTGGCCGCCCTCGCATGACCGGTCGCTAATCTTTCCCAGGCCTGCTGATGCCATTATCGACCGACGAAACAGCCATTCACGAAGCCAGATCGGCACAGAACGCTGCCATCGCCGCCGGACAATACGATCGGATGGCCACGTTCTGGGTCCGTGATCTGGTCGTTGTCGCGGGGCTCGGCGCGGTCATCGAGGGCCGAGACCGGATTCGGGCGGCGCTGGCGTGGGATGCCGGGATCGTGTATCAGCGGACGCCGGCCACCGTCACGGTCAGCGATCGGTGGCCGCTCGGCTGGGAGGAAGGGAGCTGGACCGGTCGCCGGGCCGGTGGAGAGGTGCTGGTATCCGGACGGTATTCGGCGCAGTGGGTCAAGGCCGAGGGCCGCTGGCTGATTCGAGCTGAGTTGTTCGTCGCCCTGGACGCCACCGGGGAAGCGCTCGGCTGGCCCGCCGCTGCGGTGTTGGTTTAGGCCCGCTCGAGATGTTTGCGATCGTCGGCTTGCTGGCTGTCACGCGCCGTGCTCTATGCGCTGCCAGTGCTACTCCCTGCGTCAACGGAAGCCCCGGACTGGGTGGCCGGCTGCAAGAGCGCCCGGCACCGGAATTAGGACTCAGCCATGACGTCAGCCGCCACCTCGAGGCGGCGCGTGAGGCCGGGTATCGAGCCCTGCTCGATGCCCGTGCCGTGACGTAGTGGATGGTTGCCGGACGGGATGACCAGTCAGGTGCATCAGTTCGATGTTCGGGCGGGGGGCGCCTTGCGGATTTCGCTGACCTGCATCGGTGCGGACGGCACCGGCAAGACCACTGGCACGCACCGATACCCACCACGGCCACTTCGTGAAGCTGCGACCGGACGAGAAGGTGGTTCAGGCTATAATTTTCGAGACCGCCGACCCGGCAATGCTGGGAACGATGACCGCCACCTGCATGGCCAGGCTCGCTTCGCTGGCGGAGTGCCCCTGATGCGAACGACAACCTGGCTGCTCGGCACTGCAGCGATCCTGGGCGCCTGTGGCCAGCCTGCTCCTCCGGCACCCGCACCGGCTCCCTGCCAGGCAGGCGCCGAGCAGCAGGTCCGGGATCAGCTCTACCTGGGGCGGGGAATGCGGGGAGGTGCGGAAGTTCCCGATTCCTCGTGGCAGCGATTCCTGAAGGACGAAGTCACTGCTCGATTTCCCAACGGAATCACGGTATTGCCGGGGAATGGCCAGTGGCGGGGAGACGATGGGGTGCTGGTCGAAGAGCGAAGCTGGGTCCTGGTTCTGTATCACCCGGTGTCTGCGGCGGCGGATTCCGCCGTAATCGAGATTGCGCAGGGCTACAAGCGATTGTTCAGGCAGGAAGCCGTACTCCGTGACCGGACGATGGTCTGCCTGTCGTTGTAGTCCGCTTGACATTGACTCACCCATTTCCGCTTTCCCGCCTGACCGGATGCCAATCACCCGCTGACCCGTCGGAGTCGGTATCTTGCGGGCATCCCGCTGGGCGAGGCACTCGATGATTTCCGTCTGCTACAAAGGCTTCAACATCACGGCCCGGACCTTTCAGGTCCGGGGCACCGGGCGTTGGACCCTGGATCTGCTGATTGGCCGGCTCGGAACGCTGCGCGCCTTTAGTGAACCCGAGACCTATGCCACCGAGGCGGCCGCCATCGCGGCCTGCTGCCAGCAGGGACGCCGGATCATCGATGGCCAGGTGCGGGACTGCCGGGTGGATGACATGTCATGAAGGGGCCATCCGATTCGAAGCCAGGCCTTGAGCGCCACCGCAGCACCCGCATCGGCTGGTTGCGTGCCGCGGTCCTGGGTGCCAACGACGGCCTGATTTCCACCAGCAGCCTGGTCCTCGGAGTCGCCGCGGCCCAGGCCTCCCGCGCGCCGGTGTTGTTGTCAGCGCTGGCCGGACTGGTGGCCGGCTCGCTCTCGATGGCCGCCGGAGAGTTCGTCTCGGTCAGCACCCAGTCCGATACCGAGCGGGCGGACCTGGCCATTGAACGGGCCGAACTGGCCGCCGAACCCGATGCCGAGCATGCCGAGCTGGCGGGGATTTACGTCAGCAGGGGGCTGAGCCCGGAACTGGCCGGCCAGGTCGCAGCGCAGTTGATGGCGCACGATGCGCTCGGAGCCCACGCCCGCGATGAACTTGGACTGCACGGGAATTTCCAGGCCCGGCCACTCCAGGCGGCGCTGACTTCCGCCGCGTCGTTCGCCGCGGGTGCGGCACTCCCGCTCCTCGTGGTGCTCTTCATTCCGTTCGGTCACCTCATTCCAGGCGTGGTGGGGGCATCGCTGATTCTGCTGGTGGTGCTCGGCGCCCTGGCGGCGCGGTTGGGAGGGGCTTCACTAATCAGGGGCGCCGTGCGGGTGACCTTCTGGGGGTCAGTCGCCATGGCTGTCACGGCGCTGGTTGGACATCTCTTCGGTACCGTCGTCTAGCGACGGTCTGGACCGGCAAATCCGCATCGAAGGCGGTCGCGTGCCGCCCGCCCTTACTCCTCCCACCCTGAAGCGCCGCCCGCGATTGATTCTCTCGATCGGTGGCATCGCCGTCCTCCGCCACCTCCTGCTGGTTCGCCCGCTGTCTCGACTCGAGGCCCGATTCCGCCAATCTCCTGAACCTTGACCAGCCACGGGACTTCCTGAGATCGAGGGTGATAGTTTCAGATAGCACGCCAGTGAATCAGCTTGCACCAACGGTCACCGGGCTACCGCCCCTCACGACATCACTTCCGGAGTCGCCATCATGATGCTGCACTCGCACTCCTTTCTCGTCCTCGGCTTTCTGCTTGCCATCGCACCCCGCCAGCAGCAGCCGGTTCCGCTCCAGCCGGGGAAATATCAGGTCTCGGCTTCGATCACGACCGGCAGCGCCCAGTCGGCCAGGCCCGATACCGCGTTGCGCTGTCTGACGGCCAAGGAGCTGGCCAATGCCGAGGCGGTGTTCAACAACCGCTTCATGGCCGACTTCAAGCCGGACGGCAGCTGCACCATCAGCAATCTTTCCATGGCCGGCGGCAAGGTGCATTACACCACGGATTGCAAATATTCCTCGGTCGAGATCACCGGCACCGTAACCGCCACCAGCTATTCCATCCTCCGCAAAGCAAAAAACAAGGGCAGCAGCGGGCCCCAGGTGGAAACCCACCTCGAGGGCAAGCGAATCGGGGCCTGCTCCTAGCAGGCCTCACGGCCGACAGCCGAGGCGCCTGACCCCGCTGCTTTTTTCAGTCGTGCTCACCGCTCCGCTCGGGGCGGTG
>JBDTTF010000006.1:0-2980 GCA_039930765.1 Gemmatimonadota bacterium | reverse complement strand
CAGCCGAGGGCGGCTCAGGGAGCTATTCAGCGCTTTTGCCGCGCAGCGGCGTCTTTGCCGAGCCTCGGCTTCAGCCGAGGGCGGCTCAGGGAGTCAAACCTCCGGCAACCGCTCCAGATGCGCCGTGGCGCCGAGCCGCTTGAAAATCTCCTCGGCCCTGGTCCGGTACGCCCGCGCGGCTCCCCGTCGCCGGAGTTGCAGCAGCGCGGCGACCATGATGGCCAGACATTCCCCTTCCAGCAGCAGGACTCCCTGTTCCGCCGCGGTCCGGCCGGCTGCTTCGGCTTCGGCCAGCGCGCCGGCCGGATCACCGGTGCGGAGGGCCAGCGCCGCCCGCAGGCGGCCGGCTTCCGCCTGGCCCAGCGCATCCTGCGCGGCGGATGACAGTTCAGCGGCGCGAGCGATGCCGCGCTGAGCCAGCTGCCACTCTCCCATTTCCATCTGCAGTTCGGCTCGGCCCAGCGCCGCCATGGCCACCAGGGTCGGCTCGCCGATTTCTTCAGCGTGCCGCACCGCCTCGGTTGTGGCCCCGGCCGCATCGGACCAGGCAGTCATGTCCCTGAACGCGATTCCCAGGTTGTGCCAGGTCTCGGCGGTGCCTCGACGATCGCCGAGCCGCTGGTACTCGAGCAGCGCGCTGCGGTAGAGACTGAGAGCCGTCTCGACATCTCCCCGGAGGTGCGCCACCGAGGCCAGGTTGTTCGAGGCCCGCGCCGCCATCTGCCCGTCCGCCAGGTCACGAGCCAGCGCCAGCGCCCGTTCGAATGCGACCTCAGCGTCGGCCGGGCGGCCATGCTCAAAGGCGATGACGCCGACCAGGTTGACCGCCCGCATCCGTCCGTCCGCATCGGCCCGGCTCACAAAGGCGTTGAGCGCCTGTCCGGCCAAGTCGGCCGCCGGGCGCAGATCGCCGACTCGAGTGGCGGCGGTGGCCGCGAGCAGCGCGGCTTCGGGCCTGGTTTGGGCTTTGACGTTCCGGGTCGCGTAGCAGTCGAGCGCTTCCCGGAAACGACCGGCCGCGAGCAGCTGGCGCAGCTCGGAGGTCGGATCGTCAGCGGGAACCGGCACGTCGATCACGGATCCAATTCCTAGTAGGCCAGTGCGTAACGGCTGAACCCGGTCAGGTCGGCCTCGACGCCTTCGTCCTCGTCCACCCGCACGGAGCCCAGGCGCGTGTATGGATCGGACAACAGCGGCTGGCGCCAGATGGCCAACTCGGCAAGGATGGTGTCATCGTTGTGGTCGGCGTGACCATCATCGTTCAGGTCGCCACCGCACTGCGCGAACCGGATCTTGAGCTTGGCCGGATGCGCCGAGTCGAAGGCCAGTCCCGACGGCTCGAACTGGAACAGGATGCTGTCGGAGTCGACCACCCGAAGGGTGATGCGGACCGAATCGCCGTCGACCATCGGAGTGCCATCTGGGTAGGCCTTGAGGCTGTGGCCATTGAGCTGCAGCCGGAGATACTCGTCGCCCTGTCCCCCTTCCTCGTCGGCAAAGTAGATCGAGGCCTGGGTGTTCTGACCCTTGACCGCGATGAAGGTGACGCTGTCCGCCAGGAAGGGCGGGTGAGTCACCGGCAACTGGACAACCCGCAGCTCCGCCGGTGGCCGGATCTGATTGCCGGGACCACTGCTATCGGAGCAGGCCAGCCCGAGGACCACCAGGGCGACCGCGCCGGCAGTCAGGACAATATTTCTGAGTCTCATGGTTCCATCCTTGTCAGTGGTCCAGCTCAATCAGTCGTAACGTCATCCAGGATGCGCTGAATCCGGGGCCGGGAAATTGCCAGCCGGCGCGCCGCCTCACTCTTGTTCCCATCGACCATTGTCAGCATGGCCACGACGGCCGAGCGGGTGATCTGGTCCAACCGAGCCGGAAACGGCACCGGTGATTTGACACTCGACACCGGTTCGGCCGGCCGGTCCAGTTGCTCCAGCCTGAAGGCGCCCGGCGGGGACAGCACCAGGGCCCGCTCGATCGCGTTCTTGAGCTCGCGAACATTGCCCGGCCAGGGATGGCTTCGCAGCGCGGCCCGTGCCTCCGGCGAAAACGGCGGCACCGGCAATCCGTACTGCGCCGCCAGCCGGGCCAGCATCGTCTCGGCCAGCAGCTCGATGTCCTCACCCCGGTCACGGAGCGGCGGCAGCACCAGAGCCACGACATTGAGCCGGTAATACAGGTCGGCCCGGAACTCTCCCCGCTCCACCGCTTCGGACAGGTTCAAGTGGGTCGCCGCAATCACCCGCACATCAATCAGCCGTGACTGGCGGCCGCCCACCCGGCGGACTTCCCGGTTTTCCAGCGCCCGCAGCAACTTGGGCTGCAGGTCCATCGGCAGAGTCCCGATCTCATCGAGAAACAGCGTGCCGCCGTGGGCCAGCTCGAACAGGCCGGGCTTGGCCGCCACCGCGCCGGTGAATGAACCCTTCTCATGCCCGAACAGTTCGCTCTCCAGCAGCTGATGCGGGATGGCGGCGCAGTTGATGTCGACGAACGGCTCCGTGGCCCGCGGCCCCTCGTAATGAATGGCCCGGGCCAGCAGCTCCTTGCCGGTGCCGGTTTCGCCGCCGAGCAGGACGGTGACGTCGCGATGCCGGGTGACGCGCTGGGCCTGCTCGATGGTCCGCCGCAACGGCGCGCTCTGGCCCAGGATGGCATCGAACCCCCAGGCCTTCCGCTCTCCGGCCGCGAACTTCTCGGCCGCGCGGCGGGCATTGGCCTGGCGGGCCTCACGCTCGATGGTCCGCCGCAGCAGGTCGAGATCTTCCGGCAGCGCGAAGTAGTCACGCGCTCCCTGCTGAAGCGCGGCGACTGCGACTCGATGATCGGCCAGGGCGCCGATCACGTAGCGCGGCTGCCCGCCGGGCAGTTCGGCCAGCCGGTCGATCGCATCGGTCTCGGCCCCACCGGCCAGCAGCAGGTGCAGCGCGGCGCCGGAGGGGGGCTGTTCGCCTCCTCCCGGCGTCCATTCGACGAT
>JBDTTF010000005.1:0-20448 GCA_039930765.1 Gemmatimonadota bacterium | reverse complement strand
GCTCACGCCCTCGCTGTCTCCCAACTGCCCCACTGCCACAGCGCCGTCATGACCACACCACGCAGCATGGCGGTGCCTGCCAGCAGCAGCCAGATGCCGGCCAGTCCCCAGCGAGGCGCGATCACGACGGCCAGCGGCACCCGGATGGCACAGAGCACCACGACCCAGACCATCGGCCAGAGGGTGTAGCCCGCGCCGGACAGCGAAGAGTAGAGTGTCTCTTCAAAGGCGATGGCCGGTTGCGCCACCGCCGCGGCGACGAGGTACAACGCCGCATCAGCGATGGTTGCCTGGTCGGTGGTGAAGAGTCCCGCGATCAGGTCGGGGATCAACAGAAAGCCGGTTGTCATTACCAGGGTCACCGCCAGAGCGTACCCCGCCGCGAGCCACCCCGCTCGGCGCGCCCGGTCCGGCCGGCCGGCGCCGAGGTTCTGCCCCACCACCGCCTCCGCCCCAAGGCCGAAACCGACCGCGGTCATGTAGCCCATCCCCTCGACCTTGTGGCCGATGCCAAGGGCGGCCAGCGCCGGGCTGCCGAAGCGGCTGATCACTGGTACGAGCAGGACGTAGATGAAACTGAACAGGAATCCGGCGACCGCGGCGGGGATCCCGATCCGGAACATCGTGAGCGCCGTCCTGCCCTCGAAGGCCAGCGTGATTCGCCTGCGCCGAAACAGCAGCCACAGCCCGACCAGGCATCCACCACCACGGGTCAGCACCGTCGCGAGCCCGGCACCGTACACTCCGAGCTTCGGAAACGGGCCGAGGCCCAGGATCATCACCGGGTCCATGACGAGGTTGAAAAGGACGGCAATGGCCAGCAGCAGAAATGGGGTTCGGGTATCGCCGGCGCTGCGGAAGGCCGCATCGACAACCATGTAGCCGTAGATCAGGAAGGCGCCGAGCAGCTGTACGATCAGGAATTGCCGGCTGGCGCCCGCGACCTCGGCGCTGGTACCCATCAGGTGCAGCAGGGGATTCAACCCGAACATGCCGACCACCGGAACCACTATCCCCAGCGCCACTGCCATCCACAGTGCCGTACCGGCCGCATGGGCTGCGAGATCCGGGCGGCCTTCGCCGTGGCGCCGCGCGGCGATGGCGCCGAGTCCTACGCTGATCAGTTCGCCTGATGTGATGATGATCCAGAGGGCGTAACTCGCCACCGACACGCCGGCCAGCGCCGTCGGGCCGAGGGTGCGGCCGACCCAGAAGGTGTCGGTGATGTTGAACAGGACCTGCAGCAGGGTGGTGCCGACGGCGGGAATCGCGACTCGCAGCAGGGTCCGGCCGAGCGGACCGTCGGTCAGCGACCCGCGCGGCTGGCCGGCCGGCACCATTGCGCCGAGTTCCAGCGCTTCGGGACTGGGAAGGGAAAGCGGCCCGGCGGAATTGGAATCCGAGGGAGTACTCACGCCGAACCCGCCGGCGCCGCGGGACTAACCGCGCAGAATCGGAAGGGACTGTCCTCGGCGGGCGTTCTGCTCGACGATACGGGCCAGCTGCTGCAACCGCTTGGCGGCGTCACTGGCCGGCTCGGCGGCCACGATCGGCTGACCGCCATCGGCCAGGGTGGCCAGTCCCGGCTGCAACGGGATCTGGGCCAGCAGTGGCACACCCAGCTCTTCGGCCAATCGCTGACCGCCGCCCGAGCCGAACAGGTCGATGACCCGGCCGCTGACCGGATCGGTAAACCCGCTCATGTTCTCGACTACGCCGAGCACCGGGACGTTGACCCGCTCGAACATCTTGGCGCCACGGAGTGCGTCGCCCACTGCCACGTCCTGCGGGGTGGTAACGATGATGGCCGAACTCACATTGCACGACTGGACCAGGGACAACTGGGCATCACCGGTGCCGGGTGGCAGGTCGATGATGAAATAATCGAGCTGGCCCCAGAGCACATCGCGGAGGAATTGCTGCACGATCTTCATGATGATCGGCCCGCGCCAGATGGCCGCCGCATCACGATCGATCAGGAACCCGATCGACATCAGCTTGACGCCATGGGCCTCGAGCGGGACCATCTTGCCGTCGGCCAGGGGCGGCTTGTCGAACACGCCGAACATCCGCGGAATATTGGGTCCGTAAATATCGGCATCCATCAGCCCGACCCGGTGACCGGCCTGGGCCAGTGCCACCGCGAGATTGGCCGACACGGTGGACTTGCCTACCCCGCCCTTGCCGGACGAGATGGCCAGGATCCGGCCGAGCTCGGGAAATTCGACCGGGGTCGGAGGCGGCGGAGCCATGCCCGCCTGACCATGAGTCTGGCCGGGTGGTGGAGTGCCGGGTGCGGCGTGGGTGGTGCGGGCGGGACCGCCGGGATCCTGCACGCTGATTTTCGGCCCATCCGGCCTGACGCCCTCGATGGCGCGCACCGCGGTGCGCGCTTCCCGCACCAGCGTGGCCGGGTCTTCACGAGACAGCAGGAAGGTGAAGCTCACACCACCATCGGCCGTGACTTCGAGGTCACGGACCATGCCGGCGGAGATCAGGTCGTTGTCGAGTCGGGGATTACGGATCCGGGCAAGAGCCGCCGTGACCCGGCCCATCAGTGCATCGGTCATGAGCGGGTGATCAGACGGCCTGAACCAGTTTGACTTCCGGCACCATCTGCTTGAGCCGGACTTCGATTCCCTGTTTCAGCGTAATGGTGGATGCGGCACAGCCGTGACAGGTGCCGCCGAGGCGGAGCACCAGCAGCCCATCGACCTCGTCGAAGTCCACGACCTCGACCTGTCCTTTGTGGGAGGCGATATAGGGACGCAACGTGTCCAGGGTGGCTTCAATCCGTTCCAGCGTATCCATCAGGGCGACCGTGAATTCCGAGTAAAAGACTCCGTAATCTAGCCGTTCAGGCGCCGTTGCGCCGCCCACGCAGGTACTCGCGCGCAGCGGGGAGCACCTTGGCCTGCACTTCCGCCAATGAGCCTTCCATCGAGAGCCCCGCCGCCTTGGTGTGGCCGCCACCGCCGAACGGCCGGGAAAACTCGGCCACGTCCACGGCGCCGACCGACCGGAGGGAGATCTTGACCCGGCCCGCGGCAATCTCGCGGAACAGCAGCGCCATCTTCACCCCGATGATGCTTCGGGGAAATTCGACGATGCCGTCGAGATCGTCAGCCGAGACACCCAGCCGCTCAAGGGCCCCTGGCGGAACAGTGACCCAGGCCAGGCCGTGCTCCGGTTCCACTACCAGGGTCTGCAGTGCCTCGGCGTACAGCCGGGCGCGCCCTTCCGGCGCATTGGCATAGACGTCGAGATAGATCTGCTCCGGATCGAGTCCGACCTCGAGGAGGTCGGCCGCGACCCGGAGCACCCGGGGCCGGGTGTTGCTGAACCGGAAGCCGCCGGTGTCGGTGAGAATCGCGACGTACAGCGCCCGGGCCGCCTCCACCGTGAGCTGCATGCGGCTGGCCCGGGCAATCTCGAAGACCAGTTCACCGGTGGCCGACGCATCGGGATCGACGTAGCGGGGTCCATCGGGCAGTTGACCGGCGCTGACATGATGGTCGACGCAGGCCACCGGCACCTTGCAGTCACGGACGGTCTGGCAGAGCATGCCGAGCCGGCCGACATCGGCGATGTCGAGGACCAGGATCATGTCGGCCCGGCGCAGCTCCTTGACCGCTTCCTGGCTCTTGTCAGCGCCGGGAATTTCCGCGAACAGGAACCGGTAGCGATCGGGAGTCGGCGAGGGATTGGTGATGATCGCATTGACCCCGCGGGCCCGGAGCAGGTGCAGAAAGGCCACCTCGCTGCCCAGCCCGTCGCCGTCGGGATTGACGTGGGTTGTCAGGCACACCCGCTGGCCCGGGTTGAACGCCTCCATGAAGGCGCGGGCCTGGTCTTCACGAGCGAGCGGTGGTGCCATGGTCATGGCGGCGAAGATAGGCGAAGGAGCAGGACGGCGGGAGTGGGGAGCGCTTGACTGCAGGGATGACCGGACGGACCATCAGGGTCCGT
Organism: Gemmatimonadota bacterium; assembly: GCA_039930765.1. Lineage (GTDB taxonomy): Bacteria > Gemmatimonadota > Gemmatimonadetes > Gemmatimonadales > GWC2-71-9 > DATEHG01. The sequence goes on along the minus strand of JBDTTF010000005.1, from coordinate 16,479 downwards.
CCGGCCACCCTTCTGCTTACATGGCGCGTTTGGCGAGCCGTGAATTCCGGATGCCGTAGGTGAAGTAGACGATCAGGCCGATGACGAACCAGATCAGCAACCGCTCCCAGGTCCGGGGCGGCAGGTGATACATCAGGAAGGCCGCCGTGAGGGCGCCGGCCGGTGCGGTGAACCAGATGATCGGCGCCTTGAAGGGGCGGACCAGGTTCGGTTCCCGCACCCGCAGGACCAGGATGCCGATCGAGACGATGACAAAGGCCAGCAGGGTGCCGATCGAGACCAGGCTGCCCGCTTCACGCACCGACAGCCAGCCGGCCGGAATGGCGACCGCCAGACCGGTCACGATGGAGGTGATCCACGGGGTCTGGAACTTGGGGTGGATGTTGTTGACCCACTGGGGCAGCAGGCCGTCGCGCGCCATCGAGTAGAAGACGCGGGACTGGCCGAGCAGCATGACCAGCACCACGGACGAGAGGCCCGCAATGGCACCCAGTTTGATGAAGCTCGAGATCCAGCCCAGTCCGGCCCGGTCCGCCACGACCGCGATCGGATCGGGCACGTTGAGCTCGGTGTAGGACATCACGCCCGTCGCGATGGCGGAGACGATGATGTAGAGCACGGTGCAGACCAGCAGGGAACCGATGATGCCGATCGGCATGTCCTTCTGCGGGTTCTTGGCCTCCTGGGCCGCAGTGCTCACCGCGTCGAAGCCGATATAGGCGAAGAAGACCACCCCCGCGCCGGCCACGATGCCGTCCCAGCCAAAGGCGCCCGGCACCGGGATGCCGTCCGCTCCGATGGTCTGTGGCGGAATGAAGGGATGCCAGTTGGCGGTGTTCACGGCGTGAAAGGCGCCGAAGATGAAGATCAGCACCACGGCCACCTTGAGGACGACGATCACGTTATTGACGTTGGCCGATTCCTTGATGCCGACGACCAGCAGGGTCGTCACGATCGCGATGATGATGACCGCCGGCATGTTGAACACCGCGGTGACGATCGAGCCGTCCGCCGCGGTGACCTGGATTCCATGGGCCGCGCTCAGCTCGGGCGGGACGTTGATCCCGATGTCCTTCAGGAACGAGACCACGTAGCCCGACCAGCCGATGGCCACGGTCACCGCGCCCAGCGCGTATTCAAGGACCAGGTCCCAGCCGATGATCCAGGCGATGAACTCGCCCAGGGTGGCGTACCCGTAGGTGTAGGCGCTGCCCGCCATCGGGACCAGTGAGGCGAACTCGGCGTAGCATAGCGCGGCGAAGATCGAGGCCACCCCCGCCAGCACGAAGGAGAGGACCACGGCCGGCCCCGAGTTCAGGGCGGCGACAGTGCCGGTCAGCACGAAGATGCCGGTGCCGATGATGGCGCCGATCCCCAGGAATGTCAGGTTCCAGGGTCCGAGCACCCGCTTGAGACTATGGTCCGACTCCGCCTCGGCCTGAAGTTCGGTGACGCTCTTCCGTCGGAACAGATCCATGACGACTCCGTGGGGAGGGTTGTTGGTGGTTCAGCGACTGTTGCGGACCTGCGATGATCGAGCCATTGAAGGAATGATGGATTTGGGGGCGTGCCCGCAAATCCATCAATCCGGCAATCCCTACACGCTGTAGTTCGGTGCTTCCCGGGTGATGGTCACGTCATGGGGATGGGACTCCCGGAGACCGGCCGCGGTGATCCGGACCATCTCGACATCCCGCTGGAGGGCGGCAATGTCGGCGACGCCGCAGTAGCCCATGCCGCTCCGCAATCCACCGACCATCTGGAATAGCACGTCCTCGACGGCGCCCTTGTAGGGAACCCGGCCCTCGATGCCCTCGGGTACCATCTTGGTGGCGGCGGCCTCGTCGTCCTGGAAGTAGCGGTCGGCTGAGCCGTCCTGCATGGCGGACAGGCTTCCCATGCCGCGAATGTGCTTGAAACGGCGGCCTTCGGCCAGTATCGACTCGCCCGGGCTTTCTTCGGTGCCGGCCAGCAGCGACCCCATCATGACCGAGGCGGCGCCGGCCGCGATGGCCTTGACCACCTCGCCGGAGTACTTGATGCCGCCATCGGCGATGACTGGCACATTACCCGCCCCACGTACGGCATCGGTAATCGCGGTGACCTGGGGAACGCCGACCCCGGTGACCACCCGGGTGGTGCAGATGCTGCCGGGCCCTACCCCGACCTTGACCGCGTCGGCGCCCCGCCGCACCAGCTCACGGGCACCGGATTCGGTGGCGATGTTGCCGGCGACCAGCTGGACATCGGGAAATGCCTGACGGAGCAGGTCGAGAGTCTGGAGCACACCCTCGCTGTGTCCATGGGCCGAATCGATCACGATCACGTCGGCGCCAGCATCGACCAGGGCCGCCGCCCGGACCTTGGCCTCCGGGGTCCCGCCCACGGCTGCGGCCACCCGCAGACGGCCGTGCTGGTCCTTATTGGCATCGGGGTGCTGGCGCCGCTTGAAGATGTCCTTGACCGTGATCAGCCCCTTAAGCACACCCTGCTGGTCCACCACCGGCAGTTTTTCGATCCGGTGCTTGGCCAGAATCCGCTCCGCCTCATCGAGCCCGGTGCCGACCGGCGCCGTGACCAGATGCTCGCGGGTCATGGCCTGCTGGACCGGCTGGTCCAGGTTGCGTTCGAACTGGAGGTCACGATTGGTGATGATGCCGACGAGTTTTCCGCTGGCATCGACGATCGGCACTCCCGAAATCCGGAATTTCCGCATCAGCTCGAGCGCCTCGCGGAGCGGCCGGTCGGGCGAGAGGGTGATCGGGTTCAGGATCATCCCGCTCTCGCTGCGCTTGACCCGGTCCACTTCGGACGCCTGGCGCTCGACCGACATGTTCTTGTGAAGCACGCCGATGCCACCGGCCCGGGCCATGGCAATGGCCATCTCGGCTTCGGTCACGGTGTCCATGGCGGCGGACACCAGCGGGATGTTCAGGGATATGGTGCGGGTAAAGCGGCTCTGGACGGACACCAGTCGTGGATGGACGGTCGAATGCCGAGGCACCAGCAGAACGTCGTCGAAGGTCAGCGCGACCTCGGGACGGAGCAAACTCATGCGGGATTGGACTCCAGATACACGAAGGCCCATCGGGCGCTGGTGGGCGCTTGCGACGGGCCAGAATGAAACAGGGCTTCCATCCTTGAAAATAGGCTCTGTTTCCCCCTCGGGCAAGTCAGAACGACGGAGACGGTCGAAGGTGGAGAGAGGAGGGAAGAGGGCGGATGGAGGAGGGGAACAGCAGAATCGCGCTCGGTCAGGCCCACGCCATATTCCTCCTCTTTCCCATCCTCACATTTCCCATCCTCACAGCTACAGGGCCTGAAACAGCCCTCCCAGCGCGAGCGTGAACGGGGCCGTGGCACCCTCGGGCATCCAATTGAGTCTCTCCCGCTCAAACCGCGGGAAATGATCCTCCGGCGTCCAGACCTCGACCACTCTCGCGTCAGGATCGATAATCCAGTACAGAGGCACGCCCCGCCGCTGATACTCCAGCCGTTTGGTGAAGCGGTCGTGCCGCGCGGTGGAGGGGCTCAGGACCTCGACCACCAGCAGCACGTCGCGCATCTGGTCCCACTCGAGCAATTGGGCCTGGACCAAGGGTACGACGAACAGGTCAGGCTGAACTTCGGTGTCCTGTCTACCCCAGGACAGCTCGGAGCGCGAGCCAACGACGTAGAAGGGCAGCCGCTGGCGCTCGATGTATGCCACAACGGCCGTATCCAGGCGCCTGGTAACGATTTCATGCCACGGCCTTGGCGCGGGCGTCACCAGCAGCTCCCCGCGCACCAGCTCGTAGCGGTTGCCGTCCTCCGGAAGGTCCAGGAGCATGTCGCGGGTGAAGTAGGCCGGAGCTGGCATGGCCATAATCTGCAGACCTCGGCGCCGAGGAGGCAAGGGGAATCCATGCCCCACGATACGGCGCCCGGGCTCGACGTTGCGGACCGGAATTACGCGGCAGGGACCGATGCTACGAGAGACCCACCATCAATTCAGAATTGCGGAGAGCGATGAGAGGAGAGTGGACGCTCCCAGCAAGGCGGGGGGACGTTTTGCTTTTCCCCTCTTCGCTCTCCGCTCTACGCGGTTCAAGCCTTCTTCCTCCAGATCGCATACACCGGCACCCCCAGCGCCACGATCAGCAGGCCGAAGGCGGAGTACTTCCGCTGCACCGGATCGATCAGCAGGACGGCCAGCAGGAAAACGACCGCGGCGATGTAGAGCGCCGGCAGGACCGGATACCCGAAGGCCTTCACCGGCCGGGGCAGATCGGGCTGGGTGAATCGCAGGCGGAACAGCGCCAGGGTGGTGAAGAGATAGAACAGCAGTGAGGCGAAGATGACGTAGGTCAGCAGTTCGTTGTAGGTGCCGCTCAGACAAAGCAGCATGGCCCAGACCGCCTGAGTGTAGAGCCCGAAGGTCGGAGTCTTGTATTCGGGGTGCAGCGTCCCGGCTTTCTGGAAGAACAGGCCGTCCCTGGCCATGGCGTAGTAGACTCGCGGACCGGCGAGGACGAGGCCGTTGACGCAGCCGAAGGTCGAGAGCATGACCGCGATGGCCATTGCGATGGCGCCGACCGGTCCGAACATCACTTCCGCCGCGGCGACCCCGACCCGATCCTGCGCTGCGTACTGAATGCCCCGCGCCATGACATCGGCGCCACCGGCGGTGCCATGGAACGGCAGCAGGCTGAGGTACGCGAAGTTGGCCAGGATGTACAAGGTGGTGACGGTGGCGGTGCCGACCGCGAGCGCCAACGGAAGATTCCGCTTGGGATCACGAACCTCCGCGGCGGCGAATGTCACGTTGTTCCAGGCGTCCGCCGAAAAGAGCGAGCCCACCATCGCGGCGCCGATGACCGGCAGGACGGCCAGTCCCCAGTCTCCGGTGCCCCAGAAGTGGCCGAAGTTCACCGCCGCGACATCGGCCCGGCGGAAGATCGTGAGACCGAGCACGACCAGCAGCACCAGCGCGCCAACCTTGGCTACGGCAAAGATGGTCTGCACCGCCGCGCCGAGTCTGACGCCGCGGGCATTGATCAGGGTCAGGACGAGGACCACGGCCAGCGCCACGATCCGCTGGATCGACAGCCCCAGCTCGACCGGGCCGCCGGGCATCGGGAGGTGGCCGAGCGAGAGAAAGACGTCGGGAGTGATCGAAGGGGCAAGCACGGAGAGGAATTTGCCAAAGGCGACGGCCACCGCGGCGATGGTGCCGGTCTGGATCACGGTGAACAGGGTCCAGCCGAACAGGAAACCGGCCAGGGGATTGAGCCCATCCCGCAGGAACACATACTGTCCACCCGCCGTCGGCATCATGGCCGCCAGCTCGGCGTAGGCCAGCGCGCCGGTGACCGTCATCAGCCCGGTGATGACCCAGACCACGATCAGGCCGCCCGGCCCCCAGGCGCTCACCTGCCGGCCGATATCAGCCGATACGATGAAGATGCCGGAGCCGATCATGATGCCGACCACCATCGAGATTGCCGCCAGCGGGCCGATGCCGCGGATGAAGTGCTCTCCGGTGCCTGGCGTGTTCGACTGATTGGCGTTCGAGGCCATGAGTGTCCCGGGCTGTGGTGACGAACGGAACACGCCGGACGGGAGCCGGCGTGCGAGTGGGGCTACTTGGTAATCGGTCCCGCGGGAGGAGGCTCAATTGGCCGTGGCGCGGCCGGCGGCTGCACGCCGGACGGTCCACCGGTAGCCTTCATGGCTTCGTCGACCGCCGCCTTGCCGGCAGCGGCAATTCCTTTCATGACCTTCGATGCCCCATCGACGGCGTTCATGGCGCCGCCCATGGCCTTGATGGGCAGCTTGCCGGCCCGGAGCGTGTCTTCGACCGTTTCAGTAATCCGGGCCAGGATGCCGGTTGGCGCCTGGCGGGCCGCGTACCGGCTCTCCAGGAACTCGACGAAGTCGAGTACCTGGTAGGCCCGCTCATCCGGCAGGTCTTCGAGGCGGCGGAGAATCCGCTGTTTCAGATGCTCATTCATAACGTGGCAGGAAGTGTAGCGTTTCAGCCGGGCTGGGGCCAGCGGCTGCCGGGATGGAACATTGGGAGAGGGAAGCCAAGAAGTGGGGAAGTCGGGAAGGGGGGAATGTCTCCCGGTGAGGGCGAGCCTCGAGGACCAAACCACCACCGACCAGCGAACGGCAAGCCGGAGATATCCGAAGCTACTACCGGCATCAATGCGAAGGGCCGATCCCCAATCCCTTCTCCACACTCACCAGCTCGACCACCGGGTTGGCCAGATACCTCGTCTGCGCGGCCTTGATCACGACCCGAAGCAGCAACTCCTGCAACGCCGGCAGCGCCGTGAACTGGGCCACCTTGTCCGCCGCCACGATCACATAGATGAATCCGGGCTCAGGCAGCGGCCCGCGGGTCAACAGATAGGTAGCGCCGGCAGGCATTTCGGGCCGAAGTTCATCGGCCTTCTGGACCGCGAGAAACTGGACCCGCCACTCCACGGTCTGACCGACATACTTGGCGGGTTCGGCCCGGAGCTCAGCCAGGCTGACACCGGTCAGGACGTTGCTGTCGTTGAGCTTGATGGTCGAGTCGCGGACCCAGCCATCGATCTGCACATGCAGCCAGTCACCCGAGCGGGAGATCACCTTGGCCCTGGCACCGGGAGCCAGGGTCGCGACCAGTGGACCTTCTGCGGCCTGGAGCAACCGGGTTCCGCGGGGCACCTCGACTCGATGCCCGGACAGCACCGAGGTATCCACCGCCGCCACCGCGGTGCTGTCCCCGCCACCACCAACCACCCTGGCCTGGATCCAGGCCGAACGCTGGACGTGCGTCCAGCCGCCTTTGGTCTCCAGCTTCTTGAGCAGGACACCGTTCTGCAGCCGAGCCAGTAGTGGCCCCTTGGCCACGGTCCGAAGATTTTCGGTCGGCCGCCTGGTGGTGATCATGTCGTAGCCATCCCGGTCCGTCGGCGCCACGCTGCTGGTGAAGATCCAGCCGTCGAGCGTGATGGCAACCCACTCGCCCTGGCGCTGGCCGAGGACCAGATCAACCCCCCGGGACAGGGTGCCGAGGGGCTGATCACCGGGGTCTTTGGTGAGCGGGGATTCGGCTGTGGTACGGACGCGATCCTGAGCGGCAGCGAGGCCCGAAAAGAGGGCCAGGGCCACCGCGACACCGACTGGTAGCCACCGGCGGGCGGGGCTAGATTGGGGCGCGTAAGTCACGATGCCGCATTGTAGAAACCACGGAGAGCCATGTCAAACGCCGCTCGCCCAGCCGGACCGGTGGTGCTTGTGGTCCTGGACGGCTGGGGCTACCGGGCAGAGCGGGCGGGCAACGCAATTGAACTGGCGCATACCCCGGTCTGGCATCAGTTGTGGGACCGGGCTCCGCGGACCCTGCTCGAGGCCAGCGGCCTGGCCGTGGGACTCCCCGAAGGGCAGATGGGCAACAGCGAAGTCGGGCATCTCAACCTCGGCGCCGGCCGAGTGGTGCCGCAGGACCTGGTCCGAATCAGCCAGAGTGTCCGGTCCGGCGATTTCTTTCAGATCCCTGCCCTCCTCGACCTCTGCCGTGGCGTCAAGCAACGCGGTGGCACCCTCCACCTCATCGGACTGCTCGGCCCCGGCGGGGTCCATGCCATCGACGAACACCTGCTCGGGGCCATCGAGCTGGCGGTCCGGATGGAGGTCCCCCGGATCGCGATTCACGGCTTTCTCGATGGCCGTGATACCCTGCCCCGGATCGGTGCGGATGTGGTGGCCAAGCTGGCGCAAGCGTCGAAAGGCCGGGCGGTGCTGGCCACGCTGATCGGCCGGTACTTTGCGATGGACCGGGACCAGCGGTGGGAGCGCACCAGAATTGCCTATGATGCGATGGTGCTGGGTCAGGGCCGTCCAGAGACCGATCCGGTCGCCGCGATCAAGGCGGCCTACGGCCGCAACGAGAGTGATGAGTTCATCAAGCCGCTGATTCTGCAGGAGGGCGGCAAGCCGGTGGCGCTGCTTCAGGACGGGGACGCGGTTTTCTGTTTCAACTACCGCAGCGACCGGATGCGGCAGATCGTCCGGGCGCTGATGATCGACGGGTTCACGGGGTTCGAGGCCGGCCATCGGCCGAAGCTGTCGATGGTGACCATGACGCAGTATGACCGGACTTTCCCGATTCCGCAGGCGTTCACCCCATTTTCGATGGTCAACATTGTGGCCGAGGTGCTGGCGGACCACGGCCGGACCCAGCTTCGGACCGCCGAGACCGAGAAGTACCCGCACGTGACGTACTTCTTCAATGGCGGATACGAACCACCGTACCGCGGCGAAGAGCGGATGCTGGTGGCCTCGCAGAAGGTGGCCACCTACGATCTGGCCCCGGAGATGAGCGCGGCAGGGATCGCCGACGTGCTGTGCGGTGCGCTGGAGAAGAAGGGGCACGATTTCTATCTGTGCAACTTTGCCAACGCGGACATGGTGGGGCACACCGGGATTCTACCGGCCGTCATCCAGGCGGTCGAAACGGTGGACCAGTGCCTGGCCCGTGTCCTGGCCAGCGTCGAAAAAGCCGGGGCAAGCATCCTTGTCACGGCGGATCACGGCAACTGCGAGTTGATGATCGATCCGGCCACCGGCGGACCTCATACCGCCCACACCTCCAATCCGGTCCCGTTGGTTGCCCTGGCGCCCGGAGTGACCACATTACGCAGCGGCGGCGCACTGTGCGACGTCGGCCCCACCGTGCTCGGCCTCCTCGGCCTTGAGCCACCTCCCGAAATGACCGGGCGCGATCTGCGCCGGCCCTGAATCCATGACTCTGCTCCGCACTGCTGCTCGCTCGCTCTGCCTGCTGGCCTCGCTGGCCATGGCCGTTCCAATGGCGGCCCAGGTCGGGCGTCCGCCTGACCGCTCCCCGTTCCGCGACATCGAATCGGGGCACAGCTTCACCCCGTTCGTCGGCTACATGTGGGGGTCGGGTGGCACCCTCGGGGTCGGTCCGCACGACGGGATGATCTACGGCTTCCGGGTCGATGCCAGGATCAGCGCGCCGCTGACGCTGGGGTTCCAGATGTCCTACGGCGATCTCAAGCGCAACTATTTCGATCTCGAGGACACCACTGGCACCGCGCTCCGCGGACTGATCAAGACCCATGTCATCCAGGCCGAGATCAGCGCCCTGCTCAACCTGACCGGCAAGAAGAGCTGGCACCATCTGGCACCCTTCATCGGTGTGGCCGGTGGCCTGGCCTTCGGCAGCAAGGCCAGCGTGGACAGTTCGGGCTACAAGTTCGGCACCAAGTTCGTGTTTGCACCAATGGCCGGGACCCGGATCGTGATCGCCAATGGAGTGATGCTGCGGGCGGAGTGGCGGTGGAATTTCTGGCAGATCAAGTATCCCAACACCTATTCGCTGCCCACCCCCGCGGCCGAGACGCTGCTGGGCGCCAACCTCAGCGAGTGGATCGCATCGCCCAGCCTGACAGCCGGACTCTCGATCGGCTTCTGAGCGCCAGCCATGATGGATGACCGGGACCGGCGGTCCCCCCGCGCCGGGTACCAGGGGAGTGGGTCGATGGATGACAAGGCGCTGGCCGAACTGCTGCGCAGACCGTGCACCATCGCGGTGGTGGGATTAAGTCCCAATTCGAACCGGCCCAGCCATGAGGTGGCGGCCGGTCTCCAGGCCGCCGGGCATCGGATCGTGCCGGTACGCCCTGGCATAGCTTCGGTGCTTGGGGAGCCGGCCTGGGCGTCTCTGGAGCAGGCGGCGCACGCGGGGCCGATCGATATCATCGACGTGTTCCGGCGTTCGGAATTCGTGCCGGCGCTGGTACCCGGATGTATCACAATCCGACCGCAACTCGTCTTCTTGCAGGTGGGGGTCATGCACCGGGAGGCCGAGTCAGCGCTGGCGGCCGCCGGAATCCCCGTGATCGCCAATCGCTGCCTGCTGGTCGACTATCACCGCCTCCTCGGAAACTGATCCATGCGCCGTCTGTCCGCCGCGCTTCTCCTGATACTGCTTGCCCGTCCGGCGCTGGCCCAGCAGACCGGTGACCAGCCCAAGATCACCCTCGGGATCACCGGCGGACTGGTCACCGGCAGCTCGCTCTGGAGCGTCGATGGCCAGCCGTACACGCCCAGTGGGGCATTCAGCGCCGACACCCTGAGCCTGTCGCGCAACCTGAGCACCGGATTCACCTTTGGCCTGACGACGAGCTACTTCCCCGGCAGCCACCTCGGCCTCACCGGCGAGATCGCGCTGCTCGGGCTGGGGAGCAAGACGACCTGTACCATCACGGCGACCCACGGCTCCAGCGAGACCAGCGACCTCTGCCATTCGCTCGGCCTGTCGAATACGGCCGGTACCTCCGTGGGTATCTCGCTCGGCGGGGTGTACCGGATCGCCAGCCGGCAGGATGTGTCCCCATTCTTTTCGGTGCGGATCGGGGCGCTGATCAGCGAGGAAAGCACCGTGGACCTCCGGGGATACTATTTCAGCGACACGCTGATCGCCTCGCAGCAGGTGACCGTGCCGGTGTTCAACGATCCCAACAAGAACCGGATCGATATCTACGGCCAGCTGGCGGCCGGCTTTGCCATCGCGGCCGGGCATGGCTACCAGATCAGGCTCGAGGCGCGGGACAACTATGTCCGGCTCCCGGTACCGCTCGGCCCGAGCGCCGAGGGAAGCGGCATCTTTCCGCGTGGCCGGGTCAGCAAGCATCTGTTCAGCGTGGTGCTCGGGTTCGACATCATCCTCGAGAAAAAACGGGGCCGGCGATACTAGCCGGCCCCCGGCCACACTCCGGAGCTGTCGCCCCGGCACCGGCCGCCGGCCTCCCCTCACGGCGCCGGGCGGATACACGTCTCATCAGCCTGATCCATCGATTTGGCCGCCTGCTCCGCGCCACGCCGGAGAGACGAGCTTGATCGGCGCCATCCTGGCCGGCGGCAAGGCGACACGATATTCCGGCCGCCCCAAGGGGCTCGAGCTGGTCGGCGGCGTACCAATCGTGGTGCGGGTACGGGACGCACTGGTCACTGCCACGGGCGTGGCTCCCGTATTCATCGCCAATGATCCGGCTGCCGGTGAATGGCTGCCCGGCCTGCGGATCGAACCTGATGTCCAGCCAGGGATGGGAGCGCTGGGTGGTCTGCTGACCGCGGTAGTCCGGAGCCCGGCTCCGGTGCTGTGCGTCGCGTGGGACATGCCTTTTGTCCCGGCCGGGTTGCTCACGGCACTGGCGGCGGGGCTGGCCGAGGGTTACGACGCCTTTCTCCCTGCCAGTGACGGCCCCAGGGGGTTCGAGCCGCTGTGCGCCGCCTATGGACCGGGCTGCGCCGCCCCGATTGCGCTGGCGCTGGCCCGCGGCGAGCGTGAGGCCGTCGCCTTCCACCCGGCGATCAAAGTCGGTATTCTCCCTCTGGCGGATGTGCGGCGGTGGGGGGATCCCCGGCAGCTCTTCCTGAATGTCAATTCGCCCGACGACCAGCAGAAGGCGGACGCCCTGTGGCGCGAATCATTTCCATCGTTGGCCTGAAAGGCGCGGGCAAGACCACGCTGGCCGTCGCATTGAGCAGCGAGTTCGTTCGGAAAGGCCGCCGGGTCATGAACATCCGGGAAGCCGAGACGGTGAATGCCGTCGACCAGCCGGGTGCCGAGACCTCACGATATTTCCTGGAAGGCAAGGCCGAGCGGGTACTGGTGGCCGGGCCGGGGCAGCGAGCGGTGTTCGACCGGGCGTACGCCGTGCATGACCCCGAGGTGCTGGCCACCCGCTTTCTCGAAGAGGCCGACCTGGTACTGGTCGAAGGCTTCTCGACCGCACCGATCCCCAAGATCGAAATCTTCCGGCGCACCGCCGGTTCGGCGCCACTCTATAAGGCGGACCAGCCAAACGCCGGTGAGTGGCTGGCCATCGTCACCGACGACGAGAAGCTCCAGGCCGCCGTACCGGTCCTCCGGTTCCGCGACACGATGTGGCTCCACCTCCTTGCCAGCCTTGCCTGGGACCGCGCCAAGCCCCTGAACGGATGACCGGCCTTTCGGCCGGCGAGGCCACGCGCCAGATCATCGCGGCGCTGCCGCGCCAGCCTTCGCTGCGGGTACCACTCGACGATGCGCTGGATGCGGTACTCGCCGAAGCGATCATCAGCCCCCTCGACATACCCGCCTGGACCAACTCGGCCATGGATGGCTACGCCGCCCGGGCCTCGGACGTGCAGAGCGCATCGGCGGAAACGCCAGTGACACTCCGGGTCGTCGAGGACATTGCGGCGGGCGCAGTTCCAACCACTGTCATCGGTCCGGGTGAATGCGCCCGGATTTTTACTGGCGCGCCGGTGCCCGACGGCGCCGACAGCGTGATCCGGCAGGAAGACACCGATCTGGGCAGTGCCGAAGTCCGGATCCTGGCCAGCCGGGATGCCGGACAGAATCTGCGCAGAATCGGTGAGGACATTCGCCGGGGCACCCGGGTGCTGACCGCCGGCAGCGAACTGGGTCCGGCGCAACTCGGGGTGCTGGCCTCGATGGCGGTGTCTCATCCGATGATCGTGCGGCGTCCACGGGTCGCGATTCTGGCCAGCGGCGATGAACTGGCCGACCTCGACCAGCCGGACGCGATACTCAGCGGAATGAAGGTGGCCAGCTCGAACACCCACACCCTGGTGGCGCTGGTGCGGCGGGCGGGGGCGGAGCCGGTCAATCTCGGAATCGCGCGGGATGATCCGGCGGACCTCACGGAAAAGATGGAGGCCGCGCTGGCCGCCGACCTGGTGATCACCAGTGCGGGAATCAGCGTGGGTGAGCACGACTATGTCCGTAAGGTGGTCGGCTCCCTGGGCGGCGATTTGCGGTTCTGGCGGATCCGGATGCGGCCGGGCGCGCCGGTCGGATTCGGACTGATCCGCGGAGTGCCGTGGATCGGGCTGCCCGGCAATCCGGTCAGCACCATGGTCACCTTCGAGCTGTTTGTCCGCCCCGCCATCCGGTGGATGGCCGGGCGCAGCCACCCGTGGCGCCGATCGGTGAAGGTCAGGGTCATGGAACCGGTGACGCTGGGGCCGAAGCTGCAGCATTTCCTGCGGGTGGTGGTCACGCGCAATGATGAGGCACTTGAAGCGCGGCTGACTGGCCCGCAGGGATCCGGCGTCCTGAGCTCGATGGCGCTGGCCAATGCCCTGCTGATCGTGCCCGAGGGAGTGCAGGAGCTGGCGCCCGGGAGCATGGCGGAGGCGCTGCTGTTCGACGAATCAGAGCACCGGGCGGAGCCGGCGTTCTGAACACCGCCCACCCGCCGGTGGTCTGGCTCGGCTTCTCGGGGCTGGTGATCGCGCTCCTGATCCTGGACCTGGGGGTGCTCAACCGCCACAGCCATGCGATGACGGCCAAGGCCGCCCTGGCGTGGAGCGGCGGGCTGGTGGCGATGGCGCTCGGGTTCGGGCTATTCCTGCTGTACCGGGAAGGCCACCACCAGGCGCTGGAGTTCTACACCGGGTACCTGATCGAGTTGTCGCTCAGCGTCGACAACCTGTTCGTGTTCCTGCTGATCTTTCAGTATTTCGCGGTGCCACCCCACTTGCAGCCCCGGGTCCTCAAGTGGGGCATCCTCGGCGCCATCGTGATGCGGGCAATCATGATCGGCGCCGGCACCGTGCTGCTGCACCGGTTCGAGTGGATCATCTACATATTCGGCGGCGTGCTGGCGATCACGGGGCTGCGGATGCTCCGCCCCGAAGCCATCGAGGTCGAGCCCGACCGCAACCCGCTGGTGCGGCTGGTCCGCCGGCTGCTGCCGGTGACCGAGGGGTACCGGCAGGATCATTTCTGGATCCGCGAGGGCGGCAAACTCGTCATCACGCCGCTGCTGCTGGTGCTGCTGGTGGTGGAGTGGAGCGACGTGGTGTTCGCCATCGACAGCATCCCGGCCATCTTTTCGGTCACCCGCGACCCGTTCATCGTCTACAGCTCGAACATCTTTGCCATCCTGGGGCTCCGGGCGCTGTTCTTCGTGCTGGCCAGCATGATGACGAAGTTCCGGTTCCTCAAGTTCGGGGTGGCGGTGATCCTGATCTTCGTCGGCGCCAAGATGGTGGCGGAATACTGGGTGCAGGTGTCGGTGCTGGTGTCGCTGGGGGTGATTGTGGGAACGCTGATTGCGGCGATCGGCGCGTCGGTTCTGCTGCGGCCGCGGGCCGCTGGTTAGCGATAGGCGATAGGCAAATGGCGAAAAGCGAAAAGCGAAAAGCGAACCCGAAGTTGGATGAATTTTGTATCTCGCAATAGAGTGACCTCGCCCGCCTCGCTCGTCCTGCCCGCCTCTATATTCCTCCCCCATGCCTTCTCGCCCTGAAATCGTCGTCAAACCGAGCGGAGAGATCGAGGTGATCCGGCCGGCCAGCCTGGTCGAGCGCGGCAGCTGGGCGCTGTTCGATTTTGCCGGCACGATCTTCTCCATGAACATCATCACGCTGTTCTTTCCGGTCTGGATCGCGACGGAGCTGGGGGCGGGAACCCACGGGTATGCCCTGGCATCCAGTTTCTGCTCGGTGCTGGTGATCCTGACGATGCCGGTGTTCGGCGCCATCTCGGACGAGCGGCGGCGGCGCAAATCGTGGGTCATCTGGCTGACCCTGTTGTCGGCCGTGGCCACGCTGGCGCTGGGACCGATCGGCAGGAGCGGCAGCGACCGAAGCACGATGATCATGCTGGCGCTGGTGGCGTTCGTGGTGGCCAACTACGCCCACCAGGCGGCCCTGCCCTTCTACAACGCGATGATGGCCGAACTGGTCCCGGCGGGTGAGCGGGGCCGACTGTCCGGGTTCGGCACCGCGATGGGGTATGTCGGCTCGATCGTGGGTGTGCTGCTGATCACCCCGTTCTTCAACGACACGATTCCCGGATTGGGGCATCTGTCCGAGGGGGTAATCTCCCTGCTGCGCCGGATTCCATTCTCGGCTGAGCCAGACCGGGTTTCGACCTTCGTGCCTACGGCGCTGCTGTCGCTGGCGGCCTCAGTACCGCTGTTCATTTTCTGCCGGGACCACCTGGCGCTGCCGCGCAGTCAATGGCCGACGTTGTCGATCAGCCGGCCATTCCGGGAAATCGGCGCCGCCCTGCGGGACAGCCGGAAGCACCCCGGGCTGCTCCGGTTCCTGATCACCACCTATTTCTACCAGGACGCGATCGGCACCACGATCAGCTTCATGGCCATCTACACGGTGGCGGTGATGGGCTTCGCGAAAGGGGCCGAAGTCACGTTGTTCCTGATCCTGACCATCCCGTCGATCTTTGGAGCCGCCCTGATCGGCTGGCTCAGCGATCGATTCGGCCCCAAGCGCACCATGATGGCGGTGCTGCTGCTCTGGACCGCCACGGCACTGGCCATTACCCTGGTCCGGTCGCAGGCGTGGTTCTGGGGATTGGGCGCCATCCTCGGCTTCATCTTTGGCGGGGTCCGCACCACTGAGCGGCCGCTGCTGCTCACCCTGGTGCCCGATGTCGAGGCGGGGCGGTACTTCGGCCTGCTGGTCCTGTCGGCCCGCGCCGCAGCCATCGCAGGCCCGCTGGTCTGGGCGCTGGTGGTCGACCTGATCATGAAGGACAGCGATCCCGCCGTGTCCTATCGGGTGGCGATGGGTTCGCTGACGCTGTTCATGGCGGTGGCGGCATGGCTGCTCCGCCGAGTGCCGGACCTGCGGGATGGCAAGAAGGCGGCAATGCAGGTCGCGTAGGTCGCGAGTGCGACCGGTCCTTTTTCTTCAGTACTGGAGCCGATATGAATCGCCCGTTCGGGGTCACCATCATGGCCGTCCTGGCCGTCCTTTCCGGTTTCGGCCACCTCCTGCGCGGGCTGCTGGTCTTCGGGATCGCCGGCGGGGCCGCCCTGGCCCTGGGCCTGGCCAACCCTGCCGCCGGATCGATCGCCGGAATCCTGGCAGTGAGCCTCGGGATCCTGGTGCTGATGGTCGCGGTGCTGGATTTCTGGTTTGCCTGGGGCGCATGGCACCTCAGACCCTGGGCCTGGGGATGGGGCGTGTTCACCCAGGTGAGCAGCCTGATCCTCTCGCTGCTCGCCGTCGTGGGCTGGGGCACGTTCAGGACCCAGGGGGTCCATATCCTCGTGGCGATGGGAATCCTGCTCTATCTCACCACGCCGGGGGTCAAGCAGGCGTTCGGCAAAAGCTGAGGCTCTTGATCGGCTCTGCCGGTGGCTCTAGCTTCTCCCGGTCTCCCACGATGCGAATACTGATGAGCCGTCTGACGATCTGCGCCACCCGAAATACCAGCCATCACGGGCGCGGCGCGCCACGGTCAGCGTAGCGGTTTGTCTTTCACCTGATCCGGGAGCCCCGCCGAGAAAATACCGGCGGGGTTTTTCACTTCATGGATGCTGTTGAACTGACCCGGGCGCTGGTGGCACTCGAGACCCCGACCTTTTCCGAAGGGCCGGCCACCGAACTGCTGGCCACCCGGCTGACCGACCTCGGCTACCGGGCCGAGCTGCA
>JBDTTF010000004.1:0-32540 GCA_039930765.1 Gemmatimonadota bacterium | reverse complement strand
GGCGGCGACCGAGCGCCCATTGGGAGCCCGCTGTTGGGCGACCCGGGCGCGAGGAAGTGGCGGACAGGCGGACAGGCGGACAGGCGGACAGGCGGACAGGCGGACAGGCGGACAGAAAATAAAGGAGGGCCCAAATACTCCTAGACCCTCGACCCTCGACCCTCGACCCTCGACCCGTGACCGAGGTGCTATGCCACTCCAATCTCCTTCGCCAGATACACATCCTGAATCGCGTTGAGCAGTGCTATCCCCTCCTTCATCGGACGCTGGAACGCCTTGCGTCCCGAGATCAGGCCGGTCCCTCCCGCGCGCTTATTGATCACCGCGGTGGCGACCGCTTCCCGCATGTCATCCTTGCCTGAAGCACCGCCACTGTTGATCAGGCCGGCCCGGCCCATGTAGCAGCTGGCCACCTGGTAGCGGCAGAGGTCGATGGGATGATCGCTGGTCATTTCGGTGTAGACCCGGTCGTCGATCTTGCCGTAGGAGGACTCACCCATGTTGAGGGCTTTGAACCCGCCGTTGTTCTCGGGCAGCTTCTGCTTGATGATGTCAGCCTGGATGGTGACACCGATGTGATTGGCCTGGCCGGACAGATCGGCTGAGAGGTGGTAGTCCTTGTCCTTCTTGAAGGCCGAATTTCGGAGGTAACACCAGAGCACCGTGGCCATGCCGAGTTCGTGGGCCTGGGCAAAGGCCTGGCTGACCTCGACGATCTGTTTGGTGGCGCCATCCGAGCCGAAGTAGATCGTGGCTCCCACTGCGGCCGCTCCCATCTCCGCCGCCTCCTTCACGGTGCCGAACATGATCTGCTCGGCCTTGTTGGGAAACGTCAGCAGCTCATTGTGATTGATCTTGACCAAAAACGGAATGCGGTGAGCATACTTGCGGGACATCGCACCCAGCACGCCAAAGGTGCTGGCCACTGCATTGCAGCCGCCCTCGATGGCCAGCTTCACGATATTGTCAGGATCGAAGTAGTCCGGATTCCTGGCAAAGCTGGCACCGGCCGAGTGCTCGATGCCCTGGTCCACCGGCAGAATGCTCATGTAGCCGGTGCCGCCCAGACGGCCACCGGCATACAGCCGCTGCAGGTTGCCCAGCACCCGGTTGTTGCGGTTGGACGGCGCAAAGGTGCGATCGACGAAGTCGGGTCCCGGCAGGTGCAGCCGGTCTCGACTGATCTTCGGCGCGTTGAAGTCGAGCAGGGTCTTGCCCTGGTCGCCCAGGAGGGTGCGGATCTCGGCGGCGTTCATTCGAGATTGGTTCCTCGGAGAGGAGAATCGGGTCCAGCCCGGGCGGAATATTCCCGGCCGGGTGAATGCTCGCAAGGTCAGTGCCATTGCGTGCTTCTGGGCTCGTTGCCAGCCCGCCGGAACGGGATAGCTTGAGGCTTCTCTGGAGACTTCGTGCCCGATACCAGCTATTCCTTGCCCCCGGCTCTCGCCAGCCAGGTGGCAGAACGCCTGCAGGCGTGGGATGCCAGCGCTTCGACCAGCCGGCTCTGGCGCCGGGATCCGTCATTGTGGAGTGGCCGGGATGAGGCGGGCTGGCTGGCCTGGCTCGACAGCCCGTCACGCTATCTCGCGGAAGCGCCGCGGTACGCGGCCCTGGCCTCTCAGCTCCGTTCCGAGGGCTACACCGACGTGGTGGTCCTCGGGATGGGCGGATCATCCCTGGCGCCATGGGTGCTGTCGCAGGTCTTCGGCACCAGACCCGAGGGGCTGCGCCTGCAAGTGCTCGACTCGACCGATCCTGGCCAGATCCGCGCCATTGAGGCGTCGGTCGATTTGCAGCGGACCCTGTTTGTCCTGGCCAGCAAGTCAGGGTCAACCCTCGAACCCAATGTGCTGCGGGACTACTTCCTCGACCGGCTCAAGTCGGTCGTCGGGGACCAGTCCGGCCAGCACTTCATTGCCATTACCGATCCGGGATCCCAGGTCGAGCGCCACGCGGAGACCGAGAACTATCGTGCCATCTTTCTGGGTGAGAAACAGATCGGCGGACGATTCTCTGCCCTGTCGCCCTTCGGCCTGGTACCGGCCGGGCTGCTTGGGGTTGACCTCGAGGGGTTGCTGAATCGGGCGGTGGTCATGACACAGGACTGTGGCGCCGAACGCTCCGCGGCGGAGAATCCCGGCGTCCTGCTTGGCACCATCATGGGGGTGCTGGCCGCTGAGGGCCGTGACAAGCTGACCCTGATTGCGGGCCCGCCCTTTACTGGTGTGGGGGCCTGGCTCGAGCAGCTAGTGGCGGAGTCGACTGGCAAAGGTGGTCACGGCATCATCCCAGTCGCCGGCGAGCCGCTGGCGGGACCCGAGGGGTATGGCAATGACCGGCTGTTCGTCTACACCCGGATCGAGGCCAGCGCCGACCCGGTAATCGACCAGAAGGTGGCTGCACTGGAACAGGCGGGACACCCCGTGGTCAGGATCGCGGTGGACGACGCGGGCCAGCTCGGCGCCGAGTTCTATCGCTGGGAGTTTGCCACGGCGGTGGCGGGCGCGCAGCTCAAGGTCAATCCATTCGATCAGCCTGACGTCGAGGACGCCAAGCTGCTCACCCGGTCGCTGATGGCGGACTTCGAGCGGACCGGCGTGCTGGCCGCGGAAGATCCGATTGCCGAAGGCTTCGGGCTCAGACTATTTGCCGATGCGGCCAACACCTCGGCGCTGACGACTCAGGCCACCGGACGGTCGGTGCTGCAACTGCTCACGGCGCACCTGTCGCGACTGCGCCCCGGAGACTACTTCGCGCTGCTGGCCTACCTGCCGATGGTACCCGCGGTCGAGCGGCGGATCGAACTGCTGCGCGGATTGGTATTCGAAAGCACCCGGGTGGCCACCTCCGTCGGATTCGGCCCGCGGTTTCAGCACTCCACCGGCCAGGCGTACAAGGGCGGCCCCGCCAGCGGTGTCTTCCTGCAGATCAGCTGCACGGACGGTGCGCGGGACCTTGCCGTCCCCGGTCACGGCTACACCTTTGGCCTCGTGAAGGCGGCGCAGGCGCGGGGCGACTTCGGTGCACTGGCGGCCCGCGGACGCCGGGCGCTCCGGGTCCACCTGGGTGAAGACGTTGATGCCGGCCTGCGGACTCTGGAGGATCTGGTTCGAAAGGCCCTGACAGCATGAGCCAGTTAAGCGGCGTGGGTGGGCTCGGGTTCAGCCTGGCTCTCGGGCTGGTGATAGCCGGCTGCGGCGCCACGGCCGTCTGGCAGCAGAATCCGAATCCCGCCCAGAACCTGCCGAACCGGTTTTCGATTGATCCGGACCGGCCCCCCGCGACCGGCAGCAAGGGCTGCCCCGTGCGCCTGCTGGATGAGCGTGATGGCACCCGCCTGGTACTGATCCGCTCGGTCGCGGTGCCGCCGCTCAGCGGCGGTGACATGGCGCTGGGTGACTACCGCATCGAGCCCGAGGGCCATTACGGGCTCGGCCCGCAGGAACTGCTGCGGGTTCAGTGTCCCAGTCGCCGCCCCCAGGGAGCCGTGCGCTAGTCTCATCGGAGGAGTCGACAACATGCCTCGTCGGAAGCCGATCGACCAGAGCCGCATCCGCACCCTCGCGCTGGCCCTGCCCGAAACCAAGGAGGGAGTTCACCTCGGCCGTCCTGATTTCCGGGTCAAGGGAAAGATTTTCCTGACGCTGCCTGAAGATGGCAAGGCGGTGCACCTCAAGACCTCGCCGACCAATCTCGACCTGCTGGTCAAGTCGGCGCCGGATACCTTTTCCGACGTCTGGGGCGGCAACTGGGTTGGGGTCGACCTGGCCAAGGTCAAGCCGAATCAGCTGCTGGACCTGGTGATTGATGCCTGGCGCCAGACCGCGCCGAAGCAGCTGGGCGGCCAGCCGTTAAGGAGGAAACTATGAGTACCCACTCACCTGCAGGCGTAACCGTAGGCGCCGCAGCGATGCTGGCTTCACTGCTCTGCTGCGGCAATCAGCCGAAACCCGCAGTGGCGGCACGACACCCCGACGCTCCACTACCGGCGGTCGGCATGGTGTTCCGCCGGTACGTCGATACCACCCGCCGGAACTGGGATGAGGATGGCTGGCGCCCCCTCACCACCGCGATCTGGTATCCCACTTCGACCAACGGCACTCCCGACACGATATGGATTGGGGCTCCCAACCGGCACGAATTCATGTCGGGGACGGCCCTCATGGGCGCGCCCCTCGATAGCGGTCCCACCCGCCATCCGCTGATCGTGCTTTCCCATGGCACCGGCGGATCGGCACTGCAGCTGATGTGGCTGGGCCAGCAGCTGGCGGCGCACGGATTCATCGTGGCCGCCGTCAATCACCATGGCAACACCGGCGCCGAGCCGAAGGCCACGCCGCAGGGATTCGTGCTGTGGTGGGAACGGGCCCGGGACATGTCGGCCGTCATCAGCGCCGTCCTGGCAGATTCCGCCTTTCGGAATCGGATCGATACCACCCGGATCGGGGCGGCCGGTTTCTCGCTGGGTGGCTACACCATGATCGAGCTGGCCGGCGGCCGGACCGATCTTGGCGCCTTTGCGGAGCAGTGCCGCTCGAAGCCGAACCCGACGCTATGCGATGCGCCACCCGAGTACCCGAAGCTGCTGGCGGATCTCGCCGCACTGGGCCGCAATCAGCGCTTCGTGACATCGTTGGCCCGCTCCGGTGATTCGTATCGCGACCGGCGGATCAAAGCAGTGTTTGCTATAGCGCCGGCGCAGGGCGGCGCGTTCACGGCTGCCGGCCTGTCGGACATTCATATTCCAGTGTCGATCGTGGTCGGCGATTCCGATTTGATCGCGCCCGCCGCCTCGAACGCTGCATATTTCGCCGCCCGGATTGCCGGGGCAACGTTGCAGACCATCCCGTTGGCCGGCCACTACACCTTTCTCTCGCCCTGCACCGCCAACGGCGTCGAGGACATCCCGTTGCTCTGTCATGACCCGGCGGGAGCCAACCGAATTTCGATTCACCGCCAGGTCGCCGACTCCGCGGCGGCGTTCTTCGACCGGCACTGGTAGCCAGGGAGGGCGCTATCTTTGCGGCACCATGGCTCACCAACACCGGCATCAGACCTTCGGCGAAGAAATCGCCAATGCTGTCACCCACGGCGCCGGGCTGCTGGCCAGCCTGATCGCGCTGCCGGTACTGCTGGTGGCCGGTGGTCGTGGCGACGGGCTGGTCACCGTGGCCTTCGCGGTATTCGCGACCAGCCTGGTGCTGCTGTATGGTGCCTCGACGCTGTATCACGCCGTTCCGCACCCTCCCGCCAAGCGCGTCCTCCGGGTCATCGACCACTCAGCGATCTACCTCCTGATCGCCGGGACCTACACCCCGTTTGCCATGGGGGTACTGCGCGGTCCGCTGGGATGGTCACTACTGGGAGTGATGTGGGCGCTGGCGGCCGCAGGCATCGCCTCGAAGCTGGTGGTGGGGTTCCGATTTCCCCGCTTGTCCACCGCCCTCTATCTGATGATGGGGTGGATGGCGCTGATTGCCATCCGGCCATTGTGGCTCGGCCTCCCCGCGGCGGGACTGGGCTGGTTGCTGGCCGGCGGGCTCTGTTACACCGGCGGCGTGGTGTTCTACGTAAAAGACCGGCCGCGGTTCAATCACGCGGTCTGGCACCTGTTCGTACTGGGCGGAAGCATCTGCCACTTCTGGGCCGTTCTCCGATACGCCGTCCCAGCAGGGACCTGACTCCATGAACCCCTCCGGTCCGATCGATTCCCGGGTTGACGTCGGGCATGTCCACCTTAAGGTGGCCGACATCGACCGCGCCCTGGCCTTCTATGTCGGGGTGCTCGGCCTTGAGGTCATCCAGCGGATCGGGAACTCCGCCGCCTTTATCAGCGCCGGCGGGTATCATCATCACATCGGGCTCAATACCTGGGAAAGTGCGGGAGGAAGTCCGCCCGCGCCGGGAACCACGGGGCTGTATCACCTGGCGTTGCGATACCCGGACCGGGCATCGCTGGGGGATGCACTCAACCGGCTCCGGGCCGCCGGCATTCAGCTCGATGGGGCGTCAGATCATGGGGTGAGTGAGGCGCTCTACCTGCGGGATCCGGATGAAAATGGGGTAGAGCTGTATCGCGACCGCCCCCGCGAGGAATGGCCCCTCGGACCGGACGGCAAGGTCGCGATGTACACTCGGCCGCTCGACCTTCGGGCCCTCCTCATGGAGATATCGCCGAACCGGTCATGAGGCGCACCCGCCCAGCACCAGCATTCCCCGTTCTTGTTCAACCCGGCCATCTCGATACTCCCGCTTGAACGCCGCCGCCAGGCCTGAACAAGTATCCCGCACCGATTCACCAGCCGGATCCGGCCATGAGGATCTCTTCACGTTTTGTTGGGCCGACGCTCACGGAATCGGAATAGGTTAGTCGGGTCAGTCCGCCATCGTGTGCGCGGGCCCATGACCCATGCCACTCGAAACGCTGGGTACGCCGGCACGCATGGCGATGGCCAGGAGGCCGAGGAGCAGGATGGCCAGCGCCAGCAGCCGGCGGTGGGCAAGGCTCCGGGCGGTAAAGCGGCGAAGCCACAGCGCCGCCGCGGAGAGCAGCGGAATCGTTCCGGCTCCGAAGGCGAGCATGGCCAGCGCTCCCTGCCCAGGATGTCCCAGTGCCACCGGGATGGCGAGAGCCGAATAGACCAGGCCGCACGGCAGGAATCCGTTGACGACCCCGAATCCGAACTGCGCCAGCAACCCCGGGCGGCCCAGCCAGCGCTGAGCCAGCCGGGTGAGCCCGGCGAACGGAAGCTTCGGTTCCGGAACGAGGCCCGCCAAGGCCCCGGCAAACCAGACCAGAAAAAGGGCGGCCAGGAGGGCGGGCAGCCAGGCCGGACCGGGGATAGCGCGTCCCACAGCGCCGGCGATCGCGCCGAGTGTGGCATACGCGGCCAGGCGGCCGGCGTGCCAGGCAGCGAAACCCGATCGAGGCACGGCGCAGGCGGAGGCAAAGCCGCCGCACATCGCCACGCAATGCGGACTGCCCGCCAGACCCGCCAGCAGCGCCGTGAGCAGAAACGCAGTCACCGTTGGGATGGAGCCATAGAGGCAGCGCGGCTGCCGAACACCACTGAGAGGAGGACGGGTGCAATATACCGCCACCACCGAATCGACCGCGGTTCCGTACGATGACGGCATCGTCCGCCAGTTCCTGTCGGTCACGATTCTCTGGGGCCTGGTGGGCATGCTGGTGGGCGCGCTGATCGCGCTTCAACTGGCGTGGTACCCAGCCAACTTCGGGATCCAGTATCTCACCTTCGGTCGTTTGCGTCCGCTGCACACCAACGCGGTTGTCTTCGCCTTTGCGGCCAACCTCTGCTTCACCGGCATCTACTACTCGATGCAGCGGCTGCTCAAGGTGCGGATGTGGAGTGATACCCTGTCCCGGCTGCACTTCTGGGGCTGGCAGTTGGTCATCGTGCTGGCGGCGATCACCCTGCCGCTGGGCATGACGCAGTCGAAGGAATATGCCGAGCTGATCTGGCCGATCGACGTGCTGATCGCGGTGGTCTGGGTCATCTTTGCGGTGAATTTCTTCGCCACGCTGGCGGTGCGGAGAGTGCAGCATATCTATGTGGCGATCTGGTTCTACATGTCGTTCGTGATCACCATCCCGGTGCTGCACATCGTCAACAGCCTGGCGATTCCCGCTACCCTGACCAGGTCCTACCCGGTCTACGCGGGCATGACCGACGCCCTGGTTCAGTGGTGGTACGGTCACAACGCCGTCGGCTTCCTCCTCACCACCCCCTTCCTGGGGCTGATGTACTACTTCCTGCCGCGGGCGGCTGAACGCCCAGTCTACAGCTATCGGCTGTCGATCGTGCACTTCTGGGCCCTGGTCTTCCTCTATATCTGGGCCGGACCCCATCACCTCCTGTACTCGGCCCTGCCCGAGTGGGCTCAGACCCTGGGGATGGTGTTCAGCATCATGCTGCTGGCTCCTTCGTGGGGTGGCATGCTGAACGGGCTGCTGACCCTGAAGGGGGCCTGGGACCGGGTCCGCACCGATCCGGTGCTGAAGATGATGGTGGTGGCAATCAGCTTCTACGGCATGAGCACGTTCGAAGGACCCATGATGTCGATCCGGGCGGTCAATGCCCTCTCCCACTACACGAACTGGACCATCGGGCACGTGCATAGTGGTGCGCTGGGCTGGGTCGGAATGATGTCCTTTGCCATCATCTACTGGCTGATCCCTCGGCTCTGGCACCGGCCGCTGGCCTATCCCCGCTGGGCCACGACCCATTTCTGGCTGGCCACGATCGGCATCGTGCTCTACACCGTATCGATGTGGGCCGCCGGCCTCACCGAAGGTCTCGAGTGGCGCGCGGTCGATGCCGCCGGCCAGCTCAAGTATCCCAGCTTCGTCGAGATCGTTCAGCAGCTGCAGCCGTTCTATTGGCTCCGCCTGGCCGGCGGGCTCATGTACCTGGCCGGGATGCTGATGCTGGTCTGGAACTTCATCCGGACGGTGCGGGGCCCGGCGCCGGCGGTCGCGCCGGCCGCCCTCGCGACCGCCCACTGACGGAGCCGCCCCATGACTGCACCACACGCGGAAGGCTTTCACCGCCGGGTCATCGAAGCACGGCTGGGGTTGTTCGCCGTGCTGACGACGCTGGCCATCCTGGCCGGCGGCGTCGTCGAGATCATCCCGATGTTCACCGCCAGGGCCGGCCCGTCCTCGCTGGCCGGGGTCACGCCCTACTCGCCACTCGAGGTGGCCGGCCGGGACATCTACATCCGGGAAGGTTGCAGCGTCTGTCACTCGCAGATGGTTCGGCCGATGCGGTCCGAACTGCTGCGCTACGGCGAGTGGACCCGATCAGGCGAGTACGCCTACGACCACCCGTTCCTGCTCGGCTCGCGCCGGATCGGGCCGGACCTGCAGCGAGTGGGGGGCAAGTACCCCGATGCCTGGCATTACGAACACATGCGCAATCCCCGGAGCACCAGCCCGGGAAGCATCATGCCGACCTATGGCTGGCTGCTGACCCAGCAATACGATCCGGCGGATATCCAGGCGTCGATGCGGGCCCTCAGCCGGGTCGGCGTTCCGTACAGCACGGAGGACATCGCCGCGGCGCCGGCCGCCATGCAGACGCAGGCGCTGGGCATCGTGGGCCGGCTGGCGGATCAGAAAATCACAGCTCAACCGGACCGGGAAATCATCGCCGTGATCGCCTACCTGCAGCGGCTGGGCAAGGACGGCCGGGCGGCCATTGCCGCCGGACAGGGCGGAGGCCCCTCGGTGCCATGAATCCGATCCTGCACGATGCCGCCAACGGGGTGACGCTGGGGTGGGTCTCCGGCATCACGACCGGCGTGTTCATGATCTGTTTCCTGGGCTGGGCCTGGTGGGCCTACAACCCCAGACACCGGGACGCCCTCGAAGCAGCGGCCCGGCTTCCCCTCGACGGCGGAGCCGACCAGTGAGCCAGTCACCCCGGGACCAACTGTTGGGGCATGCCGCCGACAACGACGGCATCGACGAGTACGACAACCCGCTGCCCGACTGGTGGCTGGGAATGTTCTACCTGTGCATCCTGTGGGCGGTCGTCTACGCGGTGCACTACCACTTCATTGCCCATCGTTCGCAGGTTGGCGCGCTCAAGGCTGAGCTGGCCGAGGCCCGGCAGCGCTGGCCCCAGGCCGGCGGCGGTGATGCGGCCGGAACGGCGCTGGTCATCACCCCGGCCACCGTGACGGCCGGCGAGGCCATCTTCAAGGCCAACTGTGTGGCCTGCCACGGCGCGGACATGCATGGCGGCATCGGGCCCAACCTGCTCGATACGGTCTGGATCCACGGCGGCAAGCCCGAGGAGATCCGCCACACGATCACCGTCGGTGTGCCGGAAAAGGGAATGCTGACCTGGGGCCCGATCCTGGGCCCCGAGAAAGTGGCCGAAGTGGCAGCCTACGTCGTCTCGCGAAATGCCGAGGCGACCGGACACCCGTTGCCGATCACGCCGTGACCGCGCTCAGTTTTGCCGGCACTCGACGTTGGGTGTACGCCCAGCAGGTTTCGGGACGGTTCCGGACCCTGCGGCACCGGACGTCGATCGTGCTGCAGCTGATCCTGTTTCTCACGCCGTGGCTCCACATCGGCGGGAACCCCGCACTGCTCGTCGATCTGCCGGCCCGCCGGGTGTTTGCCCTGGGGGCAATCTTCACCGCCCGGGACACGGTACTGCTGCTGCTGATCCTGCTGTTCCTGGCCTTCTCGCTGTTCTTCTTCACCTCACTGTTCGGCCGGCTCTGGTGCGGGTACGCCTGTCCCCAGACCGTGTTCCTGGAGGAATGGATCCGCCCCCTCGAACACTGGATCGAAGGCTCCCGCGGGCGCCAGATGCAGCTCGACAAGGGGCCGTGGGCCTGGAGCAAGATCTGGCGCAAGGCCCTGAAATGGGGTCTGTATGCGCTGGCGGCGATCGCGGTGTCCATGACCCTGGCCAGCTACTTCGAGCGGGCTCCGGTGCTGTGGAGCGGTGGGGCCAGCGGGACGATGTACGCCATCGTCGCCATCGTCGCCGCGATCTGGTTTCTCGACTTTGCCTGGTTCCGGGAGCAGTTCTGCAACTACCTCTGCCCCTATGCCAGGTTCCAGAGCGCACTCACCGACGACGAGAGCCTGTTGCTGGTCTACGAAACCGCCCGGGGCGAACCCCGCGGCGGCAAGGCAGCGGTTGAGGCCGGCCGATGCATCGAGTGCAGCAAGTGCGTCGCGGTCTGCCCCCAGGGAATCGACATCCGCAACGGCTTCCAGCTCGAATGCATTGCCTGCGGCGCCTGCATCGACGCCTGCGACGACGTACTGGGCCGCCTCGGCCATGACGGACTGATCCGCTACGACAGCATCGCCAAGCAGAAGGGATCCCGGACCCGGTGGCTCCGGCCCCGCACGCTGGCGTATGGCGGGTTGCTCGGCAGCCTGGCAGCTGCGCTCGTGGCCTTGTTGTTGGCCCGGGCCTCGTTCGAGGCGGCCGTGGCCCGGGCGCCGGGCTCGCTGTTCACGGTGGACGGCGACGGCTGGCTCCGCAACACCTACATCATGCGGATCACCAACAACGATCCCTCGACCGATTCGATCCCCTTCAGCGTCCGGGTCACCGGACTGGCCAACGCGCAGGTGACAGTCCCTGACACCCGCCTGGCCTCGACCGAGAGCCGCAGTTTCGTGCTGGTGATCCGGGTACCGGTCAAGGAGGCCCTGCAGCGTACCGTTCCCATCCAGGTCCATGTAGAACGCCCGGGCCGCGAGCTGGTCGTCGATGCCACCTTCAAAACCGAAGCGGGGGAGGACGATTCACATGGCTCCCACGACTGAGCCCGGCAGCGGCCGCCTATGGCCGCGGGCCATCTGGCTCGGGCTCACCCTCGTCGTCCTGGTCAACCTCGCGATGGCCTGGATTGCTGTGCGCGGCGCCGATCCCGTTGTCAGCTCCTACAGCACCCCTCAGCGCTGACCCGACTGGGTCAGCCGTGTCAGCCTGCCTCCACTGCGGCACTGCAGTGGAAGGCGAGACCGAGGCGTTCTGCTGCCCCGGCTGTGCCATGGCGTACGAAATCATCCGGGGCGTGGGACTCAGCCGGTATTATGCCGAACGGGAAGCCTGCCCGCCGAGACCGGAGCCCGCCAGCGGGAGCTGGGACTCAATCCCGCTCGAGACGGGGCCGGACGGCAGCGTGGCCACCCGACTGGTGATCGACAATCTGCGCTGCGCCTCCTGTGTCTGGGTCACCGAGGCGGTCCTGCAGCGCACACCGGGGGTACTCGGCGCGACGGTGAGCTATGCCACGGGGCGGGCGTCGCTGCGCTGGGATCCCGCCCACACCTCATTGGCCGTCCTGGCCGGCAGGATTGCGGCACTGGGCTATCGTCCCCGCCCGCTCGGAGCCGCCGCCACCCCTGATCGCGACCTGACCGTACGGCTCGGCGTGGCCGCATTCGCGGCCATGAACATCATGCTGCTCGCCATCTCGGTGTATGCCGGGTGGTGGGACGGGATGGAACCGCGCTGGGCCGCGGTCTTTCGCTGGGCCACGCTGGTGCTGGCCACTCCGGTGGCCCTCTGGTGCGCCCAACCGTTCTTCGCCGGCGCCATTGCGGCGCTGCGCCAGGGCCGGATCCATATGGACCTCCCGATCGCGCTGGCGGTCGCGCTGCTGTATGGGCACGGGGTACTGGCCACCCTCAGCGGCTTCGATGGATACCTCGACTCGCTGGCCATGCTGGTGACCCTGCTCCTGGCCGGCCGGATGCTCGAAGGGCGGGGCCGCCGCCACGCGGCGGAGGCAGCGCTGGCCCTGGCCAGTTCGCTGCCGGCCACCGCCAGGCGGGAGACCGCGGACGGACTCGAGACGGTTCCGGCCGGAGAGCTTCGGGCCGGTGACCGGATCGATCTTGGGTCCGGCGAAGAGATTCCCGCCGATGGTGTGGTGCTGGAGGGAGTGGGTGAGGTCCGGATGGCCCTGCTCACCGGTGAGTCGGCTCCAGTGGCCATCGGGCCGGGAAGCCAGGTCGTGGCCGGCGCGATCGTTGAAATCGGCGCGCTCACGGTCGCGGTCGAGCAGGCCGGCGACGACACCCTGCTCCGCCGCATGGCCCGCCAGCTCGGCGTCGCGGCCGACCGTGGTCTGGCCCCGACCCTGGCCGACAGGATCGCGCCGCGGTTCACCCTTGCCACGCTGCTGGCCGCGGCGGTCACGGCGCTGGTCTGGTGGCGGATCGGAGGCGGTGCCGTCGCGCTGGCGCACACTGTGGCGGTGCTGGTAGTGGCGTGCCCGTGCGCCCTGGCGCTGTCGCAGCCGCTGGCCGCCGCGGCGGCTCTGGGCGCCACCGCCCGTCGCGGTCTGATGCTCCGGTCTGCCGAGCCACTGCTGGCCCTGGGAGAGATCGATATCGTGGCGCTCGACAAGACCGGCACCGTCACCGGGGGCACCCCGACGGTCATCTCGGGCGCGGACGACGCCATCAGGATCGCCGCCGGGCTCGAACGGTACAGTGCCCATCCGATCGCGCGGGCGCTTTTGGCGGAGGCCGCCGCTCGCAGGATCCCGCTACCCGCGGCCCATGAGGTCGTCGAGGTGCCTGGCCACGGCATCTCGGGGATGGTCGACGCCCGTCACTGGACCCTCGGTGCTGGTGAATCGGGCGAGATTTGTCTCGCGGATGACCGGGGCGACCGCTCGATCATCCGGCTGGGGGATCGGATCCGCGACGACGCTCCCCGGATCGTGGCCGCACTCCAGTCGCGCGGCCTGCGCGTGGCACTGCTGACCGGCGACCACGCAGAGGTGGCCAGTGCCGTGGCAGTCCAGTGCGGTATCACCGAAGTGGTGGCCAGGTGCGGGCCGGAGGGCAAAGCGGAGTGGGTGAGGGCACGCCAGGCAGAAGGCCACCAGGTTCTGCTCGCCGGCGATGGCATCAATGATGGTCCCGCCCTGGCGTTGGCTGATGTCGGGATCGCGATGGGATCCGGCGCCGCCGCCACCGTACTGGTGGCGGATGGCGTTGTTGGGTACCCGGCACTGGGCCCGGTCCTGGCTGGATTCCGCGCCTCGGATGCCGCGCGGTGCGCCATCGGCCGCAATCAGCGCCGCTCGATCGGTTACAATGTGCTGGCCGTGCTGGCGGCCGCGCTGGGCCTGGTCAATCCGCTGGTGGCGGCGGTACTGATGCCGCTGTCGAGCGGCATGGTTATCTGGGGAGCAACAGGAGTGGAGCGCACGGTGCGCCAGAAGGAGGAGCGATGAACGCGGTGCTGATCCTCCTGCCGGTGGCCATCGTGCTGGGCGCCATCTTTGCGGCGCTGTTCGTCAAGGCCACGCGGGACGGCCAGTTCGATGACCTCGACGACCCGCCCAAGCGGATCCTCAAGGACGACTGACCAGCGCTGGCTACTTCACGCTCGGCAGGTCTTTCATTGTCTCCGAGACCACCTTCTTGACCCGCTCTTCGGTGGGCTGCTCGCCGGTGGCCTCGTGTTTCCAGGTAGCCCGCCAGACCAGCTTGCTGGTTTTGGCCTCTTCCAGGTCGATCATCAATCCCCGCTCCCGGTAGACCACATCCCGTGTGGTGACCTCCGGCGGCCCCCAGTATCCCCAGCTGTAGCGGCCCTCGTAGCAGCGATAGGCGCCACACTGAAGCGCCACTGGAGGTGGCGGTGCGTCGGTCACCGTCTGGGTCTGGTCCTGCACTCCGACGTGATAGTGGACCAGAAAGGTCGCGCTGGATGAATCGACCAGCCGCCAGCCCTTGGCCTGCATTTCCTGGTCGATGGCCCGCTGCAGCCGTCCGGCCACGATACTGTTCTCGGCCGCGAGGTTGATCTCGCCGGGGAGCTTCCGCTGGCTGACCCCGCCCCACGCGTAGGTCGAGCCCACGGGAACGGGAATCGTGCTGTCGCGGTCGGAACTGATATCAGCGCCGCAGGCTGCCGTGCCGAGGGCCAGCATGAGTGCGGCGACGGAGCGCAGTGAGGCAACTCGAGTAGTCATGCAATCCTCCGCCAAGGGTGACGCTCCAGTATACCCCGTTTCCGCGACGAGTCGCCTCGCATGAGCGATCCCAGCCCTCCCATTCACTGCCCTTCCCCGGGCTGAGGGGGCTGGCTAGGTTGTACGCCGCTGGGAGTCGTGGCCGAGTGGCTGAAGGCACCGGTTTGCTAAACCGATATAGGGTCTTATGGCTCTATCGAGGGTTCGAATCCCTCCGACTCCGCTCTGCAGGTGAGAGGTGACAGGTGAGAGGTCAGAGGGATCTCCCTCTCACATCTTGCTTCTCACCTCTTACCACTTCCCGGGCCCCATGACCACTCCCCGAGTTCGTTTCGCCCCTTCCCCGACCGGTTACCTCCACGTCGGTGGCGCCCGCACGGCCCTGTTCAACTGGCTGTACGCCCGGAAGACCGGCGGCACTTTTGTGCTGCGGATCGAGGACACCGACAAGGAGCGGAGCACCGAGGGCCATACCCAGGTCATCCTCGACGGGCTGGCCTGGCTCGGTATCACCTATGACGAGGGGCCCTTTTTCCAGGGGGGCTACGGCGCCCGCCACAAGGCGGATGCCGAGCGGCTGCTGGCGCAGGGCAAGGCGTATCGCTGTTTCTGCAGCAAGGAAGAGCTGGAGCAGCAGCGGAAGCAGAACGCCCATGGCTCAGAGGCGTTCCGGTACGACGGCCGCTGCGGCCGGCTGCCAGAGTCGGAGATCCAGGCCAATCTCAAGGCCGGCAAACCGTACAGCATCCGGATCCGGATGCCGGATGAGGAGCTGGCTTGGGATGACGCAGTGCACGCCCGGATCAGCTTCCAGGGGCGGGATCTCGATGACTTCATCATCCTGCGCAGCGACGGCACACCGATCTACAACCTGGCCGTGGTGTCCGACGACATCGAGATGAAGATCACCCATGTCATCCGGGGTGACGATCATATCTCCAACACGCCGAAACAGATCGCGCTGTACCGGGCGCTGGGCCAACCTGAGCCGATCTTCGGCCATGTGCCGATGATCCTTGGCGCTGACGGCAAGAAGCTCTCGAAGCGGCATGGTGCCACGGCAGTGGGCGACTACCAGCATCAGGGTATCCTGCCGCTGGCCATGCGGAACTTCCTGGCGCTGCTGGGATGGTCACCCGGCGGCGACCGCGAGATCATGCCCGAGGCCGAGATGATCGAGCTGTTCAGCCTGGACGGGATCCAGCGCAAGGCCGCGGTGTTCGACACAGTGAAGCTGGAATGGATGAATGGACAGTACCTCTCCGCTAGGCCAGCCAGTGAGCTGGTGCCGGAGGTGGCCCGCATCCTGGAGGAACGGGGCATCAAGACGGATGGCCGAGACCTCGCGGCTCTGGTCGATGCGGTGAAAACCAGAAGCAAGACTTTGAACGATATTGCCGGACAGGCCGCCATTCGGTTACACGGACCGGTCGCCGAGGGTACTGGCTTTGTGATTGATCCGAAAGGGAAAGCGCTGAAGGAAAAGCTTGGCCCCTTATTCGCGAGCAACTTGATGCTTGTCTACCAGGAGCTCGCTCAAGTGACTCAAGAATCCTGGAATCCGGCCCAGCTTGAAGGGAGCCTCAAGCAACTCGCCGAGCGCGAAGGCAAGAAGCTGGGCGATGTCATGCAGCCTGTTCGCGTTGCACTTACGGGATCGACAGTGTCGGAGCCTGTCAACGAGCTGCTCGCAGTCGTGGGACGAGAAAACAGCCTCAAGTGGATAAAATTGGCGGCTGGGTGAGCCGCCTAGCTGCGGCTATCCTGCTTGGTCTGTGCGTTGCGTTCAGGGCCGCGTCTGCCCAGGACAGCAGCGCCATCAGGAACATGGTGGGTACGCCGCCCGACAGTTCCGCTCTTCGCAGCCCCCCTGCCCCCCGGCCCCCCCGGACTTCAGTCCTTTTTGCCTTCACCGGCGATATCAACCTCGGCACCCTCACCATCCGCGCCGCCATTCCACCTGATAGCGGCCGCGAGATCTTTTCGCGGGTCGATACCCTGCTCCGCGGCGACCTGGTCATCGGCAACTTCGAGGGAGTGCTGGCGGACACCGGCGTGACCCAGAAGTGCGCCGGCGGGCCGCTCCGAATCGACAGCATCGCGGCGCTGCCGCCGTTGCCCGACAGCGTGATCCATCCAAAGCCACCGACCCATCCGACCAGGAAACGCGCGAGGCATGGCAGGCCCAAGCCCCGAATGTGTTACGCCTTTGCCACCCCGACCTGGCTGGCGCCGAGGCTGGTGGAGGCCGGATTTACCCACCTCAACCTGGCCAACAATCACGCCAATGACATGGGCCCAGGCGCACGCAGCGCGTCGGACTCGATACTCCGCGGTCTCAATCTCAGGACCTATGGCCCGCTGGGCTCGATCAGCATCGACACCGTCCAGCGGGGTGACAGCGCCACCATCGTCGGCCTGATCGGGTTTACCACCTATCCATTTGCCTACGACCTGCTCGACATCGAACGGAGCCGAGCCGTGATCGACTCGATCCGGCCGCTGGTGGACCTGCTGGTGGTGACCTTTCATGGCGGCGCGGAGGGGGACAAGGCGCAGCATGTGCCGGCTGAACCCGAGAAGCTGGGCAAGGAGGAGCGGGGCGACCTGCGCCGGTGGGCGCATGCGGTCATCGATGCGGGTGCCGATCTGGTGGTCGGGCACGGCCCGCATGTATTGCGCGGCATCGAGTTCTACCGCGGACACCTGGTTGCGTATTCGCTGGGAAACTTTGCCACCTATCGTGGCTTCAACCTGGCGGGTCCGGCGGGGCTGTCCACGGTACTACAGATTCAGTTCGGGGCTGATGGAACATTCGAGAGCGGTCGGGCGGTGCCGCTGATGCAGGTAGCTGGATCGGGACCGCGCCCCGACCCGGCCCGGCGGTCAGCGGCACTGCTCCGCCGGCTCAGCCGGGCCGATTTCGGGCCCACTGCAGCGCGGATCGATATCGACGGCGTCATCTCACCTCCCTGACGACTCGGCCAAATGGACGCAAAGCGACAGCGGGGCGATCACTCGATCGCCCCGCTGATGTTTTCAGGATCCCGCCCCGGCTAATGGTGCTTGGGGTGGGCCAGGATATCACGCCAGAGGCTGGCCTGGTCGGCCAGCTCGGTGCGGTCCATTCCCGGCGCGGTAACCGCCGAGGAATTCGGCTGGAAGCTCATCAGGTTCTTCGGCGTCACCGTCGAGCCGTTGAGCTCGAACACGGTCCACAAAGTTCCTGGCTGGTTGGGTACGAAGAACTGCTGGACCAGGACTCCGTGGATATAGAGATCCACCCGGGCACCGGACGCTGCCAGCGGCGAGCCCGTGGTCAGGTTGTCATCGCTGAAATCATGCACCGAGTAGCGGTACACGCCGCTCGACTGCTGGGTGATCGTGATGGTCTCGGGTCCGAAGCCGGAGGTGTTGTCGACATCGAGCGCGGCAAACGGATCGGCCTCCAGGCTTCCCTGGCTGCTGAAATAGACATGGAACCGGGTGCCGGGCGTGGCCTTGTCCGGCCCGGTCAGATGGGCATCGAGGTCGGGCGGAGTGGCACCCCACTGCAGCACGACCCGCACATCGTTGCTGCCGCTCGGCGAGAGCGACAGGTTGGCGCTGCTCGTGCCCTGGACATTGCCGACAATGAGCTGGCCATCGGCATACCCAGCGAGCTTGGCGACCACCGTGAAGGTGCCGGGCGGTGTCTGAAGACTGTATGCCCCTTCCACATCCGTCGTCGTGGAACTGATCGGCTGACCTGTGGTGTTATTGACGCCTGAGCGGGCCTCCAAGGCTACCCCTTGCAGGACCTTCCCGGTGCGGGCGTCGGTTACTCCGCCCTGGATGTTCCCGCCATTGGCATCGGAGAAGACCAGCGGGATCGTCGGCAGGGTGGTCCCGCCGGCCGCCGGAGCGGCATCGTACACCTGGGTGCCCGTGAATCCTGCCGCAGTGACATCGGCAGTGTAGACCCCACCCGGCAGAGGCCCCGTGGTGTAGCTCCCGTCCGCCCCGGTGACGACCGAATCGACCAGCTTGCCGCCGGCATCCTTGAAGGCCAGCGAGGCACCTGCGATGGGACTCCCGTCCGTGGCACTGATCACCCGGCCACCCAGCGGCGCTGAGCCGTGGGGTACTACTCGGACCGTGGCAAAGGCCCGGAATCCGTTGGGCGTGAGGGCCGTGACCTGGACCGTGGCGTTGAGGTCCGGCGCCTTGAGTACCCCTTTGGCATTGACGGTGACGAGGGGGTTGTCGGTCGACCAGGAGACGTAGAACGACGGAACCTGCGCTCCGCTCGAATCGAATGCCGTGGCGCTGAAGACCAGGCTGTCTCCGCCCACCACGGTACCGGTGTCAGGAGCAAGATTGAAAAAGGCGATGTTCAGCCCGGGCCCGACATAAGTGGGACCGAAATCAGTGTTGGCATCCGAGGTGCCGCCCACGGTAACCGTGGCAAAGGTGACGGCCGAGAAGAGAGTGATCCCCGACGCGGTGTTATAGTCGAGATGGACGTCCAGCGTTTCGGCCGGCTGGCTGAGCGGCACCCGCGGCGCGATGGTCAGGCTGTTGGCGTTGGGGCCAAACGGAAAGCTGCGGACGTAGACGGTGTCGGTGCGCTGCAGGGTGTCGGGCCGCGTCGTCACCGTGACCCTGATCTGCTCCACGGCCAGCACGGCACTGGCAAATTGGCTGCCGGCGGGCATGATGGGGTGCAGGACCAGCCCTACCTGGCGCGGAAACGCCCCACTTCCGGTGGGGTCGCTGCAAGACCCCAGCAGCGCGGCCAGGCATAGTGTCGCGGTGGTCCATCGGGCCAGGGTGCGGCGG
Organism: Gemmatimonadota bacterium; assembly: GCA_039930765.1. Lineage (GTDB taxonomy): Bacteria > Gemmatimonadota > Gemmatimonadetes > Gemmatimonadales > GWC2-71-9 > DATEHG01. The sequence goes on along the minus strand of JBDTTF010000004.1, from coordinate 13,220 downwards.
GCAGGCCACAGGCGAGTCTTCAACGACGTGGAAAGTGACATTTCAGCCCCTCGCAGACGGTGATTCACTCAACTCAAGCTGTATGAGGTGAGGTGCACTGGCAAGGCAGCGGTGCCAGATTCGGGCCCCGAACTTCATTACTGGCCGGAGACCTGTACCGGCGCCTCTTCGGGACCCGATTCCTGCTGCTGGGCCTGCCGCAACTGATGCTCCTGCTCGGACCGTTCCCGGAGGGCTTTTACCGCCGATTTGAATTCGTCCAGGGTGGCGGAGCGGGCCGCAGCGCGCTTGAGGTCATCGAACATCTGCCCGCTCCGGTCGAATGCCATCGACTGATTGTATCCGGACGGGATCGGCAACAGGGCCAGCAGCAGCGTCGGAATCTTGAGCCCGCCGATGTACACGAACTGCGCATCGATCCCGAACTTCTTCCCGCCCAGCTGGGTGGTCCAATTCGGCGGACCTGGCTGGCGGGCCAGCTCAATCGCCATCGAATCGAGGTAGGCCTGTACCATGGATTTGACCGCGCTGTCGACCAGTTGCGTGCTGCTCCGGGTCAGGCGGTGCACCATGGCCAGTTCGGCGGGGTTGAGCGGCCGGACCCAGAGCCGGCCATCCCCGAAGGACCGGGACGCACCTCGGGCCGCTGGAGCCGCCCTGGCGGTGATTTCAGGCGCCGAGGTTGTGGTGCCCGTGTCCGGATCCGCTGCGGGCTTAACGATCGGTTGGGACTCGTGACTTGATCGCTTCGGGGCAATCGGAGGAATGGTCCGACGCACCGGTTTCGGCGCCAGAGGCTGAGTGAGGACGAGCGTGAACGGTAGCGGGCGTGAATGCGAAAAAGCGGGAAGCGCGACCTGCACGGGGAGGTCGAGCCTTACGAAACAGAGTACGACCAGATGCACGACAAGGCTGGCCAGCGCCGCGGCCCCCCTCGGAACTGCCGCCTCTGCGCGCCGGATCTCAGCTCCGCCGGACGCCTGCGACACCATGCAGTTCCGCCAGCGCCTTGCCCAGGCGCCCGGCAGCCTCGACCAGCCGGACCGGGCCGACGGTCAGCGCGATCCGGAAAAACCCTTCTCCACCGGGTCCGAACCCGCTGCCAGGCAGCAGTACCACGCCATGTTTTTCCAGTGCGTGGCTGGTGAACGCCGCCGACGCGAGCCCCTCCGGCAACCGGATCCAGAGGTACATGGCCCCCTTGGGGGATTCGAGCTCGAACCCTTCCTGCCGCAACGCGGCCACCGCCGCATCGCGGCGGCGAGTCAACTCCGCCACGATCGGAGGAATCAGTCGGTCCGCCCCTTCGAGCGCCGTGACCGCCGCCTGCTGAATGGCCAGGAACGGCCCCGTGTCGATATACGACTTGACCCGGGTCAGCGCCTGGATGAACGGCGCCGCGCCCGCCGCCCAGCCCAACCGCCAGCCGGTCATCGAGAAGCTCTTGGATACCGAGAAGAATTCGATCGCGATATCCCTGGCACCCGGGATCTCGAAAATGCTTGGCGCCCGGTAGCCATCGAAGGTCAGGTCGCAGTAGGGATTATCGTAGGCCAGGACGATGTCGTGTTGCCGGCAGAACGCCACCGTCCGCTCCAGGTAGTCACGTGGAGCGATGGCCGCGGTGGGGTTATTCGGATAATTGAGAAAGACCAGCTTGGCCCGGGCAATCACATCGGCGGGAATCTCCGCCATTTCGAGCAGAAAATTGGTCCGGGGCGTCAGCGGATAGATGTACGGCGTGCCGCCCGACAGGATGGTTCCGCCGATGTAGGCCTGATAACCGGGCTCCGGCACGATGGCCACGTCGCCGGCATCGAGCACGGCCAGCGGCAGATGGGACAGCCCTTCCTTCGAGCCCAGCAGCGGCAGCACTTCGGTGGCCGGATCGAAATGGATATCAAACCGACGCGCCATCCAGTCGACCGCCGCGCGCCGGAAGGCGGGGTTGCCCTGCTGGAAACCGTACTTGTTCAGCGCCGTCACTTCGACGGCCCGCTGCAGTGCCGTGATGACTTCAGCCGGCGGCGGGTAGTCCGCGTCCCCCGCGCCGAGATCGATGACATCGACCCCGGCCTCGAGCAGCCGGCGCTTGATGGCGGGAATCTGGGCCAGTGGATAGCCGGGCAGCGCGTCGACGCGTTGACTGAATCGAATCATGCGGCTTTGACGGGGTTGGAGAGGATGCCGACACCAGGAATCTCGACCTCGACGACATCCCCGGCACTGAGCGGGGCGGTCCCGGCCGGGGTGCCGGTCGCGATCAGGTCTCCCGCCTCGAGCGTCATGATGGCCGAGATGTAGGCGATCAGCACCGGAATCGGGAAGACCATCAGGTCGGAGCTGCCGCGCTGCCGCTCCTGCCCGTTGACCCGGCCGATGACCTCGAGCTTTCGCCAGTCGAGCCCCTCGACCACCCGGGGGCCGGCGGGACAGAAGCTGTCGAACCCCTTGGCCCGGGCCCACTGGCTGTCCTTCTTCTGCAGGTCCCGCGCGGTCACATCGTTGACGCAGGTAACACCGTAGCTCAGCGTGGCGGCCTCATCCGCCGAAATGCCGCGGATCCGGTGGGTGATCACGATCCCGATTTCGGATTCGTATTCCACCCTGGCTGATGCTGAGGGCAGGACGATCGGCTGCCCATGCTCGATCAGGGCGCTGGACGGCTTGAGAAAGATCAGCGGTTCGGTGGGCACTTCATTGCCCAGCTCCCGGGCGTGCGCCACATAATTGCGGCCCACGCCGATGATCTTCGATGGCTTCAGCAGACTCATCCGGCCTCAGACCTCCGCGCCGATCCCGTGGCGGGCAAAGAAATCCTCACAGCGAATTCGAACCTTGGCCCAGCTTCCGGTCACCCGTTCTGCCCGCGGCAGCCCGTCCAGCACCAGCCGGCCGTACGATTTCTTGAGCACTCGCGGATCCAGTAGCAGCACCACGCCCACATCGGTGGCAGTCCGGATCAGCCGCCCGAATCCCTGCTTGAGCTTGAGCGCGGCATGGGGCAGAAGATAATTGGCAAAGCCGTTCTGGCCCTGCTCCTCCAGCCGTTCGAGCCGGGCGGCGGTAATCGGCTCCGACGGTACCTTGAACGGCAGTTTGGTCAGGATCAGTCCGCGCAGCGCTCGTCCCGGAACGTCGACGCCCTCCCAGAAGCTGTCGGTGCCGAGCAGCACCGCGTTGCCGGCCTCGCGAAACCTCCGCAGCAGTGCGTCCCGTGTGCCCTCGCCCTGGACCAGCAGCGGCCAGCGCTGGCCCAGTGTGGCCTTCAACTCGGCCGCACAGCGCCGCAACGCCGCATGGCTGGTGAACAGCACGAACAATCCGCCATCGGCCGCATGGGCCAGATCCCGCACAATCGAGCAGACCGCGTCGGCGTGGCCGAGGTCATCTTCGCGGGGGTCGGGCATGTCGTCGGGAATGCCGAACAGGCATTGGCGGCCGAAATCGAACGGGCTGGGAAGGATCTCCTTGACGGTGACCGGGCTGCCCTCACCCGACAGACCGACCCGTGACTGCAGGAATTCGAAATCGCCACCAGCCGCCAGCGTGGCGCTGGTCATGGCCACCGTCTTGACCCGGTCGAAGATCAGCTCGCGGAGCATCGGCGCCAGGTCGAGCGGCACGCTCGACATCGACAGCTGCTGGCCTTTGAGCCCGCTGCGCTCGATCCAGCGCACCGACGGCGGGCCGCCGGCCACCGGTCGCAGCGTCTGGTTGAGTCCGTCCGCCACCGCCTCCAGCCGGCGCACCACCGCGCGACACTCCTGCAGCAGCTGGGTCCGGCGATCGCTGACCTCATCCCCTTGGAGCCGGTCGGCGATGGTCTCGATGTGATCCTTGAGCGACCGGAACGCGCCGAGTCCGGCATCGAGATCGCGGCTGAGTCCGTCGGCCCAGACCTGGTCCTGGCCGAAGTCGTCAGTCACCCGCACCACACCCCCCGGCTCGTTCTCCAGCCGGCGCAGCAGTCGCTCGATGATCATCTCGCTGTCACGCCGGGCATCGCGCAGCGCCGGCAGCAGCCGTTCGCGCAACAGGTCGGCACTGGCTCGGGACAACAGATCGTTGGTCAAGCCCAGCTCATGTCCAAGCGTCGGGATCAGCCCCTTGCCGTTCCTCTCGAGCCGGCCGAGGAGCCGGCGGATGCCACGGCTGGTGACCTGGACGCCGAGGTGGGTGGCGGCCACATCCTCGAGATGATGAGCCTCGTCGAGGATCAGGCGGCGATAGGGCGGCAGCACCGCGGCGTCTTCCCAGTTGTCCTGGGCTTTTCTGACGGCAAGATCGCTGGCCAGGAGGTGGTGATTGACCACCACGATGTCGGCCTCCGCCGCCTTGCGCCGGGCCCGGAACAGAAAACAGGGCTCGTAGTGCGGGCACTTCAGCCTGGTGCACAGATCGGCCTCGGCGCTGACCTCGTCCCAGACGTCGGGGCTGGGTGCTTCGGTCAGGTCGCTGAGGCTGCCATCGGCGGTGCTGGAAGCCCATGAGGAGAGTGCGGTCAGCTCGCGCTGCTTGTCGGGCTCGAGCAGCGAACGCTGGCCGGCCATGGCGGTCTGCAGCCGGGCCAGGCAGAGATAGTTACGCCACCCCTTGAGCAACGCGAACTTGGGAGTCCACGAATCGTCGCCCAGTGCTTTTTTCAGCAGCGGCAGGTCCTTGCCGACCAGCTGTTCCTGCAGGTTGATCGTGTTGGTACTGACGACGGTCCGTTCCTTGTTGACCCTGGCCCAGACCAGTGCCGGTACCAGGTACGCGAAGGACTTGCCGATCCCGGTGCCCGCCTCCAGCAGCATCGTCCCGCCGCTGTTGTACCCATCACTGATATGCGCCGCCATGTCCCGCTGGCTCGGCCGGTCCTCGTACTGCCCCAGCACCGAGGCCACCGAGCCTTTGGCGCCCAGGATTTCGATCACATCGAACGGGTCGATCGGGGTCGATTCGACTCCCTTTGGCACCTCGACCACGATGTAGAGGTCGGACGCGTCGTTGTTGATGATTCCGAATCCGATTCCGCCCTCCGCGGCCCTGGACGCAATCGACAGATCCGCCATCGATGGCTCCAGCACCCCGCTCGGATGATTGTGCAGCAGCATCTCACCGCGATTGGCCGCCCCCGGCATCGCCAGCACCATCTCGGGGGTGCCGCGCGCGACGGTGCGGGCGTCGATCAGCCGCCCGGTCTCATCGAGACTGGCGACGAACGAGACCTCCCGACCTCGCGCCGCGGCAATCTCCGCCGCCAGCTTGACTCGAACCGCAGGAGTCATCCGTTCGGCGGTCAGGTCTTGAGCTCCTTCTTCTTGGCGGCGGGAAACAGGACGTTGTTCAGGATCAGCCGGTATCCCGGTGAGTGGGGGTGGAGCGACAGATCGGTCGGCGGATCGCCGATCTGGTGCTGCGGATCCTCGGGATCGTGGCCGCCATAGTAGGTCCAGGTGCCCTGGCCCCGCTCGCCGTGGATCAGCTTGACCCACGGGGCGTTGGTTTCGTCGGCCAGCACGCTGACGCTGGGCTTGAGACGATCGCGCCGGAACGAGGTGGTCAGCCCGTAGAAATCGGGGATCACGTCCCGATGATTCTGCACCAGCATGGTGGCCACCGGATCGATCTTGGCGCTGAAGTTGAACAGGGTAAATGCCCCCAGCGGCTGCCGCCGGTCCGGGGCGTTGACCTGGTGCCCGTCGATGTCGGAAAAGGCGGCGGTGGTCGGACTGAGTTCGAGCTTGGCATTCTGGAAAGCCAGCGCCCGGCTCCAGTCCATGTGCGCCGAGGCGTCGGAGGCCATCGGGGTGCCATCGGCGTAGCTGGCCGCGATGTCGGTGTTGTGGCTGGCCAGAGCCAGATCGAGGGTTTCGGTGGCGGTGCACATCGCGAACAGGAAGCCACCCTTCTCGACAAACCCGGCAATCTTGTCGGCCACTGCCCGCTTGAGTGCCGGCACATGCGGATACCCAAGCTGGCGCGCCATGCTGGTGTTGCGCTCGACCATGTCGGCCAGCCACGGCGCGCCCGCATAGTTGAGGTAGAACTTGGAGTACTGGCCGGTGAAGTCCTCGTGATGCAGGTGCAGCCAGTCATGGGTGCTCAACCCCTGCCCCAGCACCTCGGCGTCCCAGATTTTCTCGAAGCTGATCCCGGCGTACTGCAGCACCATGGTGACGGCATCGTCCCAGGGTGCAGCGTTGGGTGGGGCGTAGACCGCCACCTTGGGTGCCTTTTCCAGCGGGATCGCGTCCATGTTCTCGCCAGCGATCTCGGCCTTGATCTGGTCCACCCTGCCCTGGTCGATCTCTTCGACGTTCACTCCATTCAAGGCGGCGTCATGCGCGGTAGCGGCATCGCCGGGCAGCAGAAAGGCGCCGCCCCGGTAGTTGAGGAACCATTCGCCCCGGCCGCCGCGCTCGAGCACCCGGAACGCGACGCCGTAGGCCTTGAGATGATCGGCCTGGCCATCGTCCATCGGGACCAGCAGCCAGGGAGCCCGCCCGTTGCTCCATCCCGATGCTCCCGGAAGGAATGCGCCTGCGGCCCCGACCGCTCCCAATGCCCCAGCCACCCGTCCGACAAATTCCCGCCGCTTCATGTTCCCGGCACCACTCCCTTGGCAACATCCATGAGCCGGCGGGCTTGAGGCACCAGCGGACTCTGCGGATAGGTGAGGACCAGATGTTCGAGCGCCGCCAGCGCATCCGGCTGGCGGTGCTGTGCAATATAGAGTTGCGCCAGCTCCAGACCGGCCGCGGTGGCGGCGGCCGGCGCGCTGCCCGCCACCACCTGCTTGAGTAGCGGCTCGGCCTCGGCGGGCCGGCCGCGGGCCAGCGACAGTCGGCCGGCGAGGAGCAGCAGCTCCGGCCCGCCCGGTTTGCTGCCCAGCAGCTGACTGCTGGTCGTCAGACCGCTGATGGCGCTGGCGGTGTCGCCGCGGGCCAGGGCCAGGAAGGCCCGACCCAGTTCCGGAAAGCTGTCCTGCTCGATGGGCTGCAGCACCGCGAGCAGCGCGGTGCGCTCGGTGGCGGACTCGCGACTGCCCGCAAACGGGCCGGCATCGTGCAGCGTGGTCCTGGCACCGGTCAGGTCCCCGCGGTACAGCGCCAGTCGTCCCCGGAGTGCCAGACCGTCGACGGTGCTGTCGTTGGCCAGCACGGTATCGGCCCGCTCAAACGCCCCGCGCCGAATCCATCCCTCGGCCACCAGCCGAGTGAGCCGGGCGTACTCCTCCGCCGGAATCGACGGCCGCACTCTGGGCAACTGGCTGGCCGCCGCTTCGACCGAGTCGGCCGCTACCATCAATTCGATCAGTGCCGTGGCGGCGCCCGCCACCTCGATCGGTGAGCCACTCGAGCTCGCCGCCAGCGCCAGCACGCGCCGCGCCGCCGCCTGGTCGCCGGCAGCCCCGAATGCCCGGGCCGCCGCCACTCGCAGCGCCGCCTGCTGAGCGGTCAGCGAGTGCTGGGCCAGCAGTTCGAGGGCCCGGGCCCGCGCCGTCAGGTTCGGCACCGTGGCAAGGTTGCGATTCGATTCGAGAAACTGCTGCAGGACATCCCGTGCTGCGGCATCGGGCGCGGGCAGCGCCGCCTTGAGCCGGTCGAGCGCGCCGAGCGGATCGCCCCAGCGGGAGCGGAGATCGACGCTCAGCATCAGGGGGGCCGTGCCGCTGGCCTGGTCGATCTGCCGGAGGATTTCGGCCCGGGCGTTCTCAGGTGCCGAGGCCAGCGTGGCCGATGCGGTCGCCCGGTAGCCGGGAATGCGCTGCAGCGCCAGCAGCCATTCACGGGTACCGGTGGCGTAATCGAGGGAGGTGATGGCCAGCTGGGCCAGCTCCGCCGCCATCACATCGGGCTGCTTGAGTCGGTCGCGGCCCAGCAGAAAGGCCTTTCGGGCCCCCTGACGATCTCCCAGGGTGACCAGCGCCATGCCCCATTCGCGATAGGCGGCATCATCGTCAGGCAGGATCCGGCTCCACTGCTCGCCGATCCGCCGCACGCTGTCAGGCTGGCCCAGCGTGGTAAAGGTGCGGATGGCCAATCCATAGATCAGCCCCTTGGTCGAATCGACGGCCAGGGCCTGGCGCAGCGCCGGAGAAAGATCGGCTGGGCGATTGAGCTGGGTCAGCACGCGCTCGAGACCCACCAGCGCGGCCATGTCAGCGGGCCGGCTTTCCAGGATTTTACGGTAGACCACTTCGGCGCCGGCAAAATCGCTGCGGCGCTCCAGGTCGTAGCCCCGGGCCATCTCGCTGTTCTGCTGAGGCTGCGCCTGCCCGTGGACTGGTGCACCCATGAGCGACAGCATCAGAGCCAGTCCAGCCCCGCGCCTCATGGCTTCGGCGCTTCAGTCAGCCGGCGGAAATATTCCATCACCAGCCGCCGCTCCTCTGGTGAGAAGCGCTGCAGCGTTTCCCAGCTCGGCAGCTTGAGTCCGCCGCCCACGTCGCGCAGCCGCGCCTCGAGCGCGGGCGGCAGGTGCACGCTGTCACCGGTCGCGGTGGTGCTCTGACGCTCCTTCTGGTCGTCCTGCTCCTGTCCCTGCAGGGTCCGGCCGGCATCGAGCATCCGGCGGAACAGGTGCTCCTGCCGCTCGACGGTCTGGCGGTCGAGCTGTCCCGCCTCGAGTCGCTTGGCCAGATCACCGGCTTCTTCGGCCATGGCGCCCGCGCCCGGTGCATCACCGGAGGCCTTGAGCCGTTCGAGCTGTTGCGAGATGGCCCGCTGCTGGGCCGCCAGCTGCTGCAACTGTGACTGGCTGCCGCCGCCCTGGGCCCCCATCATCGGCAGCAATCCGCCGGCCTGCTGGCCAACCTGCCCCTGCTGCCCGGCCAGCTGTTGCATCTTTTCCATCGCCTCCGCCATGCCGGATCCCGAGCCTGCGCCGGAGACATCCCCGCGGGCCCGCACCAGCTGGTACGCCGAGGCGTTGAGGGCATCGACGGCGGCGCCGGCCTTGTCAGCGGCGTCACGCGGACTCGGCGAGGGCGACGAGATGGCTTCACGCGACTGCTGCATCATCCGCTGGGCCTGGGCCAGTCCCTGGCCAGTGGCCGGTGGCACCAAGGCATTCTTGCCGGCCAGATTCTTGAGCGCCTGTGACAGCCGCTCAGTTCCTTCCTCGATGGCGCCCTGCGCGGCCCGCACCGAGGCACCGTTCTCGCCGCGACGCAGTCGTTCGGACAACTCGAGCTGACTGGCGGTCAATCGGCTGGCATCGGACAGTGCGGCATCGAGACCGGCCACCACCTCTTCCCGCCATTGCTGCTGCTGCTCCTGCCGGGCCTGGTCCAGCTGCTCTCCCAGCGGCTTGAGTTTGTCCGCCGCCTGCTTGCCCTGTTCGGCCGCGGCCTTGCGCTGGCCCTTCTGCATCTGGCCGGCCGCGCTCTTCATCTGCTGGGCCGACTGGGCCGCCTGCTGACCAGCTTGCTCCATTTTTTCGGCCGCGCCGCCGCTATCAACCTGGCTGCTCAGCTGCTGCAACGCGGAGCTCAATGAGTCGGCCCGAGCCGCGAGTTGTTTCTCGGCCGCGGCCGCCTGCGTCGAGTCGGCACTCGGCGCCTTGGCGCTCCAGCTTTCCTGCTGGCGGGCCAGATCCTTGGCCTCAGCCGCGGCGTTGGCCATGTCTCCCTCAAGCGCGGCTCGGCGGAACAATTCCTTCGAGCGCTCCAGCGCTTCCTTGAGCTGTTTCTGGGCGTCGGCCAGCTGGCTCAGCGCATCGCGGCTCTGCTCGGGATCGAGGCTCTTGAGGGCCTGCTGCAGCGCGGCAAGTTTTTGTCGCAATTCGGGCGTCAGCGCGCGATCGAGTTCACTCTGGATCTGCTTGAGCTGGGCCTCAAACGCCGGATCGTTGACGCCGGCCGCCTTGGCACTCTGCTGCAGCTGCTCCAGCATCCGCCGGACCTCCTCGGCCTGACGCTGGAGCTTCTCCTGCTCTGCAGCCACCGTTTCGCCACGCTTGGCGGCATCGAATGAGAGCGCCGGATCTTCGGCGCCATTCTTCTGCTGGCCTTCGCGAGCCCGTTCCTGGGCCAGGTCCCCGGTCTGGCGTTCGAGCGCCTTGGCGCTCTTGCTCAGGCTGTCGAGCCGGCCGGCAATGGCTTGGGCCGCCTGCCGAGTCGCGGCCCGGAGTTCGTCCTCGGCCGGCACTCGAAAGACGTACTCCCGCGAACGGGCCGTGAGTCCTGCCGGGCTATTGTCCGTGGCATGGGCGATCAGGTGCACCGAATCGCCGGGTAGCAATCCGCGATTGAGCAGGTCGAGCGGCCAGGTCAGGATGGCACGATCGGGATCGGTGCCTGGCAGCGGGACCGTCTTGAACTGGGCCGAATCGACAAAACCCAGCCGGCTGTGGCGTCGAGTCTCGATCGTGACCTTTGACAGGCCATGATCGTCGCGGGCATCGAGCACCAGGGTCAGCCGCAGCGAGGCTGGCAGCACCGTGTCGGTGCCGGGTACCGGCACCTCGATGGTCGGGGCCAGGTCGGGGACGACCTTCAGCGGGATCGAAACGGGCGCACTGGCCAGTGGCACACCGTCGGCGGTGGTCAGCGAGAGACGAATCGTGCCAGAGCTGCCCGGGGTGAGCCCGCCGGAGAGATGGCTGCCCTCGACCTCGAGCGGCCAGCGGTGATCGCCCGCGTCCGAGGTCCATTCGGCGTGGGTCAGCGCCGCCGTCGCTTCACCCTTGACCTCGAGGCGAGTGCCGGCGGGAAGGACGAGGGTGTCGCCGCCAGTGGGTAGCGGCTCATCTTCGAGCTTGAGGTAGCGTGGGTAGTGCGCCGTCAGCGACAGACTGCCGAGGAACGCCGGCACCCGGACCCGAATCTGCAGCGTGTCCGAGCCCTTGCCGCCACTGCTGAGACGGAGAAACAGATCAGACTGCAGTGGTCCGATTATCCGACTGGCCCGTCCGGCACTGTCGAGCCCGATGGCTTCCGCCCGCCAGCTCTCACCCGGTGCCCGGGTCCAGAGCGTGCCGGCATGGCGACCATAGGCCTCGAGACTGAGGGTGACCGAATCGCCGCGCATCACGTCGGTGCGTGAGACCGCCAGCGAGACCGGCGAGAGCGTGGCCTTCCAGGCCAGGGCCGGATGCCAGAGGGCAGCGGTGGAACCTCGCGACGGGCCGAGCAGGGCAAAGCCACCCAGCGAAATCAGCAGCAGGCCGCCGGCCCATCCCGCCTGGCGCCGTACCCCGCTGGCCACCGGCTGCAGCGCGTCGGCGCCGCGCTGGCTCAGTTCCAGCGCCGCGCACTGGTCCGCCATCTCGCGCAGCGAAGCACTGGTGCCGGCAGCGCCATCCTCCAGCAATCCGAGCAGTCCGCCGGATCGCCAGAGCGCCCGCGACTCGAGATCCCGCGCCAGCCAGGATGGGGTAAATCGGGTGTCACGACTCGCACCGACACTCAGCACAACGGCCGCAGTTGCCGCAACGATCCACGCCACTAACACCCAGGCCGGATGCGAAACCACTCCGGTCTTCACGATCAAGGCGGCGATCGCGATGCTGGCCACCACGCTGCCCATGATAGCCGCGGCCCACGTCAGCCGACGCCAGCGGCGGAGTGGCACGGCCAACTGCTGCAGCGCGCCCGCGGTCGTCATCCGCCGTATCCCACGGCATAGGCAAACAGATTGACGCCCATCCGGAGCGCCGCTTCGTGCTTTTCCGGAGGATCATGATGGACCGATTCGTCTTCCCAGCCATCGCCGAGGTCACACTGGTAGGTGTAGTAGACCGCCAGCCGGCCGTCGAGAAAGATTCCGAAGCCCTGGGCCGGCTTGCCATCATGCTCGTGGATCTTGGGCAGCCCCTTCGGGAAGTCGTATACCAGGTGATAGATCGGATGGTCCAGCGGCACCTCGACCAGCGGATGATCTGGAAACAGCCGGGCCAGTTCACGCCGGATCGAAAGGTCCATACCGTAGTTATCGTCGGCGTGCAGAAAACCACCCTGCAGCAGCCAGCGTCGGAGCGTGGCCAGGTCGGCATCGCTGAAATGGACGTTGCCGTGCCCGGTCATGTGCAGGTACGACACATTCCACAGCGCGTCATCCGACAGCTTCACGACCGCTTCCTGCGGCGAGATCCGCAACGTGGTGCGGCTGCCTACGGCCTGGATCAGGTTGGGGAGGCTCGACGGATTGGCGTACCAGTCTCCCCCGCCCTCGTAATGCAACCGCCCGATCTCGAGCAGCCCCGGTGGCCCCGGAGCACTGGGCTCCACGGCCATCAGCAGTACCGCGGCGATCGAGATCAGGCGGATCATGGCAGCTCCATGACTATGCGATAGGCCTCATTGCGGGCCAGGCCAAACCGGTCAACCAGCTCCCGGACGGCGTCCTTCCGGCTCTGTCCTTCGGCCAGCAATCCCGTGGCAACCTCGGCCGCATCCTCGGCGCTGATGGTGGCCGCCGGTGCGGCATCTCCCAGGCCGGCCATCAGGACTGTCAATTCGCCGCGTGGAGGAAGGGCCTCGAAGTGGGCAGCCAGTTCAGTCAGCGTTCCGGCCCGGAACTCCTCGTACATCTTGGTCAGCTCGCGGGCCACCACGGCCGGTCGGTCCGCACCGGCCACCTGGGCCAGATCCTGCAGCAGGTTGACCAGCCGAGGCGGTGCCTCATAGCAGACCACCGTCCAGGGGCTGGCGGCGGCCTGCGCCAGCAGCCGCTTCCGTTCCTGACCCTTACGCGGGAGAAAGCCCAGGAAGATGTATCGATCAGCCGGCAGCCCCGCCGCCGACAATGCGGTGGAGACGGCACTCGGGCCCGGAATCGGAACCACGGTAATCCCCGCCTGGCGGGCGGCGGCCACCAGTTCGGCGCCGGGATCGCTGACCGTGGGCGTCCCGGCATCGGAGACGAGCGCGACATCCTCTCCGTGACGGAGGATCTCGAGCAGGGTTTCGACCCGCTTGTCCGGACTGTGGGCGTGGAAGCTGAGCAGGCGGGGGCGGACCCCCAGGTGGTGCAGCAGACCCTGGGTGTGGCGGGTATCCTCGGCGGCCACCACCGCGACCGAGCCCAGCAGCTCGGTGGCACGATGAGTCAGGTCTCCGAGGTTCCCGATCGGCGTGGCGACGATGTAGAGTGTGCCGGGCACGGTACCTGGAAATGAAAAGGGACCGGGGCCCGGGCGGTGCTGCCCCGGCCCCGGTCCCAGTGAGCGGGCGACTAGGCCGCGTGCTGCTTGATCTTGTCCTCGAGAATCAGCTTGATCCGGGGATC
>JBDTTF010000003.1:0-9116 GCA_039930765.1 Gemmatimonadota bacterium | reverse complement strand
CTGGCGACGACGTAGCCGACCTCGCCGGCCTCCAGCACGGGGGCGGGCCGCTGCCCCATCTGCAGGTATCCCACCTCGCTGACCGTGTAGACGTCGTCGGGATGGGCGCCGAACGAGATGTCCATGCCTGACCGCAGTGAGCCATCCACCACCCGCACGCTGGGAATCGCGCCGCGGTACCGGTCGAAGTAGGTGTCGAAGATCAGTGCCCTGAGGGGTGCGTCTTCCTTGCCGGCGGGAGGCGGAACCCGGGCCACGATGGCCTCGAGCAGTGCCGGCACACCGGTGCCCTCCTTGGCCGAGACCGACAGGATTTCCTCCGGCTTGGCACCGATCAGGTCGATGATTTCCTTGGCTCGGCGCTCCGGTTCGGCGCCCGGCAGGTCGATCTTGTTGAGCACCGGGATAATCTCGAGTCCCGCGTCGAGCGCCAGGAACAGGTTTGACAGGGTCTGGGCCTGGACCCCCTGGGTGGCGTCCACCACCAGGATGGCGCCCTCGCAGGCGGCCAGTGAGCGGGATACCTCGTACGTGAAGTCGACGTGGCCCGGGGTATCGATAAGATTGAGCTCGTACGACTCGCCGTCGGGAGCGGTGTAGGCCATCCGCACGGCATTGAGCTTGATGGTGATGCCCCGTTCCCGCTCCAGGTCCATCGTATCGAGCAGCTGTTCCCGCATCAGCCGCTTCTCGACCGTGCCGGTGGCCTCGATCAGACGGTCCGCCAGGGTGCTCTTGCCATGGTCGATGTGGGCGACAATACAGAAATTGCGAATGCGGGATTGTGACATGGACGGCAATATAGCGGACTACGGCAGGTGACAGGTGACAGGTAACAGGTCAGACGGGAGGGGCCCTCTTGCCTCGACTACACCCCTCCCCGGTCTTGCTTCTCACCTCGGCCAGGTGCGCGACCCGCGGCTCAGGGGCCGTGGGTCAGCCCAGATTTCCCCTCTCCCATCTCCTGTCTACTGGCCCTCGACAATCTTCTTATAGCTGGCCGGATTCCACTTGGGCCGGTCCTTGCCGTTGGCCACATCCTGGCCCAGAAAAAACAGCAGCTTCAGGATCCTCGACTCCTTTTCCGCATCCAGTTTATCAGGGGAATCGCTGACCTGGTGGTAGTCGGCGTGCACCCCATTGAAAAAGAACAGGATCGGCACGCCCTTGCGGGCAAAGTTGAAGTGGTCCGAGCGGAAATAGAAATTCTCCTCGGGCCAGCGGTCATCGATGGCCGTCATGTGGAGCTCGGGATGCGCCGCGTTGACCCGGGCCAGGGTGGTGCCGAGGTCGGAGTGCTCCCGCCCGATGGCCACAATAGTGTCTTTCCAATTGCGGCCGATCATGTCGATGTTGAGGTCCGCCACGACCTGCTTGAGCGGCACCGCCGGATGCTCACTGAAATACTCGCTGCCCCAGAGGCCCTTCTCCTCGCCGCTGACGGTCATGAAGATCACCGACCGGCGCGGCCGGACGCCCCGCTTCCCGAAAGCCTCGGCCAGCTCCATGACCCCAACCGTGCCCGACCCGTCATCATCGGCGCCATTGCAGATGGAGTCGGCTCCCACCGCCGTGCAGCCGCCAGTGCCATCGGGCCCGGCAACGCCGACATGATCCATATGAGCAGAAAAGACCAGGTATTCGTTCTTGAGCACCGGGTCACTGCCCTCGAGGATCCCGATGGTGTTCGGTGCCTTTGATTCCTGGATCACCCGCTCATGAGCGTCGATCACCACCCGCAGGGTCGGGACTTGCTGCACCACCATGCTGGCGGACTCCCGCAGCCTGGCGGGGTCGATCGAAAGGGAGGACAGTATCCCGCTGATGGCGCGCTCGTGAACCTCGACGACCGGTGCCTCGAGCTTGCCAGCGACCGGGGTGGTGACCCGATCGACTCCGGGCACAGTACTTCTCGCGATGACCTGGGCCAGCTGGATCGTGTCCCGGTTGGTCACGATCACGACCGCCGCCGCCCGGGCGATCAGGGTATCCAGGACCTGTCGCACGGTGGTCGGCCTGGGCTTGGAATAGTCGAGCACCAGCAACGCCGTCCTGCCCTTGAGGTCCACGGCGCCGAGGCCGGCCGGATCGAGGGTGCCACCGATGACCACCGCCGGGCCGCCCATCTCGACCGCCGGAATCGGGCTCTCGCGCCAGAACGCATCCCGGCTGAACTCGACGTGCTGATCATGGCCATTGAGAATGAAGCCGACATGACTGCCGGCAACGTCGAAACTGGTTCGGCGGATCAGGTAGTGCTGGAACCAGGTACCCTGCTCGCCGCCCGGCTTGAGCCCGGCCTTCTTGAACTGGCCGGCGACATACTGCGCGGTCAGGTCGAGTTCGCGGCTCGGCGTGTCCCGGCCTTTCATCGAATCGTCGGCAATGATGAAGATCTGGCGCCGCACATCGGCTTCGGTAATTGTCGCGGCGGCGCGGTTGAGGTCCGCCGGTTGCTGAGCGGAAAGGGCGGCCGGGAACGCGATCACAGAGATCGCAAGGAGACGAGCCAGGCTGGGCATTGAATCCAGGGGTGAGAGAGTCGGGCGGATCGAGTCGATAGCGGACAAACTAATGCCCGGCCGCGTGGCGTACGGCCGGGCATCAGGAGGAGTTTCGGTCATGGCTTCCGGCGACGGAGCTCAGGCTCGCCGGTCGGCCGCGATGGCGGCGGCGATGACCGGGGTTGAGCTGCGGGCGGAGGCGAGGGCCTCGGCTGAACTGCCGGCGGTGGCGGGCGGTCATTGCCCCGCTGCGGTGGAGGGTCGGGCCGCTCGGGCGGACGCTGCACCGGGGTCGGGTCGTGAGGCTCGGGCGGACGCTGGATCGGGGTCGGCCGGTCCCGAGGCGGCTCGGGGTGGCCACGAATCTCAGGCTGATTGCCGGGATCATTGCGGCGGCCCGGCTGCGATTCGTTGGGGCGGTTGCCGTCCCCCGTACGGGGCGGCTGGCCCGGCTGCTCCACATTGCGGCGGCCAGGTTCAGCCGGCCGGCCGGTTCCCGGCGTTCCGGACGACCCACCGCCGTTCCAGGTGGGGCGCCCCGTTGGGGTGCCTCCGCGGGCGCCAGCCAGCGGGTCGGACCGCCGTCCGCCACCGCTCTGGGGAATCGGTACGCTGCCGCGCCCGCCGAGGTCGCTGCCGGTGCGGCCGCGATCCTGGTTGTACCGGCCGTCCGGACCGCGGGGCCGGAACTGCACATGCCTGATGCTGCCAGCGCCCGATCCGTCGTTGTTCTTGAACACGTACCGCGGGCCGGGCCGGACCGGCCGCCCGTAGACGGCGCCGGTACCGTAGTAGCGATAGGGGTAATAGAAGGGATCGTCGTAGATCACTACACTGTACTGCGAGCAGAAATGATCGTAGGGATTCCAGCTGTAGAAGCTGGTGTACTGGTGACAGTCGTAGCAGACGAAGCGGGGATAGTCGTAGTGCTGCTCGACATCGTACCCGATCATGTCATAGTCCCAGCTGCCTTCCGGCGCGATCTGGGCCGCCAGGTCCGTCACCGTGACGTACGGGTCACCGCGGACCCGGCCATCGGCAATGGTCCGGTAGTCCCAGTGATCGGAGGTGGTGTATCCGTCGTAGGTGAATGGGTCGGTGGATGCGATGGCAAAGATGAATCCCTGGCCCGGGGCATCATCCACTCGGAAGGCCGCATCCTGGGAACGACCCAGTACCTCGAACGCCTGACCGCCGCGGGCAAAGTTGTCGTCCTGGGGATCGATCGGAAACAAGACGCGCACCCGGCCGTCGGTATCGATCCGGAGCACCGTCACGTAGGCATCCTGCTCGGCCTTGATGTAGATCTGGGCCTCGTCACCCCGGTGGTAGGGATCCTGCCGGTCCATCCAGACGCTGACCTTGGCCCGGTCGGAACCCACATGGTGAGCGGTCGACAGCCAGGCCGGATTGCGGATGGCGGGGGCCGGGGTCGAACCCGGCATCACAGCGGCGAGGCTCAGGGCCCAAAGAGCTGACAGCGACATGGCGATTGTCTCGTGTTCGGGGGGACTCGGCTCCTCTATGCAGACGGCATGCCCAAGCTAGGCCCCTGTAACGCATTGACAGTCAATACTTTAAGATGGGACTTTCCGGGCCACCACTGGTCCGGGGCGTCCCCAGACAAGGACACGACCCCGGCTCGTTGACTTCGACCCCTTCAACTCTCTACGTTGCGCCCCGCATGACGCAGCCCGCACCGGGTGCCAGCCGCAGTCGGCTGGATCTCCTCGACCCACTGGATGCATCTCGGCTGGCCGGTCTGGAACTCTTCACCGAAGGCGTGGTGGAGGGATTCCTCACTGGCCTGCATCGTTCGCCGCGCCGGGGATTCTCGGTGGAATTTGCCGAGCACCGGATGTACCAACCCGGCGACGAACCGCGCTACCTCGACTGGAAGATGCTGGCCCGCAGCGGCCGGCTGTACGTCAAGCAATTCGAGGAGGAGACCAACCTCCGGGCCATGCTGCTGCTCGACGTCAGCCGCTCGATGGCCTGGACCGGTCGTCCCGATCTGGCGCTGCCCAAGCTGGAGTACGCCAAGCGGCTGGCCGCGGCTCTGGCGCTGGTCCTGCTGCGCCAGCGGGACGCCACCGGACTGATCGCTTTCGACGACAAGGTGCAGGCGGTCATTCCTCCGCGGGCCCGCCGAGCCCAGTTCCGTCAGTTGACCAGCACCCTGACCGGACTCGAAGCGGGGCAGGGTACCGCCGCCGCGCCGGCGCTGGAACGGGTCATGTCACTGCTCAGACGCCGCGGGCTGGTGGTGCTGATTTCGGATCTGTTATTCGATCCTCCCGCCGCCCTTGCCGCGCTCCGGTTTCTCCGTCATCGCGGCCACCAGGTGATGGTATTTCACCTGCTCGACCCGGGCGAAATCGAACTCGAAGGTCCGGCTGAAGCACGATTTGAGGATCCCGAGACGCTGGCGTCAGTGGTTCTCCGTCCGAGGGACTGGGCGGTGATGTATCGCGAGGCCGTGAACACCGCGGTGGCCGACTGGCGAAGGGCCTGCGTAAGTCAGGGCATCCGGTATCACCGGGTGGTCACCGATACGCCCTTCGGACTCGCCCTGCGGGCGGCCCTGGCAGATCCGGCTGGCTTCGCGTGATCGGCTGGCTGCATCCATGGGCGCTGGCCGCGATGGCGGCTGCTTTGGTTCCCCTCCTGCTCCACCTGGTTACCCGCCGCAACCCGCCGGTCGTGGTCTTCCCCGCGGTCCGTTACCTCGTCGCGGCCACCCGGGAACATCAGCGCCGCTTGCGGCTGCGCCACTGGCTGCTGCTGCTGATCCGGACCCTGCTCATCATTGCGCTGGTCTTCGCGGCGGCTGGACCGAGCGTGCCCTATCGCGGCAGCGGCACCGCGCATGGACCGACGGCCCTGGTGCTGGTGGTCGACAACAGTCTCAGCAGTGGTGCCGTGGCCGGTGGCACCGCGGTGTTGACGACCTTGCTGCGAGCGGCCCACCAGGTGCTGGATCATGCCACGCCGGAAGACCGCCTCTGGTTACTGACGGCCGATGGAGTGCCACGGAGTGGTGATCGCGTTGTGCTGTCCGCGGTGCTCGACAGCCTGCAGCCGAGTGATCGCCGGCTCGACCTCGGCGAGGCAGTGGCGTCGGCGGCGGGATTGCTGGCCGGCGACGAGCGGCCCGGCGCAATCGTGGTGGTCAGCGACCTGCAGGCCAGTGCGCTGTCTCCCGCCAAGGTCTCGGTTCCCGTCCTCGTCATCCGGCCTGCGGAGGCGCCCCCCGCCAACACCGGAATTGTGCAGGTCGAGCCCGGCCCGCTGCCGTGGACCGGTGAAACGGGACATCTCCGCCTGCTGCTCAGCGGTGATTCCGGAGCGCCCCGGCCGGTCAGCGCCGCGGTGGGAAGCCGGTCGCCGCGCCAGCTCCTGGCCACGCCCGGTGTTGCAACCGAGGTCGTGCTGCCGGCGGGGATACCGGGGTGGTCGGTGATCGCGGTGAGGCTTGATCCCGATGAGCTGCGGGCCGACGACAGTCGCGATGTGGTGGTGCGGGTGGCTCGGCCGGCGCGGGTGAGCTGTGCGACCGACCAGACCTACCTCACGGTGGCCTGCGCCGCGCTGGCCGGCGGTGGCCGGATCGCCAGCGGCCACGAGGTCAACCTCGGCGGCCTCGGGCCCGGCGCCTCGGTGGTGCCACCCCCTGCCGACCCCGCGCTGCTTGGCGCCCTGAATCGTGCGCTGGACGCCCGCGGCGTGGGCTGGCGCTTCGGGATCTTGAGCGGGGTTGAGACCCTGACCGACAGCGGCCAATGGGTCGGGAGGACCGCGGTGAGCCGTCGATACAGCCTGGTACCGACCGGCAGCGGCCGG
Organism: Gemmatimonadota bacterium; assembly: GCA_039930765.1. Lineage (GTDB taxonomy): Bacteria > Gemmatimonadota > Gemmatimonadetes > Gemmatimonadales > GWC2-71-9 > DATEHG01. The sequence goes on along the minus strand of JBDTTF010000003.1, from coordinate 2,769 downwards.
ACCGGTGTACTGGCAACGGCGGGACATGCGCCCTGGATGGTGCGAGGCAACGGTGTGGTCCTGGTCGGCAGCCGATTCGATCCGGCCTGGACCCACCTGCCGCTCGAGGCGGGATTCGTCCCACTGGTCGATGCCCTGGCCAACCGGCTGGCCCGGTCACCGCTGTGGCTGCTCGACGGGGCGCCGGGACAATCGATCCTGTTGCCCGATCCCACCACCCGGGTGGTGCAAGGCAGATCGAGCTGGCCGATCGAGGGTGGGGCCGCGTTCCGCCCTCCGACACTCGGGGTCTATTTTCTCCTGGCCGGCAGCGACACCATCGGCGCGCTGGCGGCCAATCCCGATCCGCGCGAATCGCGACTGACCCGGGCCACGGACTCAGAGCTTCACGACGTCTGGCCCACTGCGACACGGGCGGCACCTGATCGGGCCGGATCGCTGGCCTTTGCCGGCGCGGCACGAACCGATCTGCGGGGACCATTGCTGTGGCTGGCGTTCTGCTGTGCCATGGTTGAAGTGGGGCTGGCGAGTATCCGACGGAGTACGGCATGAGCATCCCGTTGCTGCAGGAGGCATTTGCCCGCACCGAGTTTGCGCGGGAACTGGGCGGCCGGATTCCCGGTCGCGGAGCGCTGCTCAGGGTTGGCGGGCTGGCCGGGTCGAGTGGGGCCGCCACGGTGGCCTGGCTGGCGGAGCAGTTGCCCGGACGGATGCAGGTCGTGGTGGCCACCTCTCCGGGTGAGGCGGAACGCTGGCTGTCGGATCTGCAGCACCTGATGGGTGAGGGGCTGGCGCTCTATCCGCAGCGCGAGGCGCTCGGCGAAGAGGAGCCGCACTACGAAATCGCCGGGGAGCGGATCGAGACCCTCGAGGCGCTGTTGAGCGGCCGGCTGCGGGTGCTGGTCACCACGGCACGGGCCACGGCGGAACGCACCGCTATTCCGGTGGCGCTGGCGGCGCGGCGGCTGGTGCTGGAGATGCACAAGGGGAGGGGCGGTGGAGCGGGTGGGCGGGTGACGATGGCAAGGGCAGTCACGCTGCTCGAGGAGATGGGATATTCGCGGGTGCCTTCGGTGACCGAGGTGGCCGAGTTCAGTGTGCGGGGCGGGATCGTGGATGTGTACGGTTTCGGGATGGCCCAGCCGGCCCGGGCCGAATGGTGGGGCGACGACCTGCTGTCATTGCGCGGCTTCGATCTGACCACCCAACGCTCGCTCGAGACGCTGGACCGGATCGTGGTGCTGCCGATCAAGGCGGCGGAGGTGGGGGCGGGCGGACCGCCGGACGGCAAGATGGAACGACGGACCCTGCTCGAGCTGCTGCCGCCCGACGCCCTGGTCATCGAGGAATCGGCCGGACCGAATCGGGAAGAGGTCGAGCGGGCGTGGCGGGAGTCGGAGCATCATCTGGAAATTGCCCGGCGGCTGGGTGAGGAAACCCCGACTCGCGATCTACTGTTCGAGCCGCCCGCTCCGTGGCGGAGCCGGCTCGAGGCGCTGCCGCGAATTACCCTCCGGGACGAGCCGGTCGAGCTGCAGGCCGGATTCCTGCCCTCGGAGAAGATCGACCGCGATCTCAATCGGCTGCGCTCGCTGCTGCACGGTGATCCTCCGGCTCTGATCCTGTGCGACAACCAGGGGCAGCGGGAACGGCTGGACGAACTGCTGCAGGAGGGTTCCCGCACTCCGCTCAAGGTCACGCTGTCGATCGGGGCGCTCGATGGCGGGTTCGTAATGCGGACGCTGCGGGTACTCACCGACCACGAGATTTTCCGTCGGGCCCGGCGGCTCCGGCGGCCCAGGCGGTACCGGCAGGCCGCCCCGTCAGCGGCCACCGGAACCCTCGTCGCCGGCGACTACGTGGTTCATCTGGATCATGGGATCGGGATCTATCGCGGGATCCAGACCATTCAGGTCGACGAGGCAACGATCGAGGTCATGATCCTGGAGTACGAGGGGGGCGACCGGCTCAATGTCCCGCTCTATCGGATCGACCAGGTGGAACGATACCGGGCGGCCGGCGGCGATGATGATCAACCGCCACCGAGGCTGCACCGGCTGGGCGGCACCAGCTGGCAAAAGACCCGGGAACGGACCCGCACGGCCATTCACCAGATGGCGGCGGAGCTGCTCGATCTGTATGCCCGGCGGCAGGTGGCACGCGGGTTTGCCTTCCCGCCCGACACCCGGTGGCAACGCGAGCTGGAATCGGCCTTCCTCTACGAAGACACGCCCGACCAGCGCAAGGCCACCGAGGACATCAAGCGCGGGATGGAGGATGCCCGCCCAATGGATCGGCTGCTGGTGGGCGATGTGGGCTATGGCAAGACCGAGGTCGCGGTGCGGGCGGCGTTCAAGGCGGTGCAGGGCGGGAAGCAGGTGGCCGTCCTGGTGCCGACCACGCTGCTGGCCGACCAGCACGGCCGGACCTTCACCGAGCGGCTGGCCGATTTTCCGGTGAAGGTGGCCGTGCTGTCACGATTTCAGACTGTCAAGGAACAGAAGGAGATCGTGGCCAGGGTGGGCCGGGGCGAGATCGATGTGGTCATCGGGACCCATCGACTGCTTTCGAAGGATGTGCTGTTCAAGGACCTGGGACTGCTGGTGGTCGACGAAGAGCACCGGTTCGGGGTCAAGCACAAGGAGCGGCTCAAGGAGCTCCGGCTTGAAGTCGACGTGTTGACCCTGACCGCCACCCCGATTCCCCGAACCCTGCATCTCTCGCTGGCCGGGCTCCGCGACCTGACCCTGATCGAAACGCCGCCCCGCG
>JBDTTF010000002.1:0-8074 GCA_039930765.1 Gemmatimonadota bacterium | reverse complement strand
TTCGACGAGATCCCGATCTGGCTGGCCTCGCAGATGTGCCAGTCCTGCTTGTTGGTCATGTCCCAGAAATCGATCCCATCGCCGGGGTTGAACTCGGGGCGGGTGAGGGTCTCGGGGTTGAACAACCAGTCGCAGGTGACCCTGGTCCGGTCGGCGGCCCCGGGCCAGAGCGTATGGAACATCACGTAGTCGGGATGCAGGCTGAGCAGGAAATTCGGAAAGATCGAGTAATAGTAGACTCGGTCGTGCTCGGTCTTGGGCAGCTCGCCGACGGGCAATCCGCAGGCCTGGCCGGTGAAGGTCAGGCTGTCCTTGCCCTCGTTGAGCTGCATGTACCCGCCCAGCACCGCCCCCTCCGAGAAATCGTTCTCGCCACTGGTGGGGGGGCTCAGCTTGGCCAGCGCCGGGTGGACCGGGGCGCAGTGGTAACATTCCGAATAGTTCTCGACCAGCAGCTTCCAGTTGGCCTTCACGTCATACACGATCTGCCGGGCGCTGCGCAGCGACTTCATGTTGTACATCCCGGTCCGGTACTCCAGCATGCTGAGCATCGAGCTGACTGGACGGGCCGGAGTGCCGAAATGCAGAAAGATGAAACCATGCCAGGTGTCAGTGGCCACCGGAAGCAGGGGCCAGTCCGCCTTGTTGAACCCCTCGAGGTCGTGGGTCGAGGGAGCACCAAGAAGCCGGCCATCCAGTCCGTAGGTCCAGGAGTGATACGGACACTGGATGGTCTCGGAGAGGGTGCCACTATGCTCGGCGCAGAGCTGGGTGCCCCGGTGGCGGCAGCTGTTATGAAAAGCGCGGATCGTGCCACTCTGATCCCGCAGCACGATGACGCTCTCGGTGCTGTGATTGACCAGGAAGTAATCGCCGGCGCCGGGGATCTGTTCTTCCCGGCCGACGCAGAGCCAGTTCCGGTAGAAGACCTTTTCCTGCTCCTCCGCAAAGATGGCGGGCGACAGGAAATACTCCCGGGGCAGAGTGCGGGCACCGTCGAGCGGAATGTCGGTGCGCCTGACGAATGTGGCCATCATGTCCTCACGTGGTTGCACTGACTGAATCTGGCGCTGGGCGGGCGTTTCCGGTAGCGGCGGGAGCTGCGTCAGTTGCGCTGCAGCGGAATGTCGTTGTTCCAGCTGACGCCGGTGGAGAGAATGAGATCCCGGAGGCTGTAGCCACCGGCGGTGACCCGGACCGCCTGGGTGCGGCAGTTGGCCACCAGCGAAATACTGAAGCGGAGCGCATAGTTGCCACCGCCGTCAGAATAGGTCGAGTACGGCGTGCCCAGGATCTGCAGGAAAGCGCCGGGCACCGGCTTGCCGCCGAAATCGATGACCCGGGCCGAAATCACCGTCATGGTGTCGCCATTCTCGGGAACCTGGAGACACCGCTGGTCTCCGGTCTGCCATGGCAGCGGCATCCCGCCAAAGGCGCGCTCGGGCCGGCCGGTTGGCCCGTTGCGGTTGTTGCCGAACAGTCGATGCGCTTCATCCTCCTGGGTCTCTTCATGCCGAGCCGGCGCCGCCAGTGGATTGGTGGCCAGCGGATCTCTGGTGACAGGATTGGGATCCGTCGGATTGGCCTGAGCCGAGATCTTGGGCACCGGGTCAGGCCGAGGCGGCGGTCCGGTTTCAGCCGTCTTGGCTTCGCCCTTGCCGGTGGCGTCAGCGGCCAGGTCCCGGGACTGCTGGCTCTGCGATTGTGCAGGGGCCCTTCCGACCGCAGTGGTGCGCGGCGCCGCGACCGATGCCGGTGGCTCCGGGGTAGGTTGGGGCTGGGCCTTGGGTGTCGGGGGCGGGGTCGGTGCGGGCTTGGCCGGAACCTTGGGCGGCGGCAGGTAGATCATCTGGGTTTCCTGCCTGGGCGCCGCCTTGGCCAGCTCCTTCGACTTGTCCTTGTCCGCATCGTTCCGGTGGAACACCAGGAACAGCAGAATTCCGATGACATAGGCTGCGCCCAGCGCGGTTTCGGGCCCGAGCAAGCTGGTATGATGTCTGAGCCGTCCACCGAGCTGCAACGGACGCTTGACCGGGCGCCGGAGCGGCCTGTAGTTGTTCCACTTCATTGGAATAAAGATAGACGCCCCAATGGGGCGGTGGGACACCTGCCTGATGGAAGGAGCGGTGGGGCGGAATGAATCGTTCCAGTTGTGACGTATTGGTTGCCGGACTGGGCGGGATGGGCAGCCAGATTGTCCTGGAGCTGGCTCGGCGCGGGCTCCGGGTAGTGGGACTCGACCGATTCCGGCCACCCCATGGATCGGGCTCTTCTCACGGACACTCGCGGATCATCCGGCAGGCGTATTTCGAGCACCCGTTGTATGTCCCGCTGGTGATGCGCAGCTACCAGAAATGGCGCGCGCTGGAAACGTTGTCGGGTGTGCCGCTGATGACCCGGACCGGCGGGCTGATGCTGGGCCCCGAAGATTCAACCCTTGTCAGGGGCGCAAGGCAGAGCGCCGAACTGCATGGTTTGCCGTTCGATGTACTCGATTCCGCCGCCATTCGTTGGCGATTTCCAGCCTTTCGGCCTGGCCCCGATACGGTGGGGCTGTTCGAACCCGAGGCCGGCGTGCTCGACCCCGAGCGGGCCATTTCACTGGCGCTAGAGCTGGCCACCCGGGCCGGCGCCGATCTCCGATTCGATCAGCCACTACTCGAATGGAACGCCACAGCCAGTGGTGTGACAATCCGCACCTCCGCCGGAGAACTGGACGCCGACAGGCTGGTGTTGGCGGCCGGTCCATGGATGCCCGGTCTGCTGGGACCCGATTGGCCTCTCGAGACCGAGCGGCAGGTGATGTTCTGGTTCGACCCACTGTCCGATCCAAAGCAGTTTGCCCGCGGAGCACTGCCGATCTGGATCTGGGAGTGGCAGCCGGGCCATCAGATGTACGGCTTTCCGGACCTGGGCGACGGGATCAAGGTGGCCAGGCACCACGACGGGATCCGGGGACCGCTCGATTCACTCTCGCCCGATGTCTCGCCGGATGAGGTTGGCCAACTCCGTCAGTGGCTGGCCGAGCATCTGCCGGGGGCCAACGGCCGGCTGCGTGAGTCCTCCGTCTGCCGGTATACCGATGCCCCGGATGACCATTTCGTCGTGGGCCCGCACCCCATCCAGCCCGGCGTGACCATTGTGAGTCCCTGTTCTGGCCACGGGTTCAAGTTTGCGCCGGTGATTGGGGAGATCGTGGCTGACCTGGTCGAAGGCCGCCAGAGCGGCTTCGATATTTCGCCGTTCAGTCCCGCCCGGTTTCGGCTGGCGTAAGGTTGGGCGGCCCTGGGGGATTTGAGCTCTTGAGGTAGCGGACCAGTTCCACGGTTCGTTCGAACACCCTGACCGCGGGATCAGCCAGTGCCCGGTCCCGTGGCTCGAGCTTGAGGTCGAGGTGAGGACGGCGCACCTCCCAGACATGAAAGGCGCCGAGCGGTGCGCCAACCTTGAGCCGGAACCGTTCGAGTTCGGCCAGGTCGTTGGTGGTCGACAGCACATGCGACCAGCCGGGTGCGTGCAGGTTTTCGCGATCCATGACGATCATCGACGGTCCGCAGAGTGTTGGATTGTCAATGGATTGAGAGCTGCTGGCCTGGTCGCGCCCGCATTCGATCCGTTCTGATCCCAATGGGCTGATCGGGCGTAGGTCGCACTATATCACAATCCCGCTCACTATCCATTTTCAATTCGGCGGATCGGCCGACCGGTTAAGTTGGTGGCGCGGGCCACCATCACCGGGAGGGGAGATGTCGTCGCAGACCGAATGGACGGACGGTGTACCGGTACCCGCGCTGACGGGTGAAAAGGTGGTCGAGCAGTTCCCCGACGCCGAAGTGCTGATGATTACCCGCCAGTCATCGGAAGAGGAGCGGCGGCGGGCGGCCCGGGTGGCGCTCCGCGCCATGGCGGATACCCCGTTCCATGCTCCCGCCTTTACCGCCGACGATCCGGATCCGGAAGTTCACGTTTTCCTGGCCAGGCATGATGGCCGTGCCATTGCCCTGGCGGTCCTGCGCCCCAAACCGCGCTGGGCCTGGTGGTCGTGGGACGATTACGAAGCTGAACACCGGCCGACCACCGCCATTGCCCCGATGACGAGCTGGACCGTCGAGCTGATCTGGACCCTCGGTCGAGTCCAGCAATCCGGGCTGGCCCACCGGCTGCTCAAGGTCGCATCGCGCGTGGTCCAGCAGCCGGTTGCCTCGTTCGGCTGGCGCCGGCCCTTCACTCCATCCGGTCAGGAGTTCGTGCGGAGGATGTGTCCGGAAGGGTTCTGGGTTCCAGATTAGCCATAAGCTCTAAGCCTGAAGCCCTAAGCTTCTGGCTATTAGCCGTTGGCCATTGGCCGTTAGCGAACGGCTCGCAGCCGCGGAACAGCGCGGAGCTACGGCCGCGGATCGCTCCGACGGATCGCTGACACACCAGCCTCGCGCGACGCTCCCATTTGCGCTGGAAAGCTGTGCTCCCGAACTGCGACCATTGCACACTTATCCGTGTTCATCCGTGGCTGTTCAAGTCCGCGATTTTCGGCGGGTATTCGGATTGGCTGGGGACCCGCGGCTTCGGCTCGGCGGCACCGATCGACGAACTCTGCTCTGGCTCACGGGGACCTGGCTGCTCGCACATCGCTGCATCCTCAGGACGGCCGGAATCGGGTCGAACGGCCCGAAGCGAAACGGCCCCCCGACACGAAATCGAGGGGCCGATGACCTCGACTTAGGCGGTAAATCCGGAATCCCCGGTGCGCGGCCCGCCAAATCGGTGAAATCACCGCGCAAAGACATCCTAGCTCCGCACTCGCCCGCGGTCAACTCGGCGCCGGCCGCCTCCGCTGCACGGCCAGCAGCAGCAGGCCAATCCCGATCCAGCTGATTTCCCGGAGCCGCCCCACCACTGCGGTGTAGACGCCGATGGCGGGATCGTACCCCAACAACCGGAATGCACCGAGACTGCCGGCTTCCTTGGCGCCGAGGCCGAATGGAACGATGAACATCAGCAGCCCGACCAGCGAGGTGAGCCCACCCATCGCAAAGGCATCCCCCGGCGTCACCGCCAGCCCCAGGCTCCTCGGCACCAGGTAGAACTCTCCCAGCATCAGGGTCCGGCCCAGCAGCTCGCTGGCCAGGGCCAGCCAGAACAATCCCGGCCGGGTGCGATACAGTGCGGTCACTTGCTGGTCGATTTCGGTCAGCGCCTCGCGCTTGCCGTCCGCCTTGGCGGCCAGCCGCCCGAGTCCTGGGACCCGGTGCAGCAAATCGAGCAGACGGAGCAGGGCGCCGGCGCGGTGGATCGAGAGCAGCAGGGCGGCTTCCGCCAGCAGGATCAGGGCGGCGGCGCCGAGCGCCAGGTGGGCCACCGGCGTCGTCGGGCCATGGGCCAGGGCCACGATGACCGCCAGCAGCATGATGCAGACGTGGGCGGTGGTGAACAGCAGCCGGTATCCAACGACCGAACCAGTGGCGTGCCTGGCGTTACCGAACCAGCGGGTGGCCGCCGCGACCTTGAGCGCTTCGCCGCCGATACTGAGGATCGGGGTAGCGTAGTTGATCGCGAAGCCGGTGATCGTGGTCTGCAGCGTAGTGCCGAAGCCTGGCCGGCCGGGTTCACCGGAAATGATCAGCCGCCAGGAAAAGGCATTGCAACAGTAGGTGCCGAGCCAGAGCAGCATGACTGGCGCCAGGACCCAGCCTGAGTGGCGCAGGTTGTCGAGCAGGGTGTCGAGTCCGAGGCGGTAGATCAGCAGCGCGAACAGGCTGAGTCCCAGCGCGAGCGCCAGGATCCGGATGCGGGTACTCATTCGCTCTGGCCCGAGTGCGGCGAGAGGGGGCGGGACCAGGACAGGTGCATTCGGATGCCGGCTGAATGAGTCGAAGGTGATGCCGAATGGGAAGCTAGTGCGGGGCAGCGGCGCTTCTCAAGACGCCCTCATGGATGGGAGTACCGGATGGCGGAGGCAGGAAACAAGGTCGTGGTGATACTCAATGGGGGTTCCGGTTCCGGGCAGGCCGAAACGGTCCGGAACCAGATCGAGGAGTTGTTCGGGGATGCGGGGCGGGAGGTCCTTACCGTCGTCCCCGCAGACGGTCAGGCAATAGATAAGGCGGTTGACGACGCGATCGCGAGTGGCGCGGCAGCCGTCGTGGCCGGCGGTGGTGACGGCACGGTCAACGCCGTGGCTTCGAGGCTGCTCGATCACGACATCCCGTTCGGCGTCATTCCGCTGGGCACGCTCAATCACTTCGCCCGGGACCTCAAGCTGCCACTGGAGGTCGAGGACGCGGTGGGGGTGATCCTGGCCGGCCGGACTGTCCGGGTGGACGTCGGACAGATCAACCACCGGACCTTCCTCAACAACTCAAGCCTCGGCCTGTATCCGGCCATCGTGAAGCTGCGGGAGCAGCGCCCAACCAAGGGGCTGCTCAAGTGGGCGGTCGCCGCCGGAGCCACGGCCAAGGCGCTTCGGCACAACCAGATTCTGTCGGTCGAGGTCGAGCACGAAGGCGGGTTGCTCACCCGGGAAACTCCGGTCGTCTTCGTCGGCAACAACGAGTACAAGATGGTGGGCCTGGCGGCTGGCACCCGGGATTCGCTCAGCCAGGGGCAGCTGGCCGTCTACGTGGTGAACACGGTCGGACGGCTGGCCCAACTCAAGCTGGGGTTCCAGGTTCTGTTGGGAACCGCCGAGCGGGCCAATGAGCTCGACGTGATCCGGACCGCGGCAGCCACCATCAGGTCGCGCCGGCCATCACTGCACGTTTCGTATGATGGGGAGGTCGAGACCATGACCGGACCGTTCAAGTACCGGATACTGCCGAAAGCGCTGGCGGTCTTCGTGGGAGAAGCCGACTCGGCCCGGCCAACGCTCGGCCCGGATGTTAGGGGCAACATTACCCGGGGGTGAGGCTGGTGGCGGACCGTACCCTCAGATAGATCTGAGTCATCACCGGAACGCACGCTCCACGATTGCGGAGGTTCGATGAGCGGTTCCGCCCGACGGCTGGTGCTGGTGGGACTGACCGGACTGCTGCTGGCCGGGTGCAGCCAACGAACCCTCACCGGCGCCGACCCTGACTGCACCACCAGCCTTGCGCTGCTTCGGAGCTCCGTACCTGACCTTACCGGCCAGCTGGAATCGGTCTTCGTGGACTCGGGGAATACCCCCGCGGGACCTCGCCACCAGCATAATCTGTGGCTCACAATGGCTCCAGCGACTGCCCCCAATGCCGGCGTCGTTGTGGGACGGGCCACGCCAGTTTTTCTCCAGCGTGGATCGGGAGCGCCAGTACCAGTGACCGCCTGCGACCTCGCGGCCGGGGACTCGCTTGTGATCTGGCATGATGGGTCAGTGGCGTACGGTTCGGTGGAGGGGCCTCCGGGTGCTCCCGGCTACTTCGCTACGCAGGTACTGGTCATTCGTCCTCAATTTCGCTGAGCCATCGCCAGCTCCGCCTGCATCCGCTTCAGCATGGCGTGCTCGGCGTCCCGGGCTTTGAGCTTGGTCAACTCGGCGACCGCGGCTTCGGCGTAGCGGTCTCGCCAAACACGGCAGGTCGGCCGGCTGATGCCGTGTTCCCGCAGGAGCTCGGTCACCGCGACCTCTCCATCGTGCTCGGGGTCTATGGGCACCTGGGTACAATCAAGCATCGGACGCCGGTGGAGGAGTACCGGGTCGAGCAACACAATGATGTGTTAGGTCTCGCCTGCAGCAGCTGAGGCCGGAGGTGGCCATCTAGCGGTCGGTGGGAACTCTTTGCAGGACACGCTGCGGTCCTGTGTCCCCTGAGGGCACGGCGGGATTGATGAAGGGTGCAAAATCGGGGATTGGGGGGGCGACAGATTTGTCAGACATTGAGGCTCCTTAGGTGTTCTCAATTCTCTCGCCTCGCAGTCGATCAGTAAAGTTGACGCGCTACGCCTTGAGGGATTCTTGACACGCTGGCTGTCACGACCTCAGTCCTGACTTGACACACTCGCAATGAAAAAGCCCCGCATCTCAGTGCGGGGCTTTCTGTGACCTGCATGGGCCCGGAGGGAGTCGAACCCACGACCTCTTGCTCCGGAGGCAAGCGCTCTA
>JBDTTF010000001.1:0-5822 GCA_039930765.1 Gemmatimonadota bacterium | reverse complement strand
CCAATGACGAAGGTATAGACCGGCACCGGCTCGCTGATCCGGTAGTTCCAGACGGTGCGGCCCTGGCCCAGGGTATCGACCTTGAGCAGCACCCCATTGGCGATGGCCTGCATGCCTGCCGGCGTCTCGACGTGGAATGTCGCGGTGGCCTTGTCGGAGGGAATGTCCTGCACCGGCAGCCAGTCGTGGGCCCGGTCCGGCCAGTTGTCGGCGAACATGGTTCGGGCACCGTAGCCGTTGGTCCCGATGATCAGTCCGTCACGCGGAAAGCCGTGATACCGGATAACGGTGGTCAGGGTGTCTCCCGCATGACGCCGATGCGGGATCAGGACCAATCCATCTTCTTTGCCATACAACGTTCGGGTCAGCCTGGTCTGCACCTCGCCATCCATCAGCACCCGCACCACCTTGAATACCGTGTCCAGCTGGGCATGAATCGGCTCGGTGGATCCGACCAGCCATCGGGTCTGCACCTGACCGACGAAGTGTCCCCCGGTATCCGGCAGCGACAGCTGGATATCATAGTCCAGCGCATTGTGCTCGGCCTTGAGGGTGTCGGCCCGGACCGCCAGCGGTTGCTGCTGCAGCGCCATCAAGAGCAGGGCAATCATGCGACCTCGAAGTCAATGGCGAGCCGAGCCTCGCGGATAGGAACCAATAGGCGCTCGACCACGGCCACATGGGTGGGATGCTCCAGGTAGCGTTTCACCGCCGCCATGTCATCCAGCTGCACCGACAGCACCCACGGGTACTCGGCGGCGCTGGGGGCCAGGTTCGTGGCCCACTGGACCTGGTGGATTTCAGGCACGATGCCCTTGAGACCGACCAGCGCCTGGCCCGCGGCATCGATCTGTACCTGCGGAGTGCCTGGCTTGAAGCGGATGAGGACGAGGTGGTGGATCATGGGGGCTCCCGGCAGGGTCGGATGTGGAGTGCCGCTTCAGATCTGAACTGGCCGGGTGAGAGGTAAGAGGTGAGAGGGGCACAGCGAATGAAGACTCCCGCTCACTTCTTACCTGTCACCTCTCACGCACTTACCTGTTCAGGTACTGCTTATAGAACCCCAAAATATCCCCCCACGCCTTGTCCACCTGATCGGTGTCCGAACCCTTGCGGCCAGGCTTGAGGAACCCGTGACCGGTGCCGGGATAGATCGTGTGGGGAAACGGAACCCCCTGCAGCTTGAACTGAGCCGAGATGGCCGGGAGCGCTCCGGTGGTACGGTCATCGTTCTCGCCGTAGACGCCGAGGATCGGGGCGTGCACTCGGGCCAGCGCGGCCGAATCGGGTGGCGGGCCATAGCAGACCACTGCCGCCTTGAGCCTGGGGTTGTTGGTAGCGTAGCGGAAGCTCTGGCCACCGCCCCAGCAGAAGCCGATGGTGCCAACGGCGTCCTGCTTCACCCCCACCTGCCTTGTAATCCAGGCGTAGGTGGCATCGAGGTCGGCGGTGACCTGATCGGGCACCAGGATGGCGGTGATCTTCCGGCCACTGTCCGGATCGGCCGGGGTCTTGCCGTACTTCGAGGACAACAGGTCGGGCACGATGGCGACGTACCCCGCCGCCGCCAGCTTGTCGACCACGGTCGGCTCCCAGTCGGTGAGTCCGAAGATCTCGTGGATCACGATCACCGCCGGCGCCGCATCCTTGCGTTCGGGATAGGCCACGTAGGCCCGGATCGAGTCGCCGGAGGCATTCGCGATCTTGACCCATTCACCATGAGTGGTGACCCGGTCGAGATGATGGCTGCCCGATCGCAGCGCGTAACTGCCGCCGGCACCCACCACCGCACCCAGCCCGATCAGCATCAGGACGCGGATGGCGCCTCGGGTACGCATGGATCTCTGCATCGAATGCTCTCCCATGGAAATGGATCTGTCCCTCGAACATCATCGGGCGGGCCGTACGGGCGGGTCTTACAGGAGCTGCGCTCCTGCTCGACCCGCCCCTACCGACCCGCCCCTACCGACCCGCCCATACCGACCCGCCCATACAATGCGTCCCGACAATAACATCGTCGCGTACGGGTAGGTCAGGACGGCCTTTGGCCGTCCGACCTACCCTATCGATTCCCGCGCATACACCCCACTCAATGCGGATTCCGGCACGCCATCACGATTCCCGGCCCCTGCCGATTCGGCCGCCTGATCCACCTCATCCCGCACTACCGCCTCCACCCGGCTCAACTCACCTGCCGGTACCCCGCGGCCCCGCAAATACTCCTCATACATCCCGATCGGATCTCGCTTGCCCCACGCCGAAAACGATTCGGCCGTGATCGTATCCCGGCACTGGCGCTCGTCGTCCGTCGAGCGGCCGCCCATGCGAAAGGTATTGGTCACCAGCATGACCGGACCTTCACCCCGGCGGCAGCGCTGCACCGCCAGCGCGGTAGCCGCCCAGGCATCGAGCACATGATTGCCATCGAAGCTACCGCCGGCCATGCCGTATGCCTCGGGCCAATCGCTGAAATCGGCGGGCCAGTGATGCTGCTCCGGCCCGGCGCCCAGCGCCACCTGGTGGTGCTGGATGATGAAGACGGCCGGCACCCGCTGTACCGCGGCCATGTTGAGCCCTTCGTGAGTCGGGCCAGACTTGGTGGCTCCATCGCCGATCCAGGTCAGCGCCACCGAAGCCCGGTTCTGGATCTTTGCCGCCAGCGCGAGACCCAGGCAGACCGGCACCATGGCACCGGGGGAACCGATCGGCGGTATGACATGATGAGTCACCGAGCCCGGATGAGCATCGCGGCCACGCGAGGGACCATCGGTGCTACCGAGGTAACTGCGAAACAGGTCAACCAGCGGCAGACCGAAATCGGCATTGGCCGAATGATTCCGGATCACCGGCAGGATGTAGTCTGCCTTCGGATCGAGCGCGAACAACGGACCCGTGGTGCAGGCCTCTTCCCCGGTTGCCAGCCACGCCTCGGCAATGACCCCCTGTCGTACCCAGCCCGCCAGCACCTGGTCGATGAGCCGGGCCCTGACCAGCCGGCGATACAGCTCGAGCAGCGGGTCGCGGTCGAGCGCCTCGATCAGCGCCTTGCGATTGGAGTCCTGGCTGATGGTGCGGAGATACTGCTGGACCAGCTCCGGCTCAGCTTTCCAGCCGGCGTACTCGGGAGGGTCGAACGTGGTCGAGCGGATCACCGACGGAAGAGTTTGGCGAAGATCCCGCTTTCCTCGGTGGCCTGCAGCGCCTCGGCGAATGCGGTCATCGTGGGAAACCGCTCGTCCGGTTCGAGTGACATGGCCTTGGCCAGCGCGGCATCGAGACGGGCCGGCAGTTCCGGCTTGACTGACCGCAGCGACCGGGCCTTGCCGCGCAGCCGGGCAATCATCATTTCCTGGGCCGATTTGCCCTCGAACGGCAGCTGTCCGGTGAACATCTCGAAGGCCAGGATCCCTAACGCGTAGACATCACTGCGGCCGTCGATGGCCTTGCCGCGGATCTGCTCGGGGCTCATGAACTCCGGGGTGCCGAGCACGATGCCGGTGGCGGTGAGCTTGGCCAGCTCGGGTTCCTGGCGCCGCTCCTTGGCCAGGCCAAAGTCCATGACCACCGCGCGCGATCCACCCGGCCCATCGGGGTCGGGCACCAGCATGATGTTTTCGGGCTTGAGATCGCGGTGGATAATCTGGAGATCGTGGGCATGCTGCAGTCCCTGGCACATCTGGACCAGCCAGCCAAGTCCGGCCTCGAGCGAGATCGGAATCTTGGCCACTTCCCGGTCGCTGAGCAGGTCACCGGGAAGGTACGGCATGACGAGGTAGATGATCCCGTCCTCGGTTTCGCCGAGCCGGAGGATGCGGCAGACGTTGGGATGATCGAGCCGCATCGCGAGGCCCGCCTCGCGGCGGAGCCGTTCGACCGAACTCTTGTCGCCCGACAGCCGGGGGGACAGCACCTTGATGGCCACCGACTGCCCGGTGGACGCTTCGCGGGCCAGATAGACGTAGGACATCCCGCCTTCGCCCAGCTTCTTGCCGACCTGGTACCGGCTATCGAGCAGCTCATTGCTGAGGCTGCCGGCCCGTTCATTGGTGCGCGGCTTCGGCGCGGTGGCCGCGGGGCGCACCAGCGTCTTGGATGGTGGCATCTCGCCGGCCAGTGCCACCAGCGGAGTGCCATCCTGGGCGCAGAACCGGGCGGGCTCCTCGAACGTCTTGCCGCACTTGGGGCAGCGCCGGTGACTCAATCGCGGAACCGGTTACGTCCGTCCATCTTGGCCCGGTAGAGATTCTGGTCGGCGAGCCGGAGCAGCTCTTCCCCGTCGGTGATTCCCGCCAGCGGGTAGCAGGCCACCCCGATGCTCAGGGTGACGTGCACCGGCCGGCCGGCATCGCCGAATTCGTGGATATCCACCCGCTTGAGCACCCGCTCCGCAAAGGTGCGGGCTCCCTCGGGACCGGTCTCCGGCAGCAGCACCACGAACTCTTCGCCACCGTAGCGCGCCACGATGTCCACGGTGCGCTGCTCCCGGCGGAGAATGTGGGCAATCTGCCGCAGCACGCTGTCGCCGAACAGGTGGCCCATCGTGTCGTTGATGTCCTTGAACTTGTCGATGTCGAGCATCAGGCAGGCCAGCGGCGCGCCATAGCGGCTGGCGCGGTCCAGCTCGCCCATCAGCTTCTCGGCCAGCGCACGGCGGTTGTAGGTCTCGGTCAGCGGGTCGGTCTCGGCCAGCTGCTTCATCTGTTCCTTGCCCAGCACCGCGTTCTCGAAATCGTAGGCCTTTTCGAGCGCGGCCACCGCGGCGCGGATGACCTGGTCGGCGAATTCCACGTCCTGGCTGTTGAGCGGCGGATCGTTCTCGGTGGTGCGCAGGAAGAAGACGCCGGCCGGCTGGTCCCGCAGGTTGAACGGCAACGCAATGGCCGACTCGGTCGGGACCGCCCGCCCCTCAGCCTCCCACTCGAGCCGGACATCCTTGTACAGCGGATCGGTGCGGACATTCTGGACCAGGACCACCTCACGCCGCTCCAGCGCCCGCTTGATCTCGGGGTAGCGACGGAGTTCGACCCGGAGATTCCGCAGCATCGGATTCTCGTAGGCCGCGACCACGACGCCGTGGTCTTCTCCCTCGCCGGCCACGATCAGCGAGCACTTGGAAATGCCCAGCCCGCGCGCCACCCGGCGCACCAGGATGCTGTAGATCTCATCGGGCTTGAGCGAGGCGGTGACTTCCTGCAGGATGTCCACCATCTCGGAGCGCGAGCGGGCCTCGGCCCGGGCCTGGTTCAGCTCGCGGCCGATCCGGAGATGGGCCTTGACCCGGGCCAGCAGCTCCCGGACCCGGAATGGCTTGGAGATGAAGTCGGCGGCGCCCAGTCCGAAGGAGCGAACCGTGGCCTCCTCGGGGGGCATCGAGGAGATCATCAGGACCGGCAGGTCCTTGTAGCGCTCATCCTTCTTGAGCTTCTCGAGCAGCTGCAGCCCGTCGACCCGCGGCATCATGATATCGAGCAGCAGCAGGTCGTACTGCTCGGCCTTGAGCTGCTCCATCAGGTGTTCACCACCGGGAATGGTGGTGACCTCGTACCCGTTTTCCTTGAGGATCCAGGTCAGGGTCCTGGACAGCGCCTGGTCGTCGTCGGCGACGAGAATCTTCTGGCCCAGCGGAGTCATTCGCGCACCAGCCGATCGAAGAGGTCAGGGTCGACGTTGCCGCCGCTGAGGATGGCGACGGTGGGTACCCCGGGCTTGCAGCGGCCACCCACCAGCGCGGCCACCGTCGCGGCACCCGACGGTTCGACCCGCAATCCGTGAGTAGCGTACAGGAATTTTACCCCCGCCGCGAGATCCGCCTCGGTAACAGC